>JANLYY010000135.1:0-2300 GCA_031365885.1 Polaromonas sp. | reverse complement strand
GGCGACAACGTGGGCGTGACCATTCTTGAGCCGGCCAGCGGCAAGAAGATTTTTTATGCGCCTGGCCTGGGCCAGATGGAGCCGCACGTATGGGCTGCGATGCAGGCCGCCGACTGCGTGCTGGTCGATGGCACGCTGTGGCTTGAGGACGAAATGATCACGCTGGGCGCCTCCAGAAAAACCTCGCGCGCCATGGGCCACCTGCCGCAAAGCGGGCCGGGCGGCATGCTCGAATGGCTGGACCAATTGCCTGCCAGCACGCGCAAAGTGCTGATTCACATCAACAACACCAACCCCATTCTTGATGAAGAAGGCGCTGAACGGCAGGAGCTGACGCGGCGCGGCATCGAGGTGGCTTACGACGGCATGGAAATAGATTTATGAACGACACGGCTGCGCCCTGGAGCGCCGAAGAGTTTGAAAGCCGGCTGCGCGGAAAAAGCAGCAGCTATCACATTCACCACCCCTTCCACGTGATAATGGCCGAGGGCAAACTCACGCGCGAGCAACTTCAGGGCTGGGTCGTCAACCGCTTTTATTACCAGATATCGATTCCGCTGAAAGACGCAGCGATCTTGTCGAACTGTGACAACCGGGAGATTCGTCGCGAATGGATTTTGCGCATCCTCGATCACGATGGATTGAATCTGGGCGGCATTCAAGACGCGGGCGGCATTGAAGCCTGGATTGGCTTGGGCGAGGCGGTGGGCCTGTCGCGTGACGACGTGACCTCATTGCGCCACGTGGCACCGGCAGCGCGATTCGCGGTCGATGCGTATGTCAACTTCGCCCGCCGCCAGCCCTGGCAGGAAGCCGTGGCGTCCAGCCTGACCGAGCTGTTCGCGCCGCACATTCACCAGCAGCGCATCGACACCTGGCCGACGCAGTACCCGTGGGTCAATGCCGAGGGCTTGCGCTACTTCAAGCAGCGCCTGACCCAGGCCCGGCGAGATGTAGAGCACGGCCTGCATTTCACGTTGGCGCATTTCAGCCAGACCCGCGCGCTGCAGGAGCGGGCACTGGAGATTCTGCAGTTCAAGCTCGACGTGTTGTGGGCACTCGCCGATGCCATCATGCTCAGCCAGTGCCGCATCACCATCGAGGGGCCGAAACAGGCTCAGCCCGCATGAACGCGCCCATCACCGCCATCGGCCTGGATGCCCAACCCCGCTTGGTGGCGCACTACCGTCTGCAATGGGAAGAAGTACAAAAGGCCTGGGTGCTGCTCTACCCCGAAGGCATGGTCAAGCTCAACGGCAGCGCCGGTGAAATCATGCACCGCCTGGACGGTGTAAAAACCGTGCAGGCGGTCATTGACGAACTCGAAAGCCAGTTTGACGCTACCGGACTGACGCCGGACGTGCTGGATTTTCTGGCGATTGCCCAACGCCAGGGATGGGTTAAATCATGAACACTTCATTGACGACAACGTCCCCCTCCACCACCCAGCCCGGCCCGCCGCTGTGGCTGCTGGCCGAACTCACCTATCGCTGCCCGCTGCATTGCGTGTTTTGCTACAACCCAGTGAACTTTGCCAAGACCGGCGTGGAGGCCGAACTCTCCACCGACGACTGGCTGCGTGTGCTGCGCGAGGCGCGTGCCGCCGGCAGTGTGCAATGCGGATTTTCGGGCGGCGAGCCGATGCTGCGGGACGACCTTGAGGTGCTGGTGGCCGAGGCGCATCGCCTGGGTTTTTACACCAATCTGCTGACCTCCGGCGTCGGGCTGACCGAAACGCGAGCTGCCGCGCTCAAGCAGGCGGGGCTGGACCACATTCAGCTGTCGTTTCAGGACTCGACGAAAGAGCTCAACGACTTTTTATCGAACACCAAAACCTTTGATCTGAAACGCCGTACCGCGCAGATGATCAAGGCCAACGGCTGGCCGATGGTGCTGAACTGCGTCGTACACCGGCTCAACATCGACTACATCGAGCAGATCATTGAATTGGCGGTTGAGCTGGGCGCCGAGTACCTCGAACTGGCCAATTCGCAGTACTACTCGTGGGCTGAACTGAACCGCGACGGCCTGCTGCCTTCGCGCGAGCAGCTGGAGCGCGCCGAACGCGTGACCAACGCCTGGCGCGAAAAACTCGGCGACAAATTGCGCATCTTTTTCGTCGTGCCCGACTACTACGAAACCCGCCCCAAAAAATGCATGAACGGCTGGGGCAATATCTTCCTGACCATCACGCCAGACGGCACAGCCTTGCCTTGCCACACCGCCAAAATGCTCAAGAACATTGACTTTCCAAGTGTGCGCGATATGAGCGTGCAGGACATCTGGTACCAGTCACCGGG
>JANLYY010000085.1:0-40368 GCA_031365885.1 Polaromonas sp. | reverse complement strand
TGTGCAGGTCGATCTGATGGGCGAGACCACCTGCGGCAAGCCCTATGGTTTTTTACCGCAAGACAATTGCGGCACGACCTACTTCGCTGTTCAGTTCCAGGGAGTGAACAACCAGGGCGTCGGTGGTTACGCCGATGGACTCACACCAACCTGCCAGGTTGCCGACGACTTCGGGAAAGCTCTGGGCGACCCAACCGAGGCGCGACTGGCCGCCGCATTGAGTTACCGCGCCACCGGCGTTTGCCCGGCGCCATCGAGCACGTTCGCCAAGACTGGCGTGCTGCAGTCAGGCAAATCGTCAGACCCCGCAGATGCCGCCGACAGCTTTTCGGTAATCAAGCCCTTGAGCCGAACGTCCAGAATTTTGCAGCTGGAACGGCGGTAGAGGCGTATGACGCGCCAGACTTCAGCGCACATACGCTATGTAATTAATAGCTGCTTACGCACGAATTAATTGGGCTACAGCCCGATTTGGCCATTAATTCGACCGGCAAACCCGCACCACGTCAGCGCCGTAAGCCTCCAGCTTTTTGGCGCCGATGCCGCTGATGCCACCCAGATCACCGAGGCTTTGCGGCGCCCGCTCGGCTATGGCGCGCAGCGTGGCGTCGTGGAAAATCACGAAGGCCGGCAGGTTGTGTTCGCGCGCCACTGCGGCCCGCCAAGCTTTCAGGCTGGCCAGGCGTTCAAGTGCGCCCGCGTTCAAGGCGGCTTCTGCCAGACCCTTGACCGATGTTTTGGTCACGCGCTTGCGGAGGTCGCCTTTGACCGCAGCGGTTTGCTCGCGCAGCATCACGCCGACTTCGCCCTTGAGCACCTGCCGCGCATCGGGCAAGAGTTTCAAGGTGCTGAAGGCCTCGGCATCGACCCAGACCATGTTCTTCGCGATCAACTGGCGCAACACGCTGCGCCACTGCGCTTCACCCAGGTCAGCGCCTATGCCGAAGGTGCTGAGCTGGTCATGCCCGTACTGCACGACCTTCTCGGTCGCCTTGCCGCGCAAGATGTCCATCAAATGGCCGGCACCAAAACTGATGCTGCTGGCCTGCTGCACGCGGTAGATGCAGCTGAGCATTTTTCGCGCAGCGTCGGTGGCGTCCCAAACGGCGGGCGGTGAAATGCAGTTGTCGCAATTCCAACAACGCGCCCCCACGCTTTTCACTTCGTGTAATGCGCTGCCCCCCGAGGGGGCTGAACTTGCTTGGGGCGGCCCGGCGCTGCGTTCGTTGGCTTGCATGGTCTCGCCAAAGTACTCCAGCAAGCTCGCGCGGCGACAGTGGGTGCTTTCGGCCAAATTCAACAGCGCATCGAGCTTGCCGCGCATCACTGCCTTGAACTCTTCGCTGGCGGTGTCGCTGGTATCGATCATGCGACGCTGGTTCACCACGTCATTCAGCCCATACGCCATCCATGCGTCGGCGCTCTGGCCGTCGCGTCCCGCGCGGCCCGTCTCCTGGTAATAGCCTTCGATGTTTTTCGGCATGTCGAGGTGCGCGACAAAACGCACATCGGGTTTGTCGATGCCCATGCCGAATGCAATCGTCGCCACCATCACGATGCCGTCCTCCCGCAGAAAACGGTCTTGCCGCTGCTGGCGCAGGCCCGATTCGAGGCCCGCGTGGTAGGCCAGCGCCTTGATACCGGCGCCAGCCAGCGTATCGGCAATTTCTTCCACGCGCTTGCGCGACTGGCAATAGACAATGCCGGCCTCGCCATCATGTTCGGACTCGATGAAGCGCAGCAGCTGCCGCGTCGGGTCGGTTTTTTCGACGATGGTGTAGCGAATGTTGGGCCGGTCAAAGCTGCTGACGAAATGCTGCGCGTCTTCCAGCTTCAGCCGCTCGATCATGTCCTGCCGCGTCAGCGCATCGGCCGTCGCCGTCAGCGCCATGCGCGGCACGTCGGGAAAGGTTTCGTGCAGCAGGCTCAAACTCCGGTATTCGGGCCGGAAGTCGTGGCCCCACTGGCTCACGCAATGCGCCTCGTCAATCGCAAACAGGCTCAGCAGCCCGCGCTCGTGCAGTGACGCCAGCAGACCCTTCATGCGCGGCGTGTTGATGCGTTCGGGCGCGGCGTAAAGCAGTGTCAGCTCGTTGCGCAGCAGCCGCTTTTCCAGCGCGCTGCTTTCTTCAAACGTCTGCGTTGAATTCAAAAACGCCGCTGACACGCCCGCCTCATGCAGCGCGCCGACCTGGTCGTGCATCAGCGCAATCAGCGGCGAGACGACGATGGTCACGCCATGCCCGGCGTTCTGCCGCACGATGGCCGGGATCTGGTAGCACAGCGACTTGCCGCCGCCGGTCGGCATCAGCACCAGCGCGTCGCCGCCCGCCACCACATGCTCGACGATGGCCTGCTGCGGGCCGCGAAAGCTGTCGTAGCCGAAGACCTGGGCCAGTACGTCGAGCGGCGTTGGCGCAATCGCCGGTGCGGCGTTTAGCGAAGTAGAAGGCAAAGATGACACGGGTGGGGCAGTGGGTTCAAGGCTTGCAAGGCGATGCAATTGACAGATAAGTTGCTATAGAAATAATAGCTGCTTACGCACGTATTACGGGGGCTGTGGCTATTATTTACTGGAAAATATGGAATTTGCAGCGCTTTGCGCGAAGGGCGCCGCGCGGGCGCTATGGCGATCAGCCCCTATTGTCGCGGATAGATTCTGGCCCATGCGCGCTGCCGCAAACCGCCATTTAAAATAGCGTCATGAAAACGCCTCCCTACACCCGTGGTCAGCTGCTCCCCGCCATTCTCGAAAAGCGCATCGTCATTCTTGACGGCGCGATGGGCACGATGATTCAGCGCTTCAAGCTCAGCGAAGCGCAGTACCGCGGTGAGCGCTTCAAGGACTTTCACAAAGACATCAAGGGCAACAACGAGTTGCTGAGCCTGACGCGGCCCGACGTGATCCAAAGCATCCATGAAAGCTATCTGGCCGCCGGTGCCGACCTGATCGAAACCAATACCTTTGGCGCCACCACGGTCGCGCAGGCTGACTACGACATGGCCGATTTGGCCAGCGAGATGAATTACGCATCGGCACGCATCGCCCGCGCGGCGTGCGACAAGTTTTCAACGCCAGAAAAGCCGCGCTTCGTCGTCGGTGCCCTCGGCCCCACGCCCAAGACCGCCAGCATCAGCCCCGACGTCAACGACCCCGGCGCGCGCAACACCAGCTTCGAGCAATTGCGCCAGGCCTATTACGAGCAGACCGAAGCACTGGTCAAAGGTGGTAGCGACGTGCTGCTGGTCGAAACGATTTTCGACACGCTCAACGCCAAGGCAGCGCTGTTTGCGATTGACGAATATTTCGACAACTCGGGCGAACGCCTGCCACTGATCATCAGCGGTACTGTCACCGACGCATCAGGTCGAATTTTGAGCGGCCAGACGGTCACCGCGTTCTGGCACAGCGTGCGCCACGCCCAGCCGCTGGCCGTTGGCCTGAACTGCGCGCTGGGCGCAACCTTGATGCGCCCCTACATTCAGGAACTGGCGCGCGTGGCCAGTGGCACTTTCATCAGCTGCTACCCGAACGCCGGGCTGCCCAATCCGATGAGCGACACCGGCTTCGACGAAACACCCGATGTCACTTCACGACTGCTACGCGAGTTTGCGGCCGAAGGCCTGGTCAATATAGTGGGGGGATGCTGCGGCACCACGCCTGAGCACATCGGCGCGATTGGCGATGCGGTACGGCCACTGGCGGCGCGGGTGGTGAAGCGGGATTTTTTCTATCGCGAGGCGGCTTGAGGGCTGGGCGGTTGGGCGTTACGGTTCGATGGTTTAAATGCTGGTTTGATGTTTGTTGCGGACGGAGAGGCGACACTTATTTCGCTTACAAGCTTGCAAGCTGACACGCAACGTAGAAATGACCGGCGATCACAGAGAGGTGCGGCCGCAAGGGGGCTGACAGCCTTAGGCGTCCGCGTCGATAGTCAAGTTAGAAGGCAACCTGTCATTCCCCGCGAAATCGCTCCCACGCATAGATTCCTGCAGCCACCGCCACCGCTGCCCCGAGGGAAATCGCCCAGCCCCAAGGCGTGAAGCAACCAAAGTTGAACTCTGTGGCCACGCACGTGAGGCGGTGCGGCACTGAAAATGCCTCGTACACCCGTATGCCAATCGCAAGAGCTAACAAAGCAGCAACGACGAGGACCAGCAGCTTCACTTGTTGCCTTCTAACGTCGGAGCTAGACGGCAGCACGCTTGCGGGCCGTCCGCTTGGAGCAACCAGTGATACGCGCCGTCTGCTCAGTAAGCGTCAACAGTCCCTGGAGCGCTGCGTTTACAGCCGCACTGGTGGGAAAGGCTTTCGACACCTCGTCATTCAGCAGAACAAGGTTCGTTCCTTTCGATACCCGCTCAAAGTACTTTCCTCGAGCACCCTTGCCCAGGTCTTCACGCCGATACTCGGAACGCATTTCGTCTTTAGCTTTGCTCATATATACCTCGCGCATGTCGAGTTGCCTTGCGGGTACTAATAAATCACCTCGGCTTCGTCGACCGCCCAATCAACTCGCGCGGCGTCGGCATCATGTGTTCGATTTCCTGTTGCATCGCCAGCACCAGCTGGCTGTACAGCTTGAGCTTGCCGGTGGTGTCGCGCAGGCGTTCGGCAATCCGCAGCGCCACGGCCAAAATCAGTTTGGCGGCGGTTGCCGGGTCGTCGGCGGTGAGTTTTTCGAGTGCCGCGCGGGTCAGGTTGGCGCAGCGTACGGCGGTGGTGGCGGTGCAGGAGGCCAGTCGGGCCTCACCGTCGACCAGGCCCATCTCGCCGATCAGGCTGCCGGGGCCGAGCACAGTGACAGTGACCGGCTCGCTGCGGCTGACGGCGATGTTTTCGACCGTGACTTCGCCTTCAAGCAGCAGCACCATGTAGGCGGTGTCGGTTTTGTCGCCTTCTTTCATAAAGGTCGTTCCCCGCGCTATTTTCAGCGGTGACATGTAGCTCACCACGATCATGGCCTCTTTGGGCGTGAGCTGCATCAGTGCGGTTGGCGCGATCAGCATTTGGGCGGCCAGTAGCGCAGTGCCGGAGCCTTTGACCGAGCGTTGGCGCTCGTCCGGGCTCATCGTCTCGGGCGCTGGAGCAGCAGCGCGTTTGATCTTGCCCAGGAGGCTATCTAGCATGGTGTCCCCTTGATTGGTCAATGAGTTTAGCGCTGCGCTGCAGCGGATGCGACGAAATTTTGGCTGCGTGAGAGTCCCCGTGTGCCCCGAACGACGAAAGCCTGCACAAAGCCGTAAAATGTCACATATCCAAGGAGCGTTGCAGCGAACCTGAGGAAGCAATACCACACAGCGCTTTCCGTTCGCCAGGCTTGGGTAACAGCACACTAGTGCTGCGTTGCAACGACGCTCACCTGACCCATAGGTGAGTCCATGTCCACTGCTACAAAAAAATTTGCTCCTCCCCCGATGAAGCTCTCTGGCCTGGAGCCGGTTGAGATTGGCGTCTATTCAAAGGGAGACAGAGCTGAAGGTCTGTCCCCAAGAGCTTCGTTTGTCAACATCGGCGAGCGCACCAACGTCACCGGCTCCAAAGCATTCGCCCGCATGATCCTGAACGGCGACTTCGAAGCCGCGCTGGTCGTGGCCCGCCAGCAGGTCGAAAACGGCGCGCAGATCATCGACATCAACATGGACGAGGCGATGCTCGACAGCCAGGCCGCGATGGTCCGGTTTTTGAACCTGATTGCCAGCGAGCCCGACATTGCGCGCGTGCCCATCATGATCGACAGCTCGAAATGGAGCGTGATTGAAGCCGGCTTGCGCTGCATCCAGGGCAAGGGCATCGTGAACTCAATCTCGATGAAGGAAGGGCTGGAGCCGTTCAAGCACCAGGCCAAATTGCTGAAGCGCTACGGCGCTGCCGCCGTCGTGATGGCGTTCGACGAAAAAGGTCAGGCCGACACCTACCAGCGCAAGATCGACATTTGCGAGCGTGCCTACCGCGTACTGGTTGATGAAGTCGGCTTCCCGCCCGAAGACATTATTTTTGATCCGAACATCTTTGCGATTGCCACCGGGATTGACGAGCACAACAACTACGCGGTCGATTTCATCGAGGCGACGCGCTGGATCAAGGCGAACCTGCCCGGCGCCAAGGTGTCAGGCGGCGTTTCAAATGTGAGTTTCAGCTTTCGCGGCAACGACCCGGTGCGCGAAGCAATTCACACCGTTTTTCTGTACCACGCGATCAAGGCGGGTATGGACATGGGCATTGTCAATGCCGGCATGGTCGGCGTGTACGACGACCTGGAGCCGACGCTGCTCGAACGCGTTGAAGACGTGGTGCTGAACCGGCAGCCGAAGTACAAGCCGGGTGAAGCTGAACTCACGCCGGGCGAGCGTTTGATCGAGGTGGCCGAAACCGCCAAGAGCGGCGCCAAAGACGACAGCAAGCGCAACGAATGGCGCGCGCTGCCGGTGCGCGCGCGCCTGTCGCACGCGTTGGTGCATGGCATGAACGAACACATCGTGCCCGATACCGAAGAGGTCTGGCAGCTCATCAAGGCCGAAGGCGGCCGGCCGCTGCACGTCATCGAAGGCCCGTTGATGGACGGCATGAACGTGGTCGGTGATTTGTTTGGCCAGGGAAAAATGTTTTTGCCGCAGGTGGTGAAAAGCGCCCGCGTGATGAAGCAGGCGGTAGCGCATTTGCTGCCCTACATTGAAGCTGAAAAGCTGCTGCTGGAGGCGGCTGGCGGTGACGTGAAAACCAAAGGCAAGATCATCATCGCGACCGTGAAAGGCGACGTACACGACATCGGCAAAAACATTGTCACCGTGGTTTTGCAATGCAATAACTTCGAGGTGGTGAACATGGGCGTGATGGTGCCGTGCCATGAGATTCTGGCGCGCGCCAAGGTCGAAGGTGCCGACATCGTCGGCCTGTCAGGGCTGATCACGCCGAGTCTGGAAGAGATGCAATACGTTGCGGCCGAAATGCAGAAGGACGACCATTTCCGCATCAAAAAAATTCCGCTGCTGATTGGCGGTGCGACCTGCTCGCGTGTACATACGGCGGTCAAAATTGCGCCGCACTACGAAGGCCCGGTGGTGTACGTGCCTGATGCGTCGCGCAGCGTCAGCGTGGCGCAAAGTCTGCTGAGTGACCAGGCGGCGAAATACATCGCTGAGCTGAATGTTGACTACGACACAGTGCGCACCCAGCACGCGAATAAAAAGCAGACGCCGATGTGGCCGCTGGAAAAAGCGCGAAGAAACAGCACGCGCATCGACTGGACGCATTACACGCCGACCAAGCCCAAGTTCATCGGCCGCCGCGTATTCAAGAATTTCGACCTGGCTGAGCTGGCCAAATACATCGACTGGGGGCCGTTTTTTCAGACCTGGGACCTGGCCGGGCCGTTCCCGGCGATTTTGAAAGACGAAGTGGTGGGCACCGAGGCCGTGCGCGTGTATGCCGATGCGCAGCGCATGCTCAAGCGCCTGATTGAAGGGCGCTGGCTGACGGCCAGCGGCGTGATCGGTTTGTACCCAGCCAACAGCGTCGGCGACGACATTGAGATCTACACCGATGAGTCGCGCAGCGAAGTCGCGATGACCTGGCACGGCCTGCGCCAGCAGACTGAAAAAACGGCGGTAGAAGGTGTGATGCGGCCCAGCCGCTGCCTGTCGGACTTCGTCGCACCGAAAGTATTGACTCCTGAATTAATAGCTAATCGCGGAGGTTCTGCGGGGGCTGAAGGCCACTTTGATTCGCATATTCCGGATTACATCGGTCTGTTCGCGGTCACGACGGGCATTGGCGCCGAGAAGAAAGACAAGTACTTCCTCGACGACCACGACGACTATTCGTCCATCATGCTGAAGGCCCTGGCCGACCGGCTGGCCGAAGCCTTTGCCGAAGCCATGCACCAGCGTGTGCGCATGGATTTATGGGGCTACGCAGCGGCTGAGGCGTTTAGTACGGAAGAGTTGATCGGTGAAAGATACCAGGGCATTCGCCCCGCGCCGGGCTACCCGGCCTGCCCGGACCACAGCGTGAAAAAAGACATGTTTAAGCTCCTGCGCGCGGGCGATATCGGTATGGCGCTGACCGAGAGCCTGGCCATGACGCCGGCCGCCAGCGTCAGCGGTTTTTATTTGAGCCACCCAGACGCAACCTATTTCAATGTCGGCAAGATCGGTGACGACCAGCTGCAGGAACTGGCGAAGCGGCGCGGAGAATCCGCCGATGAGCTGAGCCGCCTGCTGGCGCCCAGCCTGTAGGACATAGCTGTCATGGGAGCTGGCGCCTTTGCTTACACAGCCAGCTAAAAAAGTACGACGATGGCGTTTGGCGGCGGGTGATAAAAAAGGGTTTGCAGGGTTTGCAGGGTTTGCGGGGGTATTCGTTTTTGCGGATCTTCGGCAGCGGATGTTGTCAGCCAGTACGTATCAGACAACACCTATCTTCAACCCGGTGTGGGCGATGCCCCGCAACCGCGCTCGCGCTCAATGACTTCGCCAATTAACAACCGCCTTCAAATCGACACCTTGCGAGGGTTGGCCTGCCTGCTGCTAGTGCTCTATCACGTCGTCGGCGACGCACCTGATTCCGGCTTGAAGCTGCCGGACGACCACGCCATTAGCGTCTTCAATCACCTGGTGGCCTTCGGGCGCATGCCGCTGTTTGCGTGTATTGCCGGCTTTGTCTATGCGCTGCGGCCGCTGCAAGGAGAGGTGGGGCAGTTTATCGGCAGTAAGGTACGCCGGCTATTACTGCCACTGTTGTTCGTCGGCACCGCGTTTGCGCTGCTGCGCGCGCGCACGTCGGGGGTGACGGTTGACGCTGATTTTCTGCTGCGCATGCACATGACTTCAAATGACCAATTCTGGTTTTTGAAGGCATTGTTCTGGATTTTTCTGGTCATTGTGGTGCTGGAACGCTCAGGTGCGCTGCGCCGCTCGGCGGGGTTTGCGGGCGTGTTGGCGGCAAGCGCCTTCCTGTTTGTCTTCTGGAAGTCGCCGGATGTCTTCGCAATTTCGGGCGCGGTGTATTTGTTGCCGTATTTTCTGGTCGGCATGGCGCTGCGGCGTTTTGCCCTGGACGGGCGAGGCTCACTGGCGGTGGCGGGCAGCGCGCTGCTGGTGGCTTCAGCGCTGTCATGGAATGTTTTCGGCCAGCCAGAGAACAGGCTCACGATTGCCGCCAAGCTGCTCTGGGGCTGCGGACTTGGCTTTTTGCTGATGCGCAGCCGTATGCGAAGCCAGTGGCTGGCCTGGGTTGGCCGGGAGTCTTTCGCCGTCTATCTATTCCACGTGTTCTTCACCGCCGCCACCGCCTCGGCCTTGCTAGCCGTCGGTGTGCGCGATGTCGGCGTGCTGCTGGCAGCGGGCTTGGTGATGGGCGTCGGTATGCCTATGGTGGCAGCGCGTATCATTCGGCGCTCGTCGCTGCTTGACTTGCTGCTGCTGGGTGAAAAAGGGCCGTCAATAATGTGGCCGTGGCGCACGGCCGAGTCCTTACGCGTCGAAAACCGCGACTGCAGCATTCGCAACCGCTAATCGGATCACCGTGATGGCTTCACGGGGTCTTCACACCCGACATACCCGCTTACAAACATGACGCAGGCTTTGCACAGGCCTGTGCGCCGCTTGATTAGAGGCAGCGTTAATGGATCACGTGGCGACAAACCACTAATTTTTTAACCTCCTCATTCAACCCTAGAGGCCATCATGAACACTGCCATCCAGACTCCCGCCACCGTGGCGTCCGGCCAAGCCCTTGCGTCATCCGGTAACAAGCCGCTGTGGGCGGCGGTTGGTCTGCTCAGCGCCGCCGTATTGGCCATGGGGGGCACGATGCTTTACCGGCAAGGCGCACAAAGTGCCGTGACTGCGGCGCCAGTCGCTGCGCTGGCAGCACCGGCTGCTGGGCTACGCACGGCACTGCCACTGCCACTGGCGTCGAATGACGTGGCCGACGATATGGTCGAAAAGCCTGCCGCAGCGGCAAAAAAAGTGCTGGTTAAACCGGTGCATCGCCCTGCACCTGCACCGCGTTATGCGAGCATTTCGCCAGTATCCCGGGCGGCTTCCTATCCAAGCAATAACCCGAGCAACTATCCCTCGTCTTACCCGACAAGCCAGCCCTCAAACCAGCAGGTGGCCTATCCGCCAGCCAGCGTCTGCGCCACTTGCGGCTTGGTTGAATCGGTCACGGCAGTAGAGCGCCCGGGCAAACCATCGCCGATCAGCGTTGGCAGCGTGGCTGGTGGCGTGATCGGCGCGGCGCTGGGTAATCAGGTCGGCCGTGGCAATGGCCGCACACTGGCCACGGTGCTGGGCGCGGTCGGCGGCGGTTTTGCCGGGCATGCGATTGAAGGCCAGGTGCGCAAGGAAACCGTCTATCAGGTTGGTGTGCGCATGGAAGACGGTTCGCGTCGCACCCTTGAATCAGCCACCGCGCCTGCCGTGGGTAGCCGCGTGACGGTGGACGGCAATGGCTTGCAAAGCCAGAGCGGGAGCTACGAACGGCGTGCCGCACCGATGTCGGTGGGCTATTCGCAGCCTTCTTACTGAGGATCTGGTAGTGTGGCGCTGCGCTGCGCCAGCAGCAGCGCCACCACTGCCAGCACACTCGCCGCCAGCAGCAACCACAGGCCAATCGTGTAACCAGCGGCCGGCGTCCACAGCAGGCCCAGCGCCAGCGGCGCTGCCGCGCGCCCAATTGCCGACGGCAGACCCAGCGCGCCGTTGAGCGACGCCACATGTTCACGGCTCACGTATTGCGCAATTGCCGTGCCCTTGACGATGGTCAGCATGCCGTTGCCCATGCCGTACAACAGTACAAATAGCAGCGCAAAAAATACCGCCCCTCCGGCATAGCCCCCAGCGGCCAGCAGGGCGGTCAGGCTGAGCGGAATCAGGCAGGGAATGAGACGGTTGGCGCCATGCACGTCAAAACGGTGCTCGAAGAAATACAGCAGCAGGCGGCCCAGTACCTGTATCGCGCCTATGCTGGCCGGAATCGCAATCACCCACGCCTCGGGCATGTCACTTTCGCGCAGCAGGCTGATCAGATGCGGTGGAATGGCCGACGTGATCGCCAACATGCAGACGACGAACACGCCGATCAGTAAAAATGGAGCGCTGCGCAACAGGTGGCCGACGGATGCGCCGGGCTTGCCTGATAACACGGCCGGTGCAGCGATTTTTGCGGGCGCGCCCCGCAGCAAGCCCGCATGCAGCGGCGCGCACACCAGCAGATGCAGCGCGGCCAGCACCCACAGCGTGTGCCGCCAGCCCAGCGCGGCGATCAGCCATGCCGACAGCGGAATAAACACCGTGCTGGCCAGGCCGCCGAGAAAAGTCAGCGTGATGATGGCGCGGCGAAAGTCGTGCGGAAAGCGCCGCGTCACGACGGCAAACACCGGGTTGTACAGCGTGGCCGCCAGCGCCGCCCCCAGCACCAGCCACGCGGCGTAAAAGCCCGCCACGCTGGTGATGAAGCTGTGCAGAAAAAGGCACAGTGCAATCAGCAGCGAGCCGCCCGTCATCACCACGCGTTCATGGCCACGGTCAATCCAGCGCCCTACCGGGTAGGCCAACAAGCCTTCAGCCAGCAGAGCCAGACTAAAGGCCAGCGACGACTGCGCGCGCGTCATGCCCAGCTCGCGTTCCAGCGGCTCCATCAGCAGTGCAAAGGTGTAGAACACGCTGCCCCAGGTGATCAGCTGCGGCACCGACAGCCAGCCGACCAGTCGCTGGTTGTAGCGGGTGGAGGCGGCGGCGGGCGTCATGGGGGTGATTTTTGCCAAATTTATGACTCAAAAAGGCCGCTAGCCCCGAAGAATCGTGCGTAAGCCGCTATTAAATTAGTAGTGATCTGCTTCTAGCCCGTGGCCTTCAGCGCCCGCCGGTATTGCACCGCTTCGGCCACATGCGTCACCTGCACCGACTGTGCGCCTATCAGATCAGCAATCGTGCGCGCCACTTTCAGGCAGCGGTGAATGCTGCGGCCTGACCAGCCGAGCCGGGCGGCGGCAGTGTTTAAAAACTTGGCGGCTGCGTCGTCGAGATGGCACTGCGCATCAATCGCCCGGCCTTCCAGCGCCTGGTTTGTGCTGCCTTGCCGGGCCAGCGAACGGCCACGGGCCTGCACCACCCGCGCCCTGACAGCGGCGGTCGCTTCTCCGGGTGGCGTGTTGATCAACGCGTCGGCCGCCAGTGCGCCGACTTCGACATGCAGGTCAATGCGGTCCAGCAGCGGCCCGCTCAATTTGCCCTGATAACGCGAAACCTGGTCCGGCGAACAGCGGCAGGCGCGCAAATTGGAGCCGAGGTAGCCGCAGGGGCAGGGGTTCATCGCCGCGACCAGCTGGAAGCGCGCCGGAAACTCGGCCCGGTGTGCCGCGCGTGAAATGGTGATGGTGCCCGACTCCAGCGGCTCACGCAGCGCTTCAAGTGCGGCTCTTGGGAACTCTGGCAACTCGTCTAAAAACAATACCCCCCGGTGCGCCAGCGAAATTTCACCTGGCCGTGGCGGTGATCCGCCGCCGACGAGGGCCACCGCGCTGGCGGTGTGGTGCGGCGCGCAGGTGGGGCGCACGGCCCATTTGTCGAGGATAAAGCGGCCACCGAGCGACGCGACGGCGGCGCTTTCCAATGCTTCCTGCGTCGTCATGTCTGGCAGCAGGCCGGCAAAGCGCTGTGCCAGCATCGACTTGCCCGAACCGGGCGCGCCCATCATCAAGATGCTATGGCCCCCGGCAGCTGCGATTTCCAGCGCACGCCGCGCGGCGGCCTGGCCTTTGACGTCGGCCATGTCGGGATAAAACGGGGCTTGCCTAGAGTCGCTGGGAGCAATTTTTTGCCAGCCATCCAGAATCTCCGGAGCAGTGTCGCCAGGCAAAAATTGCCGCACCACATCGAGCAAGTGGTGCGCGCCGTAGATGTCGATGTCAGGCACCAGCGCGGCTTCCTGTGCGCTGGCCACGGGCAACACTAGTTTGTGGAGTTGTGTACTGCTTTTCGAATTGCCGCTGGGGTGGCGGGCCAAAGCCAGGCTCATCGCCAGCGCGCCCCGCACCGGGCGCAGGTCACCGCCCAGTGACAGCTCGCCGGCAAACTCGTAACCGGCCAGCTTGCGGCCATCGATCTGGCCGCTGGCCGCCAGAATGCCCAGCGCAATCGGCAGGTCGAAGCGCCCCGAGTCTTTGGGCAAATCGGCCGGCGCCAGGTTCACCGTGATGCGTTTGTTGGCGGGAAATTCGAGGCCGGTGTTTTGAATCGCAGAGCGCACCCGCTCGCGGGCTTCCTTGACTTCGGTCTCGGCCAGGCCGACCAGCGTAAAACTGGGCAGGCCATTGGCCAGATGGACTTCGACACAGACGGGTTTCGCGTCCAGACCAAGCAAGGCCCGGCTGTGTACCAATGACAGGCTCATTTTTGGTGATTCCCTGATTCGTGCATTCAATTTGGACGCATATTGGTGCGCAGCAGCGCCTGATGCGCCAAATTGGTGCCTTGTAAAGATTTGTTGCTAGGCCACTAACGCGACAGAGACAGTATTGGCTGACCCTTGCATGGGAAAGCAGGCAGTTTGGCACGGTACGTGCTAAATCGCAGCAGTCGGCCTCATTCACTCAAACCCGGGCAAGACCTCGTCAGTCGCCGTTGATCGCACCATCCCAAGGAAACACCCCATGAAACTCGTTACGGCCATCATCAAACCGTTCAAGCTCGACGAAGTGCGCGAAGCACTCTCGAGCATTGGCGTGCAGGGCATCACCGTTACTGAAGTCAAAGGCTTCGGTCGCCAAAAGGGCCACACCGAGCTGTACCGCGGCGCGGAATATGTCGTCGATTTTTTACCGAAGGTGAAGATCGAAGCCGCCATTTCCGACGAGCTGGTTGACCGCGTGATCGAGGCCGTCGAAGCCGCAGCCCGCACGGGAAAAATCGGCGATGGCAAGATTTTTGTCTACAACCTCGAGCAGGTTGTGCGCATCCGGACCGGCGAGACCGGCAAGGACGCGCTTTAAGACTCCCCCTCAATCAAGAAAAAAATCGACATGAAAAAACTAATTGCTTCTTTCGTATTGGGCTTGGGTCTTTTGGCCGGGGCCACCCATGCTCCAGCCCAGACGCCTGCTGCTGCGCCGACCGCATCTGAAGCTGCGGCGCCCGCGGCCGCAGTTACCGCCCCGGCGGCAGCGCCTGCAGTTGCGGCCCCGGCCCCTGCTGCAGCCGAACCCGCCGCAGCGGCCGCATCGGCACCCGCTCCGGTTCCCAACAAGGGCGACACCGCCTGGATGATGGTTTCCACCTTGCTCGTCATCATGATGACGGTGCCCGGCTTGGCGCTGTTTTACGGCGGCCTGGTGCGCAGCAAGAACATGTTGTCGGTGTTGATGCAGATCATGGTGACGTTCTCGATGATCGTCGTACTGTGGTTCATCTACGGCTACAGCCTGGCATTCACCGAGGGCAACGCCTTCTTCGGCGGCTTTGACCGGCTCTTCATGAAAGGCATCTGGGACAACGCCGCCGGCACGTTTGCCAACGCAGCGACTTTCAGCAAGGGCGTCGTGATTCCCGAAATTGTGTTTGCTGCCTTCCAGGCCACGTTTGCCGGCATCACATGCTGCCTGATCGTCGGCGCCTTTGCCGAACGCATCAAGTTCTCTGCCGTGCTGATGTTTATGGCGCTGTGGTTCACCTTCAGCTACGCACCGATTGCCCACATGGTCTGGTTCTGGATGGGCCCTGACGCCTACACCGGCAAGGAATTGGTCGATGCGATGAACGGCAAGGCCGGCTACCTCTGGCAGATGGGCGCGCTTGATTTCGCCGGCGGCACCGTCGTTCACATCAACGCCGCTGTGGCCGGTCTGGTCGGTGCCTACATGCTGGGCAAGCGTATCGGCTACGGCAAGGAAGCCATGGCCCAGCACAGTCTGACCCTGACGATGGTCGGCGCTGCCCTGCTGTGGGTGGGCTGGTTCGGCTTCAACGCCGGCTCAGCGCTGGAAGCCAACGGCTTCGCGGCGCTGGCATTCATCAACACGCTGGGCGCCACCGCTGCGGCCGTGCTGGCCTGGTGTCTGGGTGAAGCCTTGATGAAGGGCAAGGCCTCGATGCTGGGCGCCGCTTCGGGTGCAGTCGCAGGTCTGGTGGCGATCACGCCTGCAGCCGGCAACGCCGGCATCGGCGGCGGTCTGGTGATTGGTTTCGTAGCCGGCTTTGCCTGCCTGTGGGGTGTCAATGGCCTGAAGAAAATGCTGGGCGCAGACGACTCGCTCGACGTGTTCGGCGTACACGGCATCGGCGGCATTGTGGGTGCGCTGCTGACCGGTGTGTTTAATTCGCCAGGTCTGGGTGGCCCTGGTTTCACCGCCGACTGGGTAACGGCCACCATGATCACAGGTGCTGACTATTCCATCGCCGCACAGTTCTGGGTACAGCTTAAAGCCGTGCTGCTCACCATCGCCTGGTCGGGTGTGGTGTCGTTCATTGCGTACAAGGTGGTTGACTTGACGATTGGTCTGCGCGTGGGCGAAGAAGACGAGCGCGAAGGTCTGGACATCACCTCGCACGGCGAGACCGCCTACAACCGCTGAGCCTGCCTTTGCCGGGGCTGCTTTTCAGGCAGGCCCGGTATTCGAGAGAGTCTCCTTTGGAATATTCAGCCCGCTAGAGCATCTGCTTCAGCGGGCTTTTTTATGCATTCCGCTGTTTTACGAAATTGGAGTATTTATCACAATGTCACAAAGTATACAAAATAACACAAATACATTTTTTTTAATCTAGCTAATCACGAAAAAAAGTTCATCTCCGTTCGATCGTTGATTGTCAGCTATTTACCTGAGAGTGAATACAAACTTTTAAAAAATTCAGACCTCAGATATTCTTATAAGAGTCCTCTTTTTCCGGTATTGCGTGAGCTCGCGCTCTCCAAGACACTGAAATCCAGCGCAATTAAAGCAACCAAACAAGCATTAGTGTTTGTAAATGTTAATTTAAAACGACGAAGGAGAGGTGCCATGGCTTCCTGCAACAACAATGATCTGCACAGCGTTCCGTCAATTTACGAAACCGCAAGCGCGCCAACGTTTGCCAGGGTCCTGGACTGGCTGGCCGGGCCGCTGGCGCTTGCCGCTGCAGGTTTGACCTTTTTCGCAGCCTACGATTTAACGGTGAGCCAGCCGCCAGAATTGTTCGCTGGCCTGCAGCCCGCGTTTGTACAGACGGTGGCAGCGCCGTTTACAGCGCTCCAGCAACCGGACAGCCGCAGCGCAGTCAACGCGCCAAGGGCGTATGCGCAGGAGAATTCGAAAACCCTGTCGATGCTTTCAGGGCCTGCGCCCCAGCGATATTGAGAAAATCGGGCTGACAGACTGTGTGTGCTGCCTCGCGCGCGCAGTCGAACCTGGCGAAAGGTCGTTTCGGCGAATCGAGCTTGAAACTATGCCTTTGAACTTAGCGTCCTCGAGTTGAAGTCACGGTAGGGTATGTTACGAAGAAGCTGCCCGATTCCGGCAAGGCCGGGTCCGTTCGTGTCTGCCCGCGCTTGCTCTTACATCAAGGGATGTAGCATCAAATTTGCCTCCAGCCCCGGTAAAACATGCGCAAAGAGCTATGAAATAAATAGCAATGACACTTTGAACCAGCAGCGCGCAGCCAGCTGGCGTTGATTTGCCCAAATGTGGGAGCAGTGGCCCGGCGCGTTGCATTTAGGTGACGTCGAATTTGCTGAAGTGCTGGGTGAAAAAAAAGCGGCCCGGCTTTCGTTGAATTCGGAAACCCCGCGCCTGCAACGCCGCGCCTTGGCGCTGCCGACAACCTGATTTTTAGCCATGCCCGAGCCAACCCAGCCATCATGCGAGCGTATTCCAGGGGCTGCTGCAGCATGAAGGAGATTGCTCATGTCTTTGATACTCACTATTCGACCGTGAGCCGGGTGGTGGAAAAGGGAGTGAAGGATGCATGAATGAGAGACCTTCCCCCAGGGTGCGCCTTCGAGACCTGACCCGAAGTGCGCATGACCTCAAGGTGCGCACCAGGTGCGCCCTGACAGCGCAGCCGACGCGACCGCCACCATGTCATTTGACAGGCATCGGCTTCAAGTCCTCTTCAGATATACCTGCAGGGTTGTAGACGACGTTGTTGTCCACCGCGTACAACTGACACGGCGTATTGGCTTTGGCACTGCAGGCTTCGAGCGCACGAACGGCGGGGTCTTTGTGGGTACCGTTAGTGGGATTGAAACCCGCACCTGAATGGCAGTAACCGGTGGGGGCCACCGCGAAGGCGCGCGGCATGGGGAACTTTAGCCAGTCTTGGGCATAAAAGCGTCGGCAGCCTTGACCGATAAATGGAATGGCATCGGCGTCGGTGACAGAGTCGTTCGACGTCGCTGGGGGATATACCCGCGTAGCGAGCGCACCCGGTAACTGCGCCATGGGTAGCATCGCTTGCGTGGTTACTTTGAGATTTTCGGGCTTCAGAGTGGCAAACTGAACCACGAGGTCTACCGTGGCGCTCCCGGTGCCAGAGTTGCAGAGGTACCGGTTTTTGCTGTTCAATGGCGTCTCCAGGAATTTGCTGGTGATGTTCACCACCGCATTGGCACCTACTTTGCGGGCTTGCTCTGCTGCCTTGACCAAGGTATTGCGCAGGGCCTCGTGGCATACAGGTGCGTCTTCTCTTTGGATATACCGACCGTTGCGCTGTACCGAGGTGCGCGCAAAGCCGTCGACCAGCACTGGAGCAGACACATTGGCATAAGCGTTGGCATCGCTTCCAAAACGAACCTCAATACCATTCATCTCGGATTGCCGCCAAGATGGATGGTTCATCGCGCTGCTGACTGACAAATCAAGCTGAAGTTCACGGGCACTGACTGCATCGCCAATCGTCATGCCGACGAGGCCAGTGAAAGCCAGCCCAAGGGCTAAATTCAGGCGCAGCTTGCAGGTGATGGAGAACATTGATTCTTCTTGAAATTGACCCCAGGCCTTGGGCATTGGGGAAAGGCGATGGGATGGAAGTTGCCGCAAACATGCGAGGGCGGCATGATTTTATCCACACTGCCTGATACCAAATTTGCTTGCAGCGGGCATTCGAAAAGACTCTTGGTGTTGACGAGATGGTGTAGAAGGTTGCTGAGAAAAGCCGAGGGTAAGGTCTTCAATTCAAGCAAGCCCGCAAGCATCACAATTGTCTTCATCAGTCGCGAAGCACCAAACAGGCCCACAGCCCAATTAAAACGTGCGCAAGCAGCTATGAAATAAATAGCGTCTGCCACACACGCAACAGCCCACAGCCTTGCTGATTCACCTTTCCCTTTTAACGAGCCGTCCAGGCCTGGCTACCGCCCGACGCCGAGCTCAAATCACTGACTGCGGCTTGGCAGCTACGCTATTCCCGACGGCACGGTGAAAATTGCGAACCGCGCGACAGTAAGATTTAAAAACTGCCTTGCATTCAAACAGCCCGCTCATCTGCGCTTTTGTGGCTACAGTTTGCACGCGCGGTGCAAGCCTCTGACCGATCATCCCAACCACGCAAGGAGCACCCCCATGACATGGCAAACGCTGGCAGCACCGCCCAGTGAATTGGGCGAGTCGCCTTTTTGGCACCCCGATGAATCGCGGCTGTACTGGGTCGACATACCGGCGCGGCAGATTTTTCGCTGCGACGTGGCATCGGGCCACACAGAGAACTGGGCCATGCCGTCAGAGCCCGGCTGCATCGCGCCGGCGCGCACGAACGGCAAACCCAGTGGTCTGGTCATCGCCCTGCGGGACGGGATCTACCGGGCGCGCGAATGGGGCGGCGAATTGCAGCGGCTGTTGCCAGCGCCCTATGACACGGCAACGACGCGCTTTAACGACGGCAAGGCCGATCCGCGCGGCCGGTTTTGGGCTGGCACGATGTATGAGCCGCGCGACAAGCCGGCCGCGCAACTTTTCTCGATGGATGGCCGCAGCGGCGCAGCCCCCGCGCTGCAGTTGATGGCGGGCGATGCCACCATCGCCAACGGCCTGGCCTGGTCGCCCGATGGCGCCACGCTGTATTGGTCAGACACTACGGCGCATGTCACGCGCGCCTGGGACTGGGACGCGGGCAGCAACACCCTGAGCCGTGGCCGCGTTTTCAGGCAGTGGCCGGGCAAACCGGAAGGCTGGCACTCTGGCACAGCTGGCATGGAGGGCTACGGCGGGCGCCCTGACGGCGCTGCGGTCGATGTGCAAGGCAACTACTATGCGGCCATGTTCGAAGGCGCGCGCGTTGTGAAGCTGTCGCCTTCGGGCGAGTTGCTGGCGAGCATCGCGGTGCCCGCGCCATGCCCGACCATGCCGTGCTTCGGCGGTGCCGATCTGAAAACGCTGTACCTCACCACCGCGCGCCATAACCGGCCGACCGCAGAACTGCAGGCCTGGCCTGATTCGGGTCGCGTGTTCTCGATGCGCGTCGATGTGCCCGGTCTGCCAGTCAACTTCTTTGAAGATTGAGTTGCCCGACAACACAGCCGTGCTTCCGGCGTTAGAGCCTGTCGCGTGACCACAGGATGGGAGGCCGCGGATGTTGTTCCCTGTTCTCAAAAACGTGAAAAATCACACTAAACCCCTGCTTACAATGCCGGGGACACCAGGCTACCGCAAGATACACTTCGCACTGTGCTTCGAGACGGCCTGAAGCATGCACGCGATATTTCGACCACAGGCCAGAACAATCTCAAACTTTTTGGGGGCTGGATGCTTGTTAAATGGCTTGAAAGGCGCGCGACTTTGCCTGTCAAAGACAACGTCGATGCGCCTGCATCTGCCAGCGTGCATCCGCCCTCACTCAGCAGCTTCGAGCATTCGCTGGCGGTGCAGTTTCTGTGCCGCACGGATTCGGTGATGCCGCTGTCGCCTGAAGAGGCGGTTCAGGTCGCGCGTTATCTTCTGCCGCGGCAATTCCAGCCTGGCGAAGTGCTGGTGCGACAAGGCGATGAGCAGTGCAATTACATGCTGTGGATTCTTCAGGGCGACGCCACCATCGAGGCCGTCACGGCGGGCCCGCTGGACCCTCTGACCATGACGGTGTTGCAGCCGGGCAGCACGCTCGGTGAGATGGGCTTGATGGATGGTTCCAGACGCTCGGTCACCTGCACCGCCTCCAGCGCGGTTCGCACCGCCATCCTGACGCGGCAGGCGCTGCGCACCTTGTCCTCCCGGCATCCCGAAATCGCCGTCAAGCTGATGAGCCTTGTTTGCATGGGCATCTCGGTGCGCCTGCGTGACGTCACCGAAAAATTCAAGCGCTACGTGATGATGACGCATGCCATGCGCGACGAGCTGCTGCTATCAGCAACTACAAAACCGGGCAGCTTTTGAGCAACTTTCACAGCATGCCTCACCAAACTTCTGCGGTATGACTTCTCCCTCTGATGGCTTGCAGGTGGCCGACTGGCTGGCAGGAATGAACCTGCAGTGCTACGAATCCGTGTTTCAGGCCAATGACATTGGCGTCGCGCTGCTGCCCCAGATCACCGCCGACGATCTGCGGGACATCGGCATCACCTCGGTAGGTCATCGCCGTCTGCTGCTCCAGGCAATCAGCAAACTGAACCCATCCACATTGCCCGCCACCCGGCCGGGCGGCAACGTCGCAGGAGCCGCCGCTGCGCGGGAAACCGCGTTGTCTTTGCCGACAACCTCCTTGGGTAACTTTGGTAATGGGGGTAGTGGGGGTAATGGCGCGGCGCACCAGCCGCACCAGCATCGGTTGCTGACGGTAATGTTCTGCGATCTGGTGGGCTCTACCGAATTGTCCGGCACGCTGGACGCCGAAGATTTGCAGTCGCTGGTGCAGACCTACCGCGAATGCATTGGTGCCATCATTCAAAAACACAAAGGCTTCATCGCGCAGTATCTGGGTGACGGCGTTCTGGTGTATTTCGGTTACCCGCGAATCAGCGAGTCGGACTGCGAACGCGCGCTGCGGGCCGCGCTGGACACCTTGCGTGCCGTGCAGCGACTGCCCGCGATGGAGGGCGCCCAGCTGCAGGTGCGAATTGGCATTTCAACCGGCATGGTGGTGATCGGCCAGCTGGTCGGTGCTGGCAATACGCATGAAGTCGGCGCAATTGGCGAGACGCCGAATCTTGCCGCACGCATGCAGGGCCTGGCGTCGCCTGGCGGCGTGGTGGTGTCCAGTGCCACGCGCGACGCAGCCGGCGACCTGTTCGAATTCAGAAGCCTCGGACCGGTGGTCGTCAAAGGCCTGTCGCGTAGCGTAGTTGCCTGGGAGTTGCTGGCCGAACAATACAGCCAGAGCCGCTTCCACGCGATGCGCGGACGCAGGCGACTGGAGCGCCTGATAGGCCGCGATGTTGAACTCAATTTTTTGCGCGCCCAGCTGGAACGTTCCCGCAGTGGACGCGGCCAGGCTGTGTTACTGCGCGGCGATGCAGGTAGCGGCAAGTCACACCTCGTCGCCCGTCTGTGTGCGGATACCTACCCCGGTGAGCTTTCGGCACCGGTGCTCCAGTGTTCGCCTGATTACAGTCTGACCCCGCTGTACCCCTGTATCCAGTACCTCGAAGCGGCGGCCCGGTACCGGCTCGAAGACAGCGATGCTGAAAAACAGCGCAAGCTTGAGGCGCTGGCGGTGTACTACGGACTCGGTAGCGACGACGATTTTTTCGCGCTTGCAGAGCTGCTTGGCCTGCGCGCCCTGAGCGCTGCGCACATGCAGGGCGTCAGTGCGGACGTGGTTCGCAGCCGCATCCAGACCGCTTTGCTTCGCTGGCTACACAGCCTGGTGCGCGAGCGCATGTTGGTGATTGTGGAAGACCTCCATTGGGCCGATCCGAGCACCAGTGAACTGCTGGGCAAATTTGTGACCGAACTGCCGCGACAAAACGCCATGTTGATCGCGACCTCCAGGCCGACAAAACACAAGGCGCTCGGCGAGGGCGGCCACGTCAGCGTGCTGCACCTCGACTGTCTGCCAGAGGACGACATCCGGGTCATCGTTGCGGCACTGGCGGCACCGCGCACTTTTCCGGAAATCATCTTGCGCCAGATCGTTGATCGCGCGGAGGGCGTGCCGATCTTTGCCACCGAACTGGCGCGCGCCATGCTGCTGCGAGACGATTTTGGCAGCGAAAGCAGCAGCAAATCAATACCGTCCACGCTCAGCGATATTTTGCTGGCCCGACTCGATCAGCTGGAGCACGGCGTCATGACGGTGCAGCAGGCCGCTGTGCTGGGGCGCGAATTCGAGATGTCTCTGCTGGTAGCCTGCTCAGAAGACCTGATGGAAGACACGCAGGCCGCTATCGAGGAGTTGCTGGAAGCGCATCTCTTTGTGAAGCGGACCACTGCCAACGGCCTGATGCTCAGTTTCGACCACATGCTGGTCAAAGACGCCGTCTATCAGCGCATGCTGCGCACCGACCGGGCACGCCTGCATGCCAAGGTCGCGCTGGTCATGGAGCAGCAGTTTGTGCAGTCCACACGCAGCGCACCGCATCTGCTAGCGCTTCACCACACCGAGGCCGGGAACTTTGGAAGTGCCGTGCTGTATTGGGAACGCGCCGCCGAACTGGCCGCCAACCAACTTGCGCTGCACGAGGCGGTGGCCCACTACAGCCGGGCGCTGGAGCTGCTGGTGCAGGTCACGCAGACCCCCGAGCGCGACGAGCATGAACTGCGCTTGTGCATGGCTGCGACAGGGCCGGTGATTGCCACGCGCGGCATCGGCTCGCGCAAGATCAGGGGCCTGGTTGACCGGGCGCAGGCGCTGTGCCTGCACCTGCCGCACAGCGAGTACCGCGTCTCTGCGCTCTATCTTCGGTGGGCAGTGGCGCTCGGCAGCTGGGACATGGCCGACTTGCGTCCGCTGGCGCTCGAAGTGCGTGATGCCGCGCGCAGCGACAGCGAAATTGACTGCCTGCTGGCTCACCGGGCGATGGGTTTTACCTGCATGATTCAAGGGCAGCTGGCGATGGCCCAGGACGAGTTCGAAGCCTTTTTTCGCCTTTACTCGCCAGAAACCCACGGTAATTCGGCGAGTTTTCGGTTCAGCTCCAACAGCCATGTCTCCTCAGTGCTGCTGGCCCTGGCCACCACCTGCTCATTGCGCAAGTTGCCCGAGCTGGCCAACCACTGGCGAGATCAGGCGCTTCTTTACGCCCAGCGCAGTGCCAACCACATAGCGGTCTGTCAGGCGCTGGTGTTTCTTGGCGGGCACCTCAGTGGCCTGTGGCGGCGCCCTGATGACATGGCCCGCTACGCCAGGGAAGCACGCGAATACGCCACCAGCAACCAGTTGCCCATCTGGCTGCCATACGCTGACCTCATCACCGCGCTGAGCGGCCTGATGGCCGGGCCCAAATCCGAGGCCGAGGCGTCGGCGCTGCTGAAACAAGCAAAAGCCTGCGTTGATATTCTGCTCAATCAGCACAGTGCCTATTTGACGACCTGGGTGGTGTTCTACGCGCGAGCCTGCCTCGAAAATGGCCAGGTTCAGGATGGTCTTGAAGCGCTAGAGCGGATTGACTCGCGCGTGGTGGCCGGCGAGCGCTGGATGGAGCCGGAATACCTGCGCTTGAAGGCGCGTTTGAACCACGCGAAAAATCCCGGAGACCCGGTCGTGCTCCATAGTGCCCTGCGACAAGCGCTGGCACTCGCCGAAAGCCAGGGGGCGCAGATTTTTGTCGCCGATATTTTGCACGACCTCCAGTCGCTGGAGCCTGTATTGCTGGAATCGTTTCAGGAGCCTTCCGCATGACGCTGCATTCACAGGAACGGGTCACCAAGTTTGAGCAAAACTACACTGATGATTTGCTGCGCCGCCTGAAAGCGCAACTGATCAACGAACACCCGGACGGGCTGATGCCGCGCGACGCGCATCCGAAAATGCATGGCTTGGTGCATGCCGAATTCATCGTTCATGCCAACCTGCCTGCCGCAATGAGGGTGGGTGTTTTCGAGCACGCGCGAACCTATGCCGCCTGGGTGCGGTTTTCCAACGCCAGTGGCACGGCACAGCCCGATGCAAAGCGCGATATTCGCGGCATGGCCATCAAGCTTGTTGGTGTCGCTGGGGAGGCAGTGCCGGGCACTACCGACGACGCGGGCGACGGCGCAGGCGAACAGGATTTTTTGCTAATCAGCACCGATGTATTTTTATGTCGTGACCTGCAAATTTTCGACGCCATGGTGCGCGCCGTTCAAGGCTCGCTGTGGGACAAGATTTGCTTTTTTGCGAAGCATCCGGGGGTCATCGTCCGTATGCTCGCAGCATTTAAAACCTTCGCCAACCCGTTGACGACGCGTTACTTCAGCAGCACGCCTTACCTGCTGGGCGAGGGCGCGGTGAAGTACTGTGCGACTCCTGTGATTTCGGCGGCGGACAGTTCAGCGGCAGCCGCAGCAAGTGCCTCTGGCAGCAATTTCATGCGCGATGCAATGCAGGCCCAGTTGCGCACCGGCCCGGCCGAATTCACGTTTGGCATTCAGCTGCAAAGCAATGCGGCTCGCATGCCGGTAGAAGATGCCGCCACGCGCTGGGACGAAGCGCTGTCACCTTTTGTGGCCGTCGCCACGCTGCGGATCGCCCAGCAGGACTTTGACAACGCCGCGCGTGACCGGCAGGGCGAAGACATGCGATTTTCACCGTGGCATTGCCTAGCGGTGCACCGTCCAATCGGCAGTATCAATCGGGCCAGGCGCGTGGTGTATCAAGGCATTTCCGCGCTGCGCCGGCGCGTCAACGGCGTTGCAGGCAATGCGCAAACCAGCGTCTATGTCAGCATCGCCACTGGGCCAACTACGCTCAGCTCGGATCAATCAAGCCACGCGCAATAAGGCGCATCGCGGTCATGCTGGGTACAAAAAAGTAATCGCCACCGCGCGTTTCGACCAGACGCGGAAGGTTGCTGACAAAACGCGGCGGCGCATCACCGTGCGGATCGACGTTATGAAGCACACGCGTCGGGTCTCGCGGATTGTGGTTGCCCAGCAAAACTTCCTTGTCATTGCCCTCGCGAAAGTCGTTGCCGCAGTTCACCCACTGCTGCTGGATGAATTCGTACTGGCGCCCGATGTCGGCATTGAGCATCATCATGATCACGCCCTGCTCGCCAGCGTCACTCCGAGCCTCAGCGCTGCCGCCGTAGGGCAGGCCCCGGCGCAGAATTCGCCTGCGGTTGGCCAGCGCGCCCGGCGTGTCAAACGCATTCGGGTTGCGCACAAATTCGCCGGGCGATTTACCCGCTTTCAACTCCAGCGATCCGCGCGGATTGAGCCGACGTATGTGCGCGCTTAGGGGGCAACGCGCGCCGCTCATGTCGTTGTCGTAGCGAAAGTCGCTGAGCATCGCGTCGCGCTCGACCGGGCTGGCCTTGGCAAATCGCGCATCCCAGTGCTGCTTGGTCTGGGCGTCCGGCGCGCCGACCAGTGGCGCGCCATTGTCGCGCCAGCGTCCGACAAACTTGGCCGCCAGAAGCTCTGCGCCACCCGGATAATTTTTGCCTTCGCGCTCCAACAGCGCGTCGAACGAGGCCACGTTTTGATGCAGCTTTCGGTACACCAGGTAGGTGCCGTTGCGGGACAGCAGCTGCGGCTGCGGCGCCGGTGGGTACTCGCGGGCTTCATCGAGGTGCCCGAGCAAAAATTCGCCCAGCGCCAGGGGCTGCCAGCTGCCGTCGGCCATCTGTTTGCCCCGGCCTTCAACGCGCGACGCCGGGTTTTGCATGCCTTCAAAATAGGGATCGCCAATGCCGTCGGTGTAGCCGAAGTGTTCTTTCGGCGTCGGCTTGCCGCCCTCCAGCAGCAGGTGGCCTTCCTGATAGGGCAGCAGCTTGCCGCCGGCGCTGCGGTGGCCGTGCAAAAGGGCTACCGCACCGTCGCTGGCTGCCAGTTGCGCCAGCACCCAGTCGTACTGCAGCCGCAAATCGTCTTCGGTGCGCGCATTGAGCGTGAGCAGCACATGCACGGCTTTGTCGGGCGTGGTTCCCAGCCATACCGGGTCCCAAAACGCCGGGCTGCTGGGGCCGTCGTCACCAATGATGTCCTTGCGCTCACTCATCCCCATCGAGAATTCGGCCGGGAAACTGATCATGCTTTCGCGCGGCAGATGCAGCGCGACAAAGCCGGCGCGATTGATGGCGATGTTCAAAGTAGCCCCGGGTTTGGGGATTTCCCCTGCGCCTGTGCCCCAGGCGGCCGCCGTGGTCACGCGGGGAATCATCGCGCCGAGCCAGTCGCGGCCGCGCTTGCTGTCGCGCACATTGAGCAGCAGATAACGCGCCAGCGGAAAACCGAAGCGGCCATAAGGCCGCACCACATTGCCCTGAATGTCGAGCAGATCAAGAACTTTGGTCATGCGCGTTGCCCCACGGTCCAGGACGGCCCGGTGTCGTCGCGGGGCTTGACCCGCTGCATGAATTGCAGGTAGGCCTGGCGCAATTGCGCGGCGGGCCGGTCCTGCGTTTCCTGCGCAAAGCGTGAAAACTCCTGCTTCACATAAAGCGCCTTGAGTTGCGCCGCCAGCGAGTCGTCATTCGAGCCGACAAAAAACAGTGACGCATCCAGCTGGCAGCGCCTGGCGTAGTCGATAAAAGTCGTGGCATCACTGACGCTTTCGAAGCCGTAGCAGTGCTTCCAGACAGACCTGACATGGGCCTCGGCGTACTTCCACATGCCTTGCAGATAGGGCTCGAGCTCGCCATGAAAATCACTTGAAAAAACCAGATAACGCGACTTCAGGTGGTCTTCATACGGCAGCGCGGCAAGCCGCCATGTGGCAGGTATGACCGGCAGGATGTCCGAGATCGTGTCCCAGATACCGGCGCCCGGCAGCGACTGGGTACACACATCATCCAGAATGTAGTGACGACACAAATACGTGTTCGGGACTAGCGCCATCGGGCTGGTGGCCATGGCGTTCCAGCCCTCCAGCTGGTCCCGAATCGCGTCGGCAAACGCCACATGGTTGTGATCGGTGCCGCCTTTGATCGGGCACACCAAAGTGAGCGCATAGGCCTTGCCTGAAACGTTGCTGCTCATGCGGCCTCCAGATGTTTTTTCGGGGTCTGCGTGTCGTTGGCAATATCTTTTTCAGCGCGCTGCTGGACGCACTGCACCGCCATGCTGACGATGGGCGCGTGCCGCATCACGCCCATGTCGTGCTGCACGTCGCGCAGCAGATGAAAAAACTTCTGCTGAAACACGGCATCGGAATCGCTCTCCTGCAGGCGGGCATCAAAGTCCATCAGCGCCAGTCTGAGTTTCTTCGCGCTTTTGATATCGTTGGACGTCGCCATCGGGTAGGCGTTGTAGTAGTGAATGGTCTCAATCTGGTTGTAGCGGATGTAGTCATGGAACGGTGTCAGCGGAACCGATTTCGGGTAGCGCACGTTCCACTTCCAGAACAGGTCCAGACCGCCGGAAATGGAGAAGGTAAACGAGTCCACATACTGCTCCCAGCTGCCATTGAAGTTGCTGAAAAAAAACATGTAGCTGAAGCGCAGGTTTTCCTTTGGCTGCTCGGGCGACAGGTGAGGAAATTGATCACGGTCCACCACTACCCAGCGTGCGTAGTGAATCAGCGACAGCGTGATCAGGCCCTTGAGGAAATGGGGGTAAGTTTTGGTGACCCAGAAAATCCCCTTGTTCAGCCATGAGGTCCAGAAACGGATCGGCGTGACCACGTTCATGGCGTAAGCTTTTCCTGCAATATTCGACATGCTCGCCTCCCTGATTTTGATTCTTGATGGCTTGCCACCCCAGCGTCTCCCGCGCTTGCTGTATCGCTGCTGTGCCGGATGGAATTTATCAGGGTTGCGACCGCAGCGGTAGTGAAAATTGCCCAGAAGGTGCTGGTAGCCGCCTGAAAAGTCGATGTTCAAGGTGAAATCGGCCTCTAGCCCCTGTAAAACGTGCGCAAGCAGCTACTAGAAAAGTAGCATGCTGACGAGGACGCCAAGCCGGTCAGGCTGCAAAAAATCGAACAACAGACGTTCAAAAAATTCAAAACAGGCTTTTGCCGGGCGGCTTAACATGGGCCAATGTCTGCAGACCTTGCCACCTCCCTCGATACCTTCCTCGACACCTCACCGGCACTTGCCGGGCTGACCGACCGAATCAAAGCTGCCGCAGCTGCGCGCACGCCGCTGCGCATTCGCGGCGGTGGCAGCAAAGATTTTTACGCGCAGAGTCTGCAGGGCGACATTCTTGACATGAACGCGCTCTGCGGCGTGACGAGCTACGAGCCGAGCGAGCTGGTGGTCACTGCACTGGCTGGAACCCCCCTCGCCGGGCTGGAGTCCCTGCTGGCCGCGCAGGGCCAGTGCCTGCCGTTTGAGCCGCCGCATTTTTCCTCTGGTGCAACCGTCGGTGGCATGGTCGCTGCTGGTTTGAGTGGCCCGGCGCGCGCCAGCTCGGGCGCGGTGCGCGACTTCATGCTGGGCGTGCGCTTTATCAATGGCCAGGGCGAACACCTCACGTTCGGCGGCCAGGTGATGAAAAACGTGGCTGGCTACGACGTGTCGCGCTTGATGGCAGGCAGCATGGGCACGCTGGGCGTCATCACCGAAGTCAGCCTGAAGGTGTTGCCGGTCGCGCCGGCAGAAGCCACGCTGCGCTTTGACTGCAGCCAGATGCAGGCGCTGCAATGGCTGCACGCCTGGGGCGGCCAGCCTTTGCCGCTGAACGCCAGCTGCTGGCTGCATGAAGAAGGCAGTGACACCGGCACGCTGTACCTGCGGCTGCGCGGCGCGGTGGCGGCGGTGCAGGCGGCGTGCCATTCGTTGTGCAAGCTGCAAGGCGCCACGCTGGAAGAGCCGAAGCAGGTCGCCACCGACTGGATGGATTGCCGCAACCAGCAGCTGCCGTGGTTCCGGGCGCGCAAGGAGACGCAGGATTTGTGGCGTTTGTCGGTGCCGCAAACCGCGCCCGTGCTGGATTTGCCCGAGTCGCCGCTGATTGAGTGGCATGGTGGCCAGCGCTGGGTGCGGGCCGAGGCAAAACATGCCGACCAGCTGCGCCAGGTGGCGCGCGAGGCCGGTGGACATGCTACGCTTTTCATAGCTGCTTACGCATGTAATACGGGGGCTATAGCCCGATTTGATGCATTAAAACCGCCGCTGGACCGGATTCATCGCCAGCTGAAGGCGCAGTTCGATCCGGCCGGCATCTTCAACCCGAACCGCATGTCCCTGGATTTTTAAGCTGGCATGAGACGCCTGCGCCATCTCACCGGCCAGCACCGCACGGCGGCGACCAACCGCCTGCTGGGCGGGCTGCTGGCCTTCAATGCCGGCGCCATCAACGCCGGTGGTTTTTTGCTGGTGGATATGTACACCTCGCACATGACCGGCTTTGCATCCATGCTGGCCGACAACCTGGTGCTGGGCAACATCACGCTGGTGCTGGGCGCGCTGGGCGCCTTGATGTCGTTCACGGCGGGCGCGGCGGCCACTGCCGTGCTGGTGAACTGGGCGCGGCACAACTGGCTGCGCAGCGAATACGCGCTGCCGCTTCTGGTCGAGGCCGTGCTGCTGCTGATTTTCGGACTGCTGGGCGCCACCCTGAGCCGGCAGACGCCGTTTGCCGTGCCGCTGACCGTGCTGGTGCTGGCCTTCACCATGGGGCTGCAGAACGCGCTGGTCAGCAAGATATCGTTATCGCAGATTCGCACCACGCACATGACCGGGGTCATCACCGACATCGGCATCGAGCTGGGCAAAATGTTTTACTGGAACCACAGCGCCCGTCCGCCGGAGTCGCGCGTACGCGCCAACCGTATCAAGCTGCGCCTGTTCGGCACCCTGCTGGCCATGTTCATCTCCGGCGGGCTGGTCGGCGCCATCGGGTTCAAGTACGTCGGCTTCGTCTGGGTGATGCCGCTGGCTTTTCTGCTGCTGGCGCTGTCGTTACCGCCCTTGTGGACCGATTTTCAGCGCCTGAACCGGCTGCGCAAGGCCCGGCTGGAGCGTCGCCCTTTTTAGGAATTTATGCAAACCAAGCTCGCCCCCGAATTCAAAAACACCCTCGACGGCCTGGAAGCTGAATCGATTTTGCGCAAGTGTGTGCATTGCGGTTTTTGCACCGCGACTTGCCCGACGTATCAGTTGCTCGGCGATGAACTCGACGGCCCGCGTGGCCGCATCTACCTGATCAAGCAGGTGCTCGAAGGCGAGATGCCAACGCGCAAGACGCAGCTGCACCTGGACCGCTGCCTGACCTGCCGCAACTGCGAAACGACTTGCCCCAGCGGCGTGCAATACGGTCATCTGGTCGATATCGGCCGCAAGATCGTCGATGAAAAAGTGCCGCGCCCCGCCGGTGAGAAAGCGTTGCGCTGGGCGCTGAAAGAAGGCCTGCCGTCGCCGCTGTTCGCGCCCGCCATGAAGCTGGGCCAGGCGGTACGCGGCTTGCTGCCGGCATCGCTTAAAAACAAGGTGCCCGCGCGGCAAAATTCGGGCACGCGCCCGACCCGCAGCCATGCACGCAAGATGTTGATGCTCGAAGGATGCGTGCAACCGTCCATGATGCCGAACATTAATGCCGCCACGATCCGCGTGCTTGACGCGGCGGGCATTCAAACCGTAGTCGCGGCCAAGGCCGGTTGCTGTGGCGCGGTGAAATTTCACCTGAACGACCACGACGGCGGCAAGGCCGAGATGCGGCGCAACATCGATGCCTGGTGGCCGCATGTCGAGTCCAGTGAAGCCGGCATCGAAGCGATTGTGATGAACGCGTCGGGCTGCGGCGTGACGGTGAAAGAGTACGGCCACATCCTGAAAGACGACGCCGCCTACGCCGACAAGGCCGCCCGCATCAGCGCGCTAACGCGTGATTTGAGCGAGTTGCTGCCCGATCTGGTCGAGCCGCTGCGCGAACTGGTTTCTGCAAAAGCCGGGCAGGTGGCGTTTCACCCGCCATGTACGCTACAGCACGGCCAGCAACTGCGCGGCGGTGTCGAACAGCACTTGAGCGCGCTCGGTTTCAAGATCAAAACCGCGACCTGTGAAGCCCATCTGTGCTGCGGCTCGGCCGGCACTTACTCGGTGCTGCAACCCGAACTTGCCTACCAGCTGCGCGACCGCAAGCTTGAAAACCTCAGCGAGATGAAGCCCGAAGTCATAGCCTCCGCCAACATCGGCTGCATCACGCATCTGCAAAGCGGCACTGCCACGCCGGTGCGCCACTGGGTTGAGCTGCTGGACGAAGCGCTACAAAAAAAGTAGCTGCTTGCGCACGTTATTCGGGGGCTACAGGCCTTTTTGCTTATAAATCAGGCTGCAAGTGCGGCGTCGATGTCTTGGGTGATGCTTTCGGGCTTGTCGGTAGGCGCATAGCGTTTGATGACCTGGCCGTCTTTTCCGACCAGAAATTTCGTGAAGTTCCACTTGATGGACTTGCTGCCCAGCAGGCCGGGCGCCTCGGACGACAACCACTGGTATAGCGGGTGCGCGGCCGGGCCGTTGACGTCAATCTTTGACATCATGGGAAACGTCACGCCGTAGTTCAACTCACAGAACGCAGAAATCTCGGTGTCATTGCCGGGGTCTTGCGAGCCGAACTGGTTGCATGGAAATCCCAGCACTACCAGCCCTTTGGCGGCATGCGATTGGTGCAGTGCCTCCAGCCCGCCGAACTGCGGCGTGAAGCCGCACTGGCTGGCGGTGTTGACGATCAGCATGACCTTGCCCTTGAAGGCGGCCAGCGCGATGTCTTTGCCGCCGATCTGGCGGGCTTTGAAGTCGCAGACGGTTTTTTCGGTGGCGCTCATGGCAGATCCTTTCTTGGGGCCGGTCAGGCAGATACCCATCTCGAATTCTGAGCCGGTTTGCGCTCCGCCGCTGGCTCAGTGGTTTTTGTCCGCCGACGGCGACACCGCGGCCAGCAACGCCGCCAGAATGATCAGGCTGCCGCCCAGCCAGATGCGCGGGGCGAATGTCGCCGCACCGAGCAGCGCTGCCGAGCCGCTGGCAAACAAAATTTCGGTCAGCATCACCAGCGCCGTGGTGGTGGCCACCAGCCGCGCCGCGCCGTATTGCAGCGCGCTGTTGCTGACCAAAAAAGCCAGGCTGAGACCGAGCACCAGCAGCGGCGCGATGCCCTGCAATGCAGGCGCCGGCACGATGTATTGCGCCATGCCGACCAGCGCGGCGCCCGCTGCCAGCACCGAACCGCCAGCGAACATCGCCAGCATGCGCGAGCCGGTGGACGTGTGCGAGAGTTTGCTCAGCATCACGTTGGTCAGCGCAAAGCTGAAGCCGCCCATGATCGCCAGCCAGTCCGGCAGGCCCTGCGGCACCGGCCAGGCCGCGCCGGGCGCCTTCAGCACAATCAGCACGCCGGCCATGGCAATGACCAGCCGCAGCAAGGACATGGCAGTCGGCTTTTCCCCGAGCAAGGCCCACGCTACCAGCACCGACCACGCGGGCATCAGATAAAAAAGCAGCACAACGCGCACCACATCGCCCACCGTGACAGCCCAGTTAAAGCCGACATTGGTGATGCCTGAGGCAAATGCCAGCAACCACAACTGGGGATGCTCGACGAAGCCTTTCAGACTGCCACGATAAAACACCAGCAAGCCGGCGAAAACGACGAAGTAAACCAGTGACGTGGCCCATAGCGGATGCAGGCCCAGCGCCTGCAGCTCGCGCAGCGGCCACCACGACACGCCCCAGACAAATGCGTTGATAACCAGTGCGCCCGCTGCCAGCAAGGCGCTGCGTTTAGCCGTGAAAATCATCAATGCGTATGGTCGCTTCGGGCGATGCTTAGCAAATGATCGACCTGCTCTTTGTGCTTGATGCAATTGCTTTTGTGCCAGCGCTGAATCACCCACATGAAACCCGCTACCACGATGCCAAATGTGGTGATGGCGCCAAAGGCCGACAAGCCCAAGCCAGTGGACAGGCTGTAGCCCGCACCCAGCGCCAGAATGCACGCCTGCTCGTTGAAGTTTTGCACCGCAATTGAGCGGCCCGCACCCATCAGGTTATGCCCGCGGTGCTGCAGCAACGCGTTCATCGGCACGACCAGAAAACCGCCCAGGCCACCGAGCAAAATCAGAAACGGTGCGGCCACCCAGACGTTGGTGATGAAGTTCATCAGAATCACCAGCACCCCCATGGCAATGCCCAGCGGCATCACCAGTGGCGCCTGGTGCAGGCGCATGCGCATCGAAGCCAGAATGGCGCCGACTGCCGTGCCGATAGCGACCACGCCGACCAGCGACGACGCCTGCGTGGTGCTGTAACCCAACGCAGCGGCGCTCCAGGCCAGCACGATGTAGCGCAGGTTGCCCGACACGCCCCAGAACAGCGTCGTGGTGGCGAGCGAAATCTGCCCGAGCTTGTCGCGCCACAGCGCCGAATTGCAGTTCCAGAAATCGGGCAGAAGCTCAAGTTTGTTGCGCGGCATCGGCCGCATTTCGACGCCAGTTTTCGGGATGCGGGTGTTGAACCAGGCGGCGATGACATACAGAAAAATCAATACCGAAATGGCGGCTTCGGGCGGCGTGTCGATGCTGGTGTCTATCAATGGCAGATCAAACGACAGCAGCCGGCTGGAAATAGCGCGCCCGACCAGCTGGCCGCCCAGCAGCACGCCCAAAATGATCGAGGAAATCGTCAGGCCTTCGATCCAGCCGTTGGCTTTGACGAGTTGCGAGGCCGGCAGCAGCTCGGTCAGGATGCCGTATTTAGCTGGCGAATAAGCGGCGGCGCCCAACCCGACGATGGCATAAGACAGCAAGGGGTGCGAGCCGAACAGCATCATCAGACAACCCACCACCTTGATGGCGTTGCTGACAAACATGACATGTCCCTTGGGCCGGGCGTCTGCAAAAGCACCGACAAAAGGCGCCAGCACGACGTAGAAGAGTGCAAACATCGGCACCAGCGCGGCCGGCTGCCACTTGGGGGCGCCGCTGGTCCGGAGCAACTCCACGGCAGCGACGAATAGCGCGTTATCAGCCAGCGAGCTGAAGAACTGGGCCGCCATGATGGTGTAGAAACCGCGCTTCATTAAAATCTATTGATCATGGCAGGCGCCGCGCCGGGCAAATCCGGGGCTGTTGGTTCAACGTGAATGTCTCCAGATGATTCATGTTTATAGCATGGGGCCTGGTGCCAGAATGCCGAAAGACCCTGAAGCGACGCGGCGCCAGCACCCTTCGCACGGCGCTTGCCGCCAGAAACCAACTGTAACGTCTAAAAATGCCACGACCGATTCTTGCCACCATCCACACCGCTGCTTTCGCCCACAATCTGGCCCGCGTGCGCGCCGCCGCGCCAGACGCGCGGGTCTGGGCCATCGTCAAGGCCAATGCCTATGGTCACGGCATCGAGCGGGTGTTTGACGGGCTGCGCAGCGCCGACGGCTTTGCGCTGCTTGATCTGGTTGAGGCGCAGCGCCTGCGAGCACTCGACTGGCGCGGCCCGATCCTGCTGCTCGAAGGCTGCTTCGAGGCGCGTGACCTGGAACTGTGTTCGCGTCTAGGTCTGTGGCATGTGGTGCATTGCAACGAGCAGATCGACATGCTGGCCGCGCACAAGACGCAAGTCCCGCACCGCGTATTTCTGAAGATGAACTCCGGCATGAACCGCCTCGGCTTCAAGCCTGAGCGCTATCGCGCAGCCTGGACGCGTCTGAACGCGCTGCCGCAAGTCGAGGAGATTTCACTGATGACGCATTTCTCGGATGCCGACACGGCCAAGGGCATCAGCGCGCAGCTGCAGGCGTTTGAGGCTGTCACGCATGATTTGCCGGGCGAACGAACGCTGAGCAACAGCGCCGGAACGCTGCGACATGGTGATGCGCTGGCGGCCCGCTCCGACTGGATTCGCCCCGGCATCGCCGTGTATGGCAGCGCGGCTGATTTCCCGACCCACAGCGCGGCGGACTGGGGCTTGCTGCCGGCCATGACACTGGCGTCAAAAATCATCGCCACGCAAAGCCTGGTCGCTGGCGACACCGTGGGCTATGGCTCCAGCTTCACCGCCGACGTGCCGCTGCGCATCGGCATCGTCGCCTGCGGTTACGCCGACGGCTACCCGCGTCACTGCAGCACCGGCACGCCGGTGCTGGTGGGCGGCGTGCGCTGCCGCATGGTAGGCCGCGTCAGCATGGACATGATCACCGTGGATTTGACCCTGGTGCCTGACGCCGCTACCGGCAGCGAGGTGACGCTGTGGGGACGCTCGTTGTCAGGCGCTGTGCTGCCTATTGACGAGGTCGCGCGGGCTGGCGGCACGGTGGGGTACGAGCTGATGTGTGCGCTGGCGTTGCGGGTGCCGATGGTGGTGGTGTGAAGAGCCAGGCAATCCGGCTTGTCATATCCGTTCGGGCTGAGGTGTCGAGGCCTCCCTGCTGATTCAACTACCAGCAACTTCGCCACGTCCCGGTGTCGCTGCGCTGACACACAGCGTAGGATCAGGCACAAATACAAATACAGGCAGCCAGAGACGGAAACGCCCAGATATAAGTCTTCAAACATCGTTTAGGCTGCCAGCCCAACAGATACGTGCGCAAGCAGCTATAAAAAATATAGCGACTAAAACACCAAGACTTCCAACTAGGCGAGTCGCGAAGTCGTGCACAGTGCGGGTGCCGACCCTGATTTTTTACCGTCTTCGCAACCCCATCCCCATCACCGCCCCCACCACCACCAGCGCGCCCGCCACCTGCACCGGCGCAATCACCTGGCCCAGAATCAGCCAGGCCAGCACCAGCGCGAACACCGGCTCCACGTTCATGATGGCCGAGTTGCCGACCACGCCGAGTTGGGGCAGCACGGTGAACATGATGGTGAAAGCCGTGCCGTAGAGGAAGGTCAGCGCGGCCAGTCCGCCCCAGCCAGCTGCGGCCTGCGGCAGATGAAAGCCGCCTTGCGTAGCAACCATGCCCAATGCGACCAGGCTGGCCATCACCATCGTCGTCGCAGTGCGCACGCGGCCATCGACGTCGGCCGCTTCATGCTGCGTGATGACCAGTGCCAGGCCAAACGTGGCTGCCGCCGCCAGCGCAAAGCCGACACCGGCGCCTATGCGCGACCACTGACCGGACGCGCCCAGGCCCGACGCCGCACCGAACACATCGAGCGCCAGCGCCAGTCCGACCAGAATGACCGGCATCACGATCAGCAACGCGCGCTCGGGCGCCTGCTGGTACAGCAGCCGTGCCCACAGCGCCGTCCAGATCGGGTAGGTGTTGAAAGCCAGCAGCGCGAGTGCCACCGGCAGCCGTGCCACCGCCGAATACAGGCACAGGCTTTGCACGCCGATCAGCACGCCGATCAGCGGCAGCATGCGTTTATGGCGCGGGCTGAAGCGCATCTGCACGCGTTGCAGCGCCAAAATCACCACGATCACCAGCGCCGTGACGACGCTGCGAAACACCACCGCCGTCGCCACATCGACGCCGTTGTTGAAGGCGATTCGCGCTGCGACATGGTTGGTGCCCATCATCAAGGCGATCAGCAGCAGCGTGGCGAAGGCGGTGCCACTCAGGGCGCGTGTGGGTGTCATACGGGCTGTGGGGATCGTCGATGACTCGCGGCGTTATGACAGACTGGCCAGGTGCAGCTGCGCCGCCCGGCCCAGTTTTTCGTCGAAGGTGGCCAGCGGTGCTTTCAGCTCGGCGGCCAGCCACAAATAGGTGGCGTCGTAGGCTGACAGCTTGTAGCGCAGCGCCAGGGCCAAAGCGTCTTGAGGCTCAACCCGATGGAGATTGATATCGAGATCAGCGTATTGCGCCAGGGCGTCGGTCACGATATCCGAGAAGCCTTTGCGGTGCTTTTTCAGGGCGACGCTGGCGATTTCTATTTGGAGCAGAAAGGGCGCGTGCAAGGTTCGGCCGTGAATTTTTTCGGCAGCCAGCGCTTCCCACTCCTCGTGAAAAAGGAGACCGGCCAGCGCACTGCAATCCACCACCACCGGCGGTCGTGCAAGGTATTGCGCGGGTGGCTCTGCGACGTACAAGACCTGATTGGAGACCCGGCTCATCGTGAATCGCGGTCTTCGCGAATGATGTCCACACCCAGCGGTGCGCCCACGACGGGCTGCGAATATTTGGCTCGCATTTCGGCAGAAATCTGCTCAATCGTTTTCCAGCCGTAACGCATGATGGGATGACCCCGGCGGTCAAACCCGACCACCGTGCCTTGCCGCGTGCCAGCACGCGCTGGCTGCTGAGGCGGTGACAACGTGTCGGCCTCGGCGACCACGGCCTGCTCGATGATGGCCATTAATTCGCCTTGCAGGGAGCGGTGGTTACGCAGCGCGCGCTGCCTGAGCGTTTCTGCCCAGGCTTCGGGAACGTCCTTGATTGAAAGGTTGGACATAGTGGCTCCAAAACAGATAGTGCTGCCATTTTGAAGCCATTAAGGAGCCATGTCAACCCTGTTTCAATGGCTGTTGACTCACCCTCGCGGGTACAAGCCCTTCACCCGCGCCTGTAGCCGCGCCAGCCCCAGCAGCGCATCGGTAAACGGCGTCGGCACGGCTGTCAGCTGGCCCAGTTCCCGAACCACCGTGACCAGCGCATCCAGCTCCACTGGTTTGCCGCCTTCCACATCCTGCAGCATCGAGGTTTTGAACGCGCCCAGCTTGCGCGTCACGGCATGCCGGTCTTCGGGTTGCTGGGTCAGGGTGATGCCGATGCGTCCGCCGATTTCCTTGGCTTCCAGCATCACGGCCGATATAAAACCGCGCACCAGTTCGTCGTGCATGATCAGGTCGGTGGTCGCGCCGGTGATCGCGCTGATCGGGTTGACCGTCATGTTGCCCCAGAGCTTGAACCAGATGTCGGTTTGAATCTTTTCTGACACCACGGCCTCAAAACCAGCGTGTTGCAGCATCGCCGCGAGCTGCTGAACGCGCGCGCTTTGCTTGCCCGAAGGCTCGCCAATGATCAGCTTGTTGCCGAAGTGGTGACGCACCTGCCCGGGCGCATCGACCGAGCAGCTGGCATGCACCACACAGCCGACCAGATGCGGCGCGGGTATCGCGGATGCCAGCGCGCCGTCGGGGTCAACCGAGGTCAGCCGCGTGCCCGCCAGCGCGTTACCGAAACCTTGCAAAAACCACCACGGCACACCGTTCATGGCCGTCAGCACGAGGGTGTCCGGCCCGATCAGCGGCCCAATGTGGCGCGCCACGTCCGGCAGCGACGGCGCCTTCACGCTGAGCACCACCAGATCCTGCGGGCCAAAATCGGCGGGGTTCTCACTTGACGCGACCGCCTGCGTTGTGACGCTGTCTCCGTCACGCAGCCGCAGCCCGGCCCTCTGCAGCGCAGCCAGCGTGGCACCGCGAGCCACCAGACTCACGCTGCAACCCGCTTGCGCCAGCGCATGGCCAATCCAGCCGCCGATGGCGCCTGCGCCGTAGATGCAAACTTTCATGCGTTCATTTCATTGGTGGTGGGCGTTCAGCCATCAAAAAGGCCGCAAGCCCCCGTATATTGTGCACAAGTAGCTATTAAAACTATAGCAACTTTAGCGCGCATCAGCCTTCTGGCGTGAAACCCACCGCCTTGACCAACGGCCCCCAGCGCTCTGTGTCGGCCTTCAGCATGCCCGCCAGTTGCGTAGGCGACGTCGAAAGCGGCTCCAGATAAAGCGATGCCAGACCGTCGATCACGTCTTGCGACGCCAGCGCGCTGCGAATGGCGGCATTCAGGCGTGTCACCATGTCCGCAGGCACCCTGGCCGGTAAAAAGAAACCAAACCATTCGGTAAACGCCAGGTCTTTGAAACCCTGTTCCTGCAGCGTCGCAATAGCGGGTGTGAACTTGCCGCGCTTGGGGCCGCTGGTAGCAATGACGCGCACCCTGCCGCTGGCGACATGCGGCGCAAAATCACCGCTCGGCCCCGACACGGCGGCAATCTGCCCACCCATCAAATCAAGCACTGCAGGCTGCGTGCCGCGAAACGCCACATGGCGCAAATCGACATTGCCGGCCTTGCCCAGCAGCGCGCCGATGAAGTGCGGCGACGACCCGGCCGCTGGCGAGCCGAAATTGGCCTGCGCCGGATTCGCCTTGCACCACTCGAGAAAGTCCGGCACGGTTTTGACGCTGGCCGGCACCATGGGGCCCACGGCAAAGCCGTAGTCAAACAGCGCCGCCGCCGACACGGGCGTCAAGTCAGCCACCGGGTCGTAAGCCAGTTTTTTGTAGGTGTGCGGGTAGATGCCCAGCATCGACATCGGCGTCAGCAGCGCGGTGGCCCCGTCAGGTGCCGCATTTTTCACAAACGCCACCGCAATCTGGCCGCCCGCGCCGGTCTTGTTTTCAACCACAGCGCTTCTGGCATAGCCCGGCTGCAGCTTGTCGGCGACGCGGCGCGACACCGTATCGGCCGTGCCGCCTGGCGCAAAGCCCGCGACGATTTTGGTGTTTTCAAGCACTTGCGCCCAGGCCTGCTGGCCGATGCTGGCCAGCAGCGCGGCGGCGCTGGTGGACTGGATGAGGTGGCGGCGTGAGAGCTTCATGATCAATGGACTCCAGTGGAAGTTTGCGAGATCGCGGCAAAGCGCGATTATTGCGCTGCGGCGCTTATCGCGCCCGCTACATTTAGCGCATGGCCAAAGACAAAACAATCTACACCTGCACCGACTGCGGCGGCAGCAGCCCGAAGTGGCTGGGCAAATGTCCGCATTGCAATGCCTGGAACACACTCGTCGAAGGCGTGGCCGAAAGCAGCGCGCCCGCCAAAAACCGTTACAGCAGCCAGTTTCAATCGCTCGCCAAAGCCTCTGATGTCACCGCGCTGGCCGACATCGAAGCGACGGCGATGCAGTACACGCCGACCGGGCACGAAGAGCTCGACCGCGTGCTGGGCGGCGGCATCGTCGAAGGCGGCGTGGTGCTGATAGGCGGCGACCCGGGCATCGGCAAATCGACGCTGCTGCTGCAGGCGCTGGATTCGCTGCAGCGTGTGGGGCAAAAAACCCTTTACGTTACCGGTGAGGAAAGCGGCGCGCAGATTGCCTTACGCGCGCGTCGATTGGGGCTGGATGGCTCGCGCGTGTCGGTGCTGGCCGAGATTCAGCTCGACAAGATTCTGGCGACGCTGGAGGCCACGCAACCGGCGATTGCCGTCATCGACTCGATACAGACCGTGTACTCCGACCAGCTCACATCGGCGCCGGGTTCGGTCGCGCAGGTGCGCGAATGCGCAGCGCACCTGACGCGCGCGGCCAAATCAAGTGGTGTCTGCATCGTGCTGGTCGGCCACGTCACGAAAGAAGGCGCGCTGGCCGGGCCGCGCGTGCTCGAGCACATGGTGGACACCGTGCTGTACTTTGAAGGCGACACACATTCGAGTTTTCGCCTGGTGCGCGCGATTAAAAACCGCTTCGGCGCCGTCAACGAAATCGGGGTCTTC
>JANLYY010000069.1:0-16923 GCA_031365885.1 Polaromonas sp. | reverse complement strand
CGCGAAGCCAGCAAGGCCGGCGCCGCAATTTTTATCTGTGAGCAAGCTTACCCGAGAATTTGTGAACTATTGCTCAGGGCAGTCCATTACGGCGATGTATGAATTCGAGTGGCGAGACGAGTCCGCCATGCAAGCGGAGCCGCGGAACCGGCTTCGCCGGGCCGCAGGCGGACGGCCCCCTCGGGGGGCAGGGCGCTACGCGAAGCGAGCAACCGTGGGGGCATTATTTAGCCGTTGGCATGACGAACTCAGCACCCTTGCCAATGCTTTCTGGCCAGCGCTGCATGATGGATTTTTGCTTGGTATAGAAGCGCACGCCTTCTTCGCCATAAGCGTGCATGTCGCCAAACAGGCTCTTCTTCCAGCCGCCAAATCCATGCCAGGCCATTGGCACCGGAATCGGCACATTGATACCGACCATGCCGACCTGGATGCGGCGGCCGAATTCGCGTGCCACGTTACCGTCGCGGGTGAAGCAGCTCACGCCATTGCCGAATTCATGCGCGTTGATCAGGTCCACCGCTTCCTTCAAGTCATTGACGCGCACGCAACCCAGCACCGGGCCAAAAATTTCTTCCTTGTAGATGCGCATGTCGGGCGTGACATGGTCGAACAGCGTGCCGCCCATCCAGAAGCCGTCCTTGCAGCCTTCGCCGGCGTTTGCGCCAGTGAACGTGCGGCCATCAACGAGCAGTTTTGCGCCCTCTTTGACGCCCTGGTCGATGTAGCCGGTGATGCGCTGATGCGCGGCGGCTGTCACGATGGGGCCCATTTCAGCATCGAGGTTGACGCCGTTTTTGATTACCAGCGTCTTCGCGCGCGCTTCCAGCATCGGCAGCAGCCGCTCGGCCACATCACCCACCAGCACGGCAATGGAGATTGCCATGCAGCGCTCGCCAGCCGAGCCGTAACCAGCGCCGATCAGCGCATCGACCGCTTGTTCCAGATCGGCATCGGGCATCACCACCATGTGGTTCTTCGCGCCGCCGAGGGCCTGCACGCGCTTGCCGTGGTGCGCGCCGGTTTCATAGATGTAGTTGGCAATCGGCGTCGAGCCGACGAAAGACACCGCCTTCACGTCCGGGTGCACCAGCAGCGCATCGACCGCTTCCTTGTCGCCCTGCACCACGTTGAACACACCATCAGGCAAACCGGCTTGCTTGAGCAACTCGGCTATCAACAGGCTGGCGCTCGGGTCAATCGGACTCGGCTTCAAAATAAAGCAGTTGCCGGCCGCAATCGCCACCGGAAACATCCACATCGGCACCATCACCGGGAAATTGAACGGCGTGATGCCAGCCACCACGCCCAGCGGCTGGCGCAGCGTCCAGTTGTCGATGCCGGTGCTCACCTGGTCGGTGAAATCACCCTTGAGGAGTTGCGGAATGCCACAGGCGAATTCAACGATGTCGATGCCGCGCGAAACCTCGCCCTGCGCGTCGGTGAAGACCTTGCCGTGCTCGGCGGTGATCAGATGGGCCAGCTTGTCTTTATTGAGGTTCAGCAGTTCCAGAAACTTGAACATGACCCGCGCGCGGCGAATCGGCGGTGTGTCAGACCAGGCCGGAAAGGCGGCTTGTGCTGCCGCAACCGCCGCATCCACGTCGGCCGCACTGGCCAGCGCCACATGGCCCGACACGGCGCCGGTGGCGGGGTTGAACACTTCCTGGCTGCGGGCCGAATTGGCGACGCTGACGCGGCCATTAAAAAAGTGGCCGATGCTGGCCTGGGCGGTGGTGCCTGGTGACAAGGACATGGTGACTCCTGAATAAATGTGTTGCCCAGTCTAGGGCGCACAGGCCCCCTTGATAAGCCGGTCAAAGCTGATTACATTGTTCAGTATTGTGAACAGTAGCCGTGATTTTCCAACGAAAAGGCGCAAAGATGCAAAGAACGCAAAGAACTTCCAACTGAAACTTTTGAAGTTTTTCGGCGATCTTTGCGCTTTTGCGTCCTTGCGTTGGAACCATCTTCTTTTTTTGCCGCGCAAATAACCATGTCCACCGACCAACTCTCTACCCTCGTCGCCGATCTGCACCTGCTCACCGTGTTGGCCGCCACCCGCAGCTTCACCGAAACCGCGCGCCGCCTCGGCGTGTCGAAAGCCTCGGCCAGCATGCGCATCAGTGAGTTGGAGCGCACGGCCGGCGTCTTGCTGGTGCGGCGCACCACGCGCTCGGTGGGCCTGACCGAAGCCGGCCAGCAAATGGTGAGCAGCATGCAGCCCGCCTTTGACCGCATCAGCGAGAGTTATTCGGCCGCGCGAGATCTGGTCGGCACGCCGCGCGGGCGGGTTAGGCTGACGGCGCCAGTCGCGCTCGGGCGGCAACATCTGGCGCCGCATATCGCAACTTTTTTAAAGCGCTTTCCCGACATTCATATCGAGCTGGAACTCACCGACCGCTTCGTCAACCTGGCCAGCGAGGGCTTTGATCTGGCCGTGCGCCACACCAGCGCGCCGCCCGAAACGCATGTCGCCTGGGTGCTGTGCGAAACCCGTTCGGTGCTGGTCGCCAGCGCTGACTATCTGCAGCGGCGCGGCGTGCCGGCGCACCCGTCCGAGCTGACGGCGCACGACTGCCTGCTGTACCTGGGCGACCACGCCGGCAGCTGGACTTTTGTCCGCAACACCAAACGCAAGTCAGCCGAGCGCGTTGGCGTACCCATCAGCGGCAGCCTGAAAGCCAACAACAGCGAGGTGCTGCGCGACGCGTTGCTGGCAGGGCTGGGCATAGGCCTGTTACCCGATTTCAGCCGGCCACAGGGAGATACCCCCACGCTTTTCACTTCGTGTAATGCGCTGCCCCCCGGGGGGGCTGGACTTGCCCGGGGCGGTCCAGCGCGGCACGCGGTCCGCGAAAAGTCCGCAGCGCTGGTGAATGTGCTGCCCGACTGGCAGGTGCAGGGCTTTTTCGGCGAACGCATCTACGCGTTGCGTCCGTGGTCAGCCCAAGTACCCAAGGCGGTGCAGTGTCTGGTTGAGCACCTGCGGACAAGTTTTGCCGGAGGATTTGCAAGATGAAAATCTGCTACGCTATTTATAGCTGCTTACGCATGTATTACGGGGGCTAGAGGCCGATTTGGTTCCTGGCGCGATGCATTTCACGGAGTTCCGGATTTTTTCTGACGCCTTGACGGGCTTGCCATCCCTTGCGTGTCAAAAACCGCACGCATAATCTGCCCCCATGAATACACGATGGAAACCCAGCGTCACGGTGGCGGCGGTGATTGCAAAGCGCTTCGACGGCGTTGAAAAATTCCTGCTGGTCGAAGAAGAAACCCGTGACGGCTTGCGCCTGAACAACCCGGCCGGTCACCTCGACCCGGGCGAAAGCCCTGAGAACGGCTGCGCCCGCGAGACGCTGGAAGAGACCGCCTACCACTTCAAGCCCACTGCGGTTGTCGGCGTCTATATGTCGCGCTTCGAACGCGTGCAGGCCAACGGCGTGCTCGACATCACCTACCTGCGTTTTGCCTATTGCGGCGAGCTGGGCGCGCATGTCGAAGGCCAGCCGCTGGACGAAGGTATCGTGCGCACGGTGTGGCTCAGCGCCGACGAAATCAGGGCCAGCGTGGACCGCCACCGTAGCCCCCTGCTGCTGCGCTGCATGGAAGACTACCTGGCCGGGTGTCGTTACCCGCTTGACATGGTGACGACCGATCCGTCGGTGCTGTTGCTACAAAAATAATAGCTGCTTGCGCGTGTATTGCCTGGGCTAGCGGTTTATTTGACTCGGAAATTGCGTGCCGCCGTCCGCAAGTAGTCAAAATCAGGGTTGAATAAAAACTTTGGGAAATCCCATGAACCTGCAAGACTGGATCGGCCGTAGCGAAACCGTGGCTGACACCGCCACGACCACGCCCTACGCCGGGCTGTCGGCAACGCTTGACCAGCCCGACACGACGCGACCCGCCGCTGGTACACCGCTGCCGCCGCTGTGGCACTGGCTGTATTTTTTGCCACTGGCTGCGCAGTCCGACATCGGGCCCGACGGCCATGCCAAACGCGGTGGTTTCATGCCGCCGGTGCCTCTGCCGCGCCGCATGTGGGCGGGCAGTGACTTTGAGTTTCATGAGCCGCTGCTGATTGGCGACGCACTGAGCCGCACCTCGACCCTCATCGACGTGAAAGAAAAATCGGGCCGCAGCGGCAGCCTGATTTTTGTGAAAGTGCGTCACGAGGTTCGCCGCAACGGCAACTCCGAAGTGGCGCTGACGGAACACCACAACATCGTCTACCGCGCCGCCGCAGAGCCGGGTGACGTGGCGCCACCGCCGCAGACCGCACCGGCCGACTCAGCGTGGCAGCGAACTATCACGCCAAGCGACGTGCTGCTGTTCCGCTACTCGGCACTCACCTTCAACGCCCACCGCATTCACTACGACCGCAAATACGTCACCGAGGTCGAAGGCTATCCGGGCCTGATCGTTCACGGCCCGCTGATTGCCACGCTGCTGATGGATTTGCTACGGCGCCAGCAGCCCGACGCGCATGTGTTGCGCTTCGAGTTCAAGGCCGTGCGGCCAACCTTTGACACGCATGCTTTTTCCGTTCATGGTCAACCATCGCCCGACGGCAAGACCGTGCACTTATGGGGCCGCGACCATTAAGGCTGGCTGACAATGGACGCGACCGCCACGCTGGCCTGACGCCTGATTTAAGGAAATGAAAACCCAGGCAACCTCCATCATCGACTCCAGAATTTTCGGTGACATGTTCAGCGACGCCTTGATGCGCCTGGTCTGGTTCGGCTGGCCGAACACCCGGAAATCAACCAGCATGTCACGCGCGAACAGCTGGCGACCTTTTGCGATCCGATGAACCACCTTGGGCAGGCGGGGGTGATGGTGGACCGGGTGCTGGCGTCGCTGGTCTAGACTGGAACGCAAAAACTGAAACCTTGTGACAGTGACGCTTGCGACAAGATACTCGATGCCTCGCGCATCCGGCCTGGCGTAGCTACCCATGAGACGAAACGGAAACGCGAATCCTTGATGTAACGATTAACTGATAGATGCAATGTGGTGGTCAAGTTATTTCGGGCGCAAAGGCCGGGAATCGGGTCCTGGAATGATGAATTGCAAACCAGATCACCTTTAGAAAACGCTGCGGTTTGCCAGGACAACCCTGTTGAGCTGTCCGGCGAAAAGTTGCTGAGCGCTATCATGTACGCGATGCGTAGCCTGGCCTGCGATCGCACTACACATGTCGGCCATCTGGGCCATTCTTCTGGAATTCCAGCCAGGTCAAGCCCTAAGGAGAGATTGACATGACAGCATTGGAAACTCAATTGCTTCAACGCCTCAAGGTGCTGCCACCTGAGCGCGTCGCTGAGGTTGTAGACTTTGTGGAATTTTTAGCCTCACGTGTACAGCGCGCCGCTGCTGCGCAGCGCTTGAGCGACTCCATGACGCGGATCGATGCGTTGAACCTCCCTGCATTGTCGGAAGATGAAGTTGAAGATGAAGTGCAAGCCGCGCGGCGCGCGCGCCACACGACAAGCCCCATCGAGCCCTAGACACTGACGCCATGCGCATCGTCGTTGACACCAACTTGTTGGTCTCAGGTGTCATTTCCGCTGGGCTCCCCGTGAACTGGTGAATGCGGCCAAGGCCGGTGCGTTTGAGCTGTGCACGAGTGAAGTGCTGTTGGCCGAGCTATTGCATGTGCTCGGGCGCGACAAATTTTCATCTCGTCTAGCGCAAGCGGGTTTGACGCCCCAAGGCATCGTTGATGACTTGCGCTGCTTGGCCCTTGTCGTCTCGCCTGCATCGGTGCCACGGGTGGTGCTCACAGACCCGGATGATGACCATGTGCTGGCCGCAGCGCTCACCGGTGCGGCTGATCTGATCGCCTCCGGTGACAAGCGCGACTTGCTGCCACTGGGCAGCTATGAGGGCATGCCCATCGTCACCGCTGCCCACGCCTTGCAGCGGGTGCTGGCGGGCGGTTAATCGCAAAAGCCGTTGATCATCGAAGTGAAGGTGACACCGAATGCTGGGACAAGCCAGCTGCGTCGAGATGAGTGGGGTCAGTGGATCGCGCAACTCAAGTCGCCGCCGGTGGATGGCAAGGCAAACGCGGAGTTGATTGGCTTGGTCGCGAAGCACTTCGCCTGCCGCAAGGCCGCTGCCTCCATCAAGACGGGAGCCGCTGGTCAGGTGACGCTCGTCAAGATTGAGGTGCCCTATGTCCTGGCGACGCCGGGTTAGCCTGATGTATGCGGGGAAAGTGGGGTCGGATTCGACTTATCGCTATCCGATATCCACGGAGGCCAAGGGTCTTGAAGCGATACATCACGAATGGGATTTCCCCTTTCGAGCGCTGCGGCTTGCCAGCACCACCCTTTGCGCAGTCCCCAATTTCGCAAACTTTCGATCAAACGTGTACAACTTGGCGCCGCCATCCACCGAAGCGAGATGCAGGGCATCGGCAAAGTCCATACCGCGCGCGAAATCCTGCATGGCTTGACCCACATGGGCGGCACTCTCCACCGTCACGTTGGGCAGGCCAAGCAGGTTTTTCAGGCCGGTGCGAATGGCACTCTCGTCAATTTTGTAGGCGTGGCGCAGCACCCGTTCGAGTTCCAACAACGTCGTCTTGGCGATGAAAACGCCACCGGGGTGGTTCATCAAGTCGTCCGCAATGTCAGCTTGCGCCGGGTCATCGTTCACCAGGTAGCGAACCAGGACATTGGTGTCCAGCGCGATCACAGGTTTTTCTTCTGCCACTTTTGACCGAAAGCCCTGGCGACTTTTTTGTCAATTTCTTCCAGTGACAGGGCTGGGCCTTTGTAGCCCAGACAGCCCCTGACATCCTCCGCCCGAGTAGGCGGGAAATGCTGCTTGGCGGACGTCAGCAGGATGCCTTGCGCACTGTGCTGAACGGCCAAGGTCATGCCGTCGGGCCAATGCAGGGCGTCTCGCACCGCTTTGGGGATGACAACCTGGCCTTTGGTGCTCAGGGTGGTGGTTAGCATTTGAGACTCCTTGCTGGGTAAGAACGAGTAAGACTAACAGAGGCTTTCACGGAAATCAACCAGGAAAACTTGTTTAAAAATCCATGGTCTCGCCCCCTTAGACTGGACTTTGAGCCGTGGTCGCATCCCTCAGCAACTTCCCCGAGCGGAGTGCCGTGACCAAAGAACTGCGCGATTTGGCATCCGCGACTACCGCGAGGTGTACTTCAAACCCTAGCGCGTGATCTACCGCGTGATGAATGGCAAGGTGGTGGTGTACCTGATGGTCGATGGCCGCAGAGACATGCAGACGCTGCTGACCCAAAGGCTGGTTCGGGCCTAGAAGGTTTTGCGACATTTGGTTGGTCAGCCCAGGCATTAATAGACGGGCGGACACGGGGATAATATTTAGCCATGGGCAAAGGAATCGGTAGACAAAGAATCGTGGTTGGACTGAGCGGCGGCGTGGACTCTGCCGTCACCGCCTACCTGCTCAAACAGCAGGGCCATGAGGTCATCGGCATCTTCATGAAGAACTGGGAGGATGATGACGGCGACGAATACTGCTCGTCCAACATTGATTTCATCGACGCCGCAGCCGTCGCCGACGTGATCGGCATCGAGATCGAACACGTCAACTTCGCTGCCGACTACAAAGACCGCGTCTTCGCCGAATTCTTGCGCGAATACCAGGCTGGCCGCACGCCGAATCCCGACATTCTGTGCAACGCCGAAATCAAGTTCAAGGCGTTTCTGGACCACGCGATGCGGGTCGGCGCCGACAAGATCGCGACTGGTCACTACGCAAGGGTGCGGCAGAACGAATTGACCGGACTGCACGAGCTGCTCAAGGGCCTGGACCCGGCGAAAGACCAGAGCTATTTTCTGCACCGGCTCAATCAGCAGCAGCTGTCGAAAACGCTGTTCCCGGTCGGTGAGCTGCACAAGACCGAAGTGCGCCGCATCGCCGGTGAGATTGGTCTGCCGAACGCGAAGAAAAAAGACTCGACCGGCATCTGTTTTATCGGCGAGCGGCCGTTTCGCGAATTTTTGAACCGCTACATCGCCAAGGTGCCGGGGCCGATCAAGAGTGATACCGGTCGCGTGATTGGCGAGCATGTCGGTCTCAGTTTTTACACGCTGGGGCAACGCCAGGGGCTGGGCATTGGCGGGGTCAAGGCCAAAGGCGCAGACTTGAAAGCCGCCCAGGCGCGCGGCCAGCGCGGCGTGGGCGAACATGAACCCTGGTTCGTCGCCCGCAAAGACCTGGACACGAATATTTTGTGGGCCGTGCAGGGCCACGACCATCCGTGGCTGCAATCGACCGAACTCAGCGCGCACGATTGCAGCTGGGTAGCCGGCACGCCGCCGTTGCCGGGCCGGCTGGCGGCAAAGAGCCGGTATCGGCAGCTTGACGCCGCGTGTGAGCTGCGCGCCGTCACGTCCACCCAGTGCGAACTGGCATTCGACGCGCCGCAATGGGCCGTCACGCCAGGTCAATCGGCGGTGCTGTACGACGACGAGGTGTGCCTGGGCGGCGGCGTGATTGTGGGCAGCAATGTGCAGAACACCGTCGCGGCGCCCGCGCGCAAGCCCGGGGTGGTCATTTTTTAAGGTAAATCGACCGTTAGCCCAGGTAGTACATGCGCAGGCAGCTACTTATTTAATAGCATAGCCCCAAATCCTTATCAGTCGTCTTCGATGCAGTTGCCAGCAAAACCGTCACCAGTTAGCCGACCCAGCCAGCAAGTTTCAGCTCGCGAATCAAGGTACTCACGTATTTGTCCAGAAGCATCACGTCACCGTCGCGCATTGGGCCACCCACCTCAATCGTCACCGACCAAACTTCTGCTTTCGAACCGGCTTTCCGGACCGTCGCCTTCACCTCAAAAAAACGTGCGCGACCGAGATTCACCATCGACGTGATTGGCGTCAGTTCGATCGTTGCGTCAGCACCTTCACCGACCTTTTGAGTGGCCAGTTGGCTTTGCGTTGTTGCCGATGCGGACGTTCGAAAAGTGGAAAGCAGTTGGCCCATGACTTTCTGCCCAGCGGCCTTTTCGGAATCAGTTATGGCCGCGTAACCTCCTTCCCTCTTGACTCGGAGTGGTATCGAAGGGTTCTCAACCCATACTACCCGTGCCGAAACGAGCTTCGAAGCCGATACCGACGCGGGGTCCGATCGCGCCACGATGGAACTTATGGTGCAGCCCGCCAGCATGGCAAGGGCCATTGCTGCGATGAACAGCCTGCCGAGTTTGAATGTTTGAGTAATCACGCGGAATTTCCTTTGGTTTGTTTCTAGAGGCGGATTTTCTGCAGGGCGACCGTCGATCCGGTTTGACGGCAATAGTGTCTATGGCCTAGGCACAACCTGCGTAAAACAGCTATCAATTAAATAGCATAAGCAAAAATTAAAACGCCGACTCCACATACCCATAGATGTAGTTCGAGCCGCCATTGACATTGCCCAGCAGGCGCGACGCACCGAAGATGCCGGAGCGATGCGACACGCCGAAACCGATGTAGGTTTCTTTCAAGGCGCGCGAGCCGATCAGGTCGCCCAGGCTGATGTCAAGGCTGGGGTCGAGGTACTGCAGTACGCGCGACGAGGGTTCATGGCCGAGGGCCGCGCTGCTGGCTTCGATGTAGGGCACGCGCTGCGCCAGCGACACGCCGGCGCCAAAACCCAGCCGCGTCTTGACCCGGTCACGCCATGGAAAGCCGTGGTAGTACGCCTTCATGAACAGGTCAAGCTGCACGCCGTTGGGCTGCAGGCCGCGTTCGTCATGGCGTGTCAGGCCGAGGTAGCCGACCATGTCCACCGGCCAGCCGTTGAAGTTCTGCGCGAAGGGTTTGCCGATCTGGATCGCTGCGATGTCGGTGCGGTCTTCGGTCGAGGTGGCAAAGCAGCGCGCGGTGACGATTTTGACCAGGTGGCAACCGTCGGCGGTTGACCGGCCGTAGAGCAGCTTGATGATGGTTGGCGAGGTGCCTGCATCCAGCGCGGGCGGCTGGGGCGCGCCGAAGTCATACGCCGCGCCCAGGTACACCGATGGCAGAAAACGCTTGCCGACGAGCGGACTGCCGCTGATGCTGCCCGACAGCAGCGTAGCCGAGGCACCGCCCAGCAGGCGCCAGTTTTGCGACAGCTTGTAGCTGCCGTAAAGACCCGCCGAGGCGTTGATGCCGGCGCCTGCCGCATAGGCCGGGCGCGTGGCAGTGGCCTCGCCTGGTGCAACGCCGTAGTAGTAGTCATTGAGCTGGGCATTGCGCCAGGCCAGCGTGACGCTGGGGCGCAGCGTCCAGCGGCCAGACTGCGTCTCGGTGCCGTAAGTCAGTCGCGCTTCGGTGCCGCTTTGGGTGTCGCTGACGCCGTGCAGCAGCTCGGCCTGCAGCGTGCCCCACGGCTGTTTGTAGCGGTAAGACAGGCCGGCGTCGGTTGACGACTGGCGAATCGCCATGCCCGACAAACTGGCCGGCGGCGACTTGAGCGGAAAGCCTTCGAGCCGCTTGTCAAGGAACACGTCGAGCCGCTGTTCGGAGCTGTCAAACAGCTTGACGCCGACGCGGCTGGAATGCAGAAAAACCCGCTCGCCTTCGACCAGGAAAAGCGGATGGATTTCCAGCCGGGTGGCGGCGTCTTTGTAGGGCGAGGGCTCGGCCTTCAGCACATAGCCCAGGCCCGCGCTGCCTGGCGTGGTCTGGATGTCGGTGATCGGCTCGTTGTCTGCGAAGGCAAAGGCCGGGTTGTGGGCGGCAAGGGCGCTGGTCAGAACCAGGGCGGCCAGGCGGAACGAAGGAAGCGACGAAGAACGGTGCATGTAATTTTTTGGGTTGTCGGATCAGGGAAAAAGCGTGCGCATCGGCAAAAGAGCCAGCGACACCGTGAGCGAATGCAATTTTGCAGGGAAAATCGGGCGACCCGGTGCGGGTTGTAACGGCCTCCCTGCGCCTGGGAGCGCCGCGCCATCGCCCAACAAGCCTGCACCAGAAGGCAAAGAAGGCTGTAGCTCCCGTATAACGTGCGTAAGCAGCTATTTAATTAATAGCATAGAGATTGAAGCTGCAGCGCCTGAATTTTTGCCTGCCGCGAGCAGATCGTGTTCTGCGCGCCACGTTGCGGCCGCTACGGTCGGCGCAATCATGCGCAGGGCGCGCGTTGCACGGCATTTGAAGCCAGGGTTTATAGTGACTCTTCATTAATTTCAGGCCGACGCAGCGCACCTTTGCGCCTGTGCAGCCACCGCGCCGGGGAGAACTTTTTTGACAGCAAGCACAGCAACCACCGCGACCACAGCAACATCAGCAACATCAGCCAGCCAGACCGTCACCGATTTGTCGGACGCGAGTACGCGCTTTGGCAGTGGCCAGGCGGTGCGCCGATTGGAAGACGATGCGCTGCTGGCTGGCCACGGGCAATTCACTGACGACTTCATGGGCGACGCCAGCAGTAACGTCAACCTTGAAGCGCAGAGCCGCCTGGTCTTCGTTCGCTCGCCCTACCCGCATGCGCGCATCGCGTCCATCGACGCGGCTGCCGCGCGCGCCATGCCGGGCGTGCTGCACATCGCGACCGGGGCTGATCTGGTGGCGGCGGGCGTCAAGCCCATGGCCGGTTCGGCCGGCTTCAAACGCGCTGACGGCAGACCGAGTGCCGCGCCGCTGCGCCGTGCGCTAGCGCATGAAATTGTTCGTTTTGTCGGCGAGCCGGTGGCCGCCGTGGTGGCCCTCAACTTGCAGCAGGCACGCGACGCTGCCGAGGCCATCGCTATTGATTACGACGAGCTGCCGATGGCAGTGAGCATGGACGCGGCCACGGCACCCGGCGCGACCGCGTTGTGTGCCGAGGCGCCCGACAACATCGCCGCCGAAACGCGTTACGGCAATGCGCAAGCGACCGCCGCCGCCTTTGCCAGTGCGCGCCATGTCGTCAAGCTGGAAATCGTCAACCAGCGCCTGTCGCCGCTGAGCCTGGAGCCGCGCTCGGTGCTGGCCGCGTTCGACAGCACCACTGGACGGCTGACGATTCGCCTGAGCACGCAAATGCCTTCGGGCGTGCGCGGCAGCGTCTGCGATGCCATCGGCCTGGCACCGAAAAACGTGCGCGTGCTGGTCGGCGACGTGGGCGGCGGCTTTGGCATGAAGACCGGCGCGTATCCGGAAGACATCGCCGTGGCTTTTTGCGCCCACGCACTGCAGCGCCCGGTGAAATGGGTGGCCGAGCGCAGCGAGGAATTTATCTCCAGCACGCACGGCCGTGACCTGCACAGCCAGGCCGAACTGGCACTGGCCGAAGACGGCAAAATTCTGGCGCTACGCCTGGCCTCTCGCGCCAATGTCGGGGCGTACCCGACCGGTGCCGGCGTTGCGATTCAGCTGCTGATTGGCCCGTGGGTACAGACCAGCGTGTATGACATCCAGACGATTGATTTTCATTTCACAGCGGTGATGACCAACACCGCGCCGACCGGCCCCTACCGCGGCGCAGGCCGGCCCGAAGCCATCTTCATCATGGAGCGGCTGATGGACGAAGCTGCGCGCCAGACCGGCATCGACCGCATCGCGCTGCGCCGCCGCAATTTCGTTGCCCCTGCGCAAATGCCCTACACCAATCCGATGGGCCAGACCTACGACAGCGGGCAATTCGAGCAGGTGATGGACAAGGCGCTGGCGCTGGCCGACTGGAATGGGTTTGCGGCGCGCGCTGCTGAATCGAAGCAGCGCGGATTGCTGCGCGGGATGGGCATCTCGACGTTTTTGGAATGGACTGGCGGCAATGCGCTGGAAGAGCGCGTCACGCTGGAAATTCGGGGATCAGACACGGACGACGGCGTCATTGAAATTTTCACTGCCGTCAACGGCATGGGTCAGGGCATTCAAACCTCGCTGGCGCAGCTGATGGTCGATGCGTTTGGCGTGCCGATGGAAAAAATCCGCGTCGTGATGGGCGACACCGACCGGGGCGATGGTTTTGGCAGCGCCGGTTCGCGCTCGCTGTTCACCGGCGGCTCGGCGCTGCAGGTAGGGGCCGAACGCACGATTGCAAATGCCAAAAAGCTCGCCGCCAAAGAGCTGGAAGCAGCCGGGCACGACATTGAATACGCCAACGGCCGCTTCAAGGTCACCGGCACCGATGTCGGCATCGACATCTTCACGCTCGCGGGCAAGCAACCCGGGCAGCGCATCTTCATCGAATCAGTCACCGCCGTAGCCGGCCCGTCGTGGCCCAACGGCTGCCACATCAGCGAAGTTGAGATCGATCCGCAGACCGGCCATGTCGCGGTGCTGGCCTATGCATCTGTCAACGACGTGGGCCGCGTCGTCAACCCGATGATCGTGCGCGGCCAGCTCGACGGCGGCGCGGTGCAGGGCATCGGCCAGGCGCTGTGCGAGCATTTGGTGTACGACGTTGAAACCGGCCAGCCGCTCACCGGCAGCCTGATGGACTACGCCGCGCCGCGCGCTGACGACACGCCGCCCTTCAAAACCGAAATGGACTTGTCGACGCCGTGTCTGAACAACCCGATTGGCGTGAAGGGCGTTGGCGAGCTGGGCACGATTGGCGCCGGGCCGACGGTAGTCAACGCGGTGGCCGATGCACTGGCCCGGGGCGGCATGGCCGCGCAGACGAGTCAATTGCAGATGCCGATCACCGCGTCGAAGCTGTGGCATGTGATGCAGGCGGGCGGCTGAAAGCTTTGCCGGTTGCTATGTAAATAATAGCTCCTTGCGCACGTATTACCTGGGCTTCAGGCCGATTTATCCTTTATCTGAGGCTTGACGCCCAGCCAGCGTTACTTCACCACCATCAAGGTGAACGGCCACACATACGCCTGCAGCGTCACCAGCCCACCGACCAGGCAGGCCAGCGCAATCGAATGCCAGAAGACGAATCGCAAAATATCGCCTTCGTGGTTGAACCAGCGTGTGGCGGTGGAGGCGACGACGATGGATTGCGCGTCAATCATCTTGCCCATCACGCCGCCCGAGCTGTTGGCCGCGCCCATCAGGTTCGGTGACAAGCCCAGTTGCTCGGCAGCGACTTTCTGCATGCCGCCGAAGAGCACGTTAGATGCCGTGTCAGAACCCGTCAGCGCCACACCGAGCCAGCCCATCAAGGTGCCGAAGAAGGGGTAGAACACGCCGGTGTTGGCAAACGCCAGGCCGAGTGTGGTGTCAGTGCCCGAAAAGCGGGTCAGCGTGCCCAGCGCCAGCATCAGCACAATCGTCAGCAGCGAATAGCGCACCAGCACCAGCGTGCGGCCAAATGTCTTGATCAGCTGCCACGGGTTGTACTTCATCACCAGCCCGCCGACGATGGCGCTAAGCAAGATGCCGGTGCCGGTGGCCGACAGCAGGTTAAGCGTGTAGATCGCGGCCTCTTTGGTGGGCGCGCGTACGACCGGCGGCATTTTTTCCACCAGGTTGTGCAGGCCGGCAATCGGAAAAGTGGGCGCGAAGATGGTATTGAGCCAGGCCTTGACCGGCGGCAGGCCCCAGATGAAAACGAAGACTGTGAGGATGGCCCAGGGCGTCCAGGCGCGGATGATGTCGGCGCGTGAATGCCGCATGCGCACTACTGGTTTTGCGTTGCCGCGCGGGCCGCCGCCCGACCGGCTGGCCGCCGCGCCAGGGACTTCTTCCAGCGGCACGATATCGTCGCGGCTGTTGTCAACACGCCCCTGCAGTGAAGCCGATGTCCAGATTTTCTTCGGCTGCCACACCTTCAAAAAAACAACCAGCGAGACCAGCGACACAATCGCCGCGATCACATCAACCAGTTCGGGGCCGATGTAGTTGGAGACAAGAAACTGTGACAGCGCAAACGTGGCGCCGGTCACCAAAATAGCCGGCCAGATTTCCATCATCGCCTTGCGGCCGGCAAAGGCCCAGATCAGCCAGAACGGCACCAGCAGCGAGAAAAAAGGCAGCTGCCGCCCGACCATCTGCGACAGCGCCATCACGTCATAGTTGTGTACTTTCGCCAGCGTGATGATGGGCGTGCCGAGTGCGCCGAACGCCACCGGCGCGGTGTTGGCGATCAGGCTCAGGCCCGACGCGGCGAGCGGCGAAAAACCGAGGCCAATCAATATCGCCGCTGTCACCGCCACCGGCGTGCCGAAACCTGCTGCGCCTTCAAAAAAGGCGCCAAACGCAAACGCGATCAGCAGCAGTTGCAGGCGCCGGTCTTCGGTGATGCCGGCAATCGAGTCCTGCAAGATCTTGAAGCTGCCGTTTTGCTCGGTCAGCTGGTGCAAAAAGATGATGTTCAGCACGATCCAGCCAATCGGCAGCAAACCGGTCAGGCCGCCGAACAGCGCCGCGTTGCCGGCCATCGAGGCTGGCATGCCGTAAGCAAAAATCGCAATTGCCAGCGCCGCCAGCAGACCAGCCCCCGCAGCCATGTGCGCCTTCATGTGCAAAAAGCCAAGCCCCACCAGCATCACCACCACCGGAATCGCGCCCAGCAAGGTGGAGATGATCATGTTGCCGAAGGGGTCGTAAATTTGTTGCCAGAGGGTTGGTTGCATTGAATGTCTCCACAGAATTTGAGCGCTGCAGCATTGTTTTTCTGCACGTCGTTAAAAGCGCGGCACGGTGTTTGTGTGGCCAAGCGCGACCGTTATGACAGCACAGCACGTGCCGCCACTGTGTAGGCTATTGCCTTGAACTCGCCCGCGATTTCGCGTTGACCTGCGGCGCTGATTCCCACCACGCCGGCCCGAACTGCCCTTGCAGCCAGCCGACAAAATCGGTCACCTTGGCCGGTACCAAACGCGGCGACGGATAAACCGCATGAATCTCCTGCGACGGCAGCGCCCAGCCCGTCAGCAGCGGCAGCAGTGCGCCGGTGCGCAGCGACTCATGCGCCACATACGCCGGCAGCGCGGCCACGCCCAGGCCGCCGCGCGCGGCCACCAGCAGCGCCGACAAATTGTTCGACCGCAGCGGCCCCTTTACCGGTATCGACTCCGAGCGGCCTCTGGCGCCGGTGAAATGCCAGCGCGCGTCACCCTGCACCGTGCTGTAAATCAAGGCGTCATGACCGGCCAGACTGGCTGGGTCCGTCGGCCTGCCGCGTTTTTCAAGATACTCACTGGAAGCCACCAGCACCCACGGATTCATGCCCAGGTAACGCGCGCCCAGCGATGAATCTGCCAGCGGCCCCATGCGAATCGCCACATCGATGCCCTGCTCGACCAGGTTTACATACCGGTCTTCAAAATTGAGTTCAACCTGCAGCTGCGGGTGCATCTGCATGAAGCGCAGCACCAGCGGCGACAGCATGCGCCGCCCGAATGCCACCGAGGTGCTGATGCGCAGCCCGCCCACCACGGCCGACTGCATCAGCGCGGCCACGCTGTCGGCTTCTTCGACATGGTGCGCAATCAACTTGCATTTTTCGTAATACAGCGCGCCGATCTCGGTCGGCGTGACGCCGTGGGTGGAGCGGTGCAGCAGGCGCGCGCCGAGCTGCTTTTCTAGCTGCGCGACGAGTTTGGTGGCCGATGGTTGGCCGATACCCACATCGGCCGCGGCCTTGGAAAACGAGCCGAGATCGACCACCCGAATAAACAGGTTGATGGCTTGCAGGCGGTCCATACCGATCAGTGAATCACGGCGGGCGGTGTCTGTCCATCGATTTATTCCCGGCCGGAATAAACGTCATGCGCGCCGGGGGACTTCCACCTCGAGGGCGGCCGGCGCACCATCACGCCATGGAGTCAGCAAGTTCAAAAGGAGACATCGATGGCAAAAATGAAGGCCGCCATGGCCGCCGTTCTGGTGATGGAAAAAGAAGGCATCACGCAAGCCTTCGGTGTGCCCGGTGCGGCCATCAACCCGCTGTATGCGGCGATGCGCGAGCGGCAGTCGATTGCGCATATCCTGGCGCGCCACGTCGAAGGTGCGTCGCACATGGCCGAAGGCTACACGCGCGCTGCGGCCGGCAACATCGGCG
>JANLYY010000025.1:0-3224 GCA_031365885.1 Polaromonas sp. | reverse complement strand
GGGTGAAAATTACTATCGGCACTGGCTGGTCGCCCTCGAGCGGATCACCACCGACAAGGGACTGGTGAGCGGCACCATGCTAGCCGACCGCAAACAAGCGTGGGCGGATGCGGCGCACCGCACTCCGCACGGCAAGCCGATAGCTCTGTAAGGTGGATAAATGCTGAGCAGCCCAGACTAGGGTTTGCGTTTGTTTCCTGATTAAGGTACTCGTTAAACGCCGGTCAAATTCAAAATCTGGCGAGTGCGAAATAAGCAGAGTCAATGAAATCGAGCTTAGATTCAAATACCTTTGCTGGGTATAAGCGCTGATGCGTTTGTCGCGCATGGTCGCGATTTTGCGCAGCTGACAGGGCTTGGTACTTGACTGGTTGCGGTCAAATCCGTCGCAGCGACTCAGAGTATTTTTGCATTGCGATAGTTTTATTCTGACCCCAATTTCCCGTTTTGAGACCTCAATCGGCAGCGAGTTTTGTCCCTACCCGTCAAGTAGCAACATGAAAATCTCGCCAGTTGGCGAAAAACTGTTTGTATCGGGAAATCGGAACAACACTGTCGGGCTTGCCTTCTTCGATGGCAATTTCGTTCTGACACAGCGCCACAAGTGTGCCCAATGACGGGGGCTCTTTGGCGTTGATTCTGTGCATTTCGCTATGCCACTTGTCCAAGTCCGCTGCGCCGATGGTCGCGCCAGCCGCTTCCACTTCGGCCCGCAATTCGGAAAACGCCTCAGCAAGCTCTTTGTGCCGCTGCTTACGGTCTGAATAGCCATACACCAGCGCAAGCAAACCGATTGCCGAAACTGTCATGCCGACAAGTGGTGCAGCTTTCCTGACATGGTCAGCTAAAAGCGATGCACCGAGAACGACCGTCAAGCTCTTGGTCGATTTGTCACACAAGTCGTAAAAACGTTCACGCTTGCGGTGGTACAACAACCCCAATTTACAGCAGTAAATGAGCTCGTGACGACGGTCTGGTACTTCGGCTGAGTCCGCCATGTGGATTACTTTTTCGGTGGAAATACCGGTGTGATCGGGACCCGTGGTGTCACTGTCGTCGGACGCCCCGGATTATTATTGCTCTCCCTCTGAGGTTCGTTGCGCCTCCTATGGTCTGGCAGCGTGACTGGGCTTCGGCTTGGAGCTGGGATTGGGTTTTTGGGTGTTGCCATAAACACAATGTAAGGCACAACGCACTTTTATACGACACATTACCTCGCCGGGGTCACACCCGGGTCAGGTCCTGCATTCATACTTTTCAGTGTAGAAAAGCGGAGGCCAACGCAAAAGTTATCGCGACGAGAATCGCGAGTTTCCTGTAACTCGATCCCGCAGTAACCGGCAAACACTCTGGTCTCCGCCTTAGTTTCAAGTATGAAATCAGCCTGCAGCCCATGAAGGATGTGCGTAAGCAGCTATGAAATAAATAGCGACTCTCTCGTTAATGTCGGCGGCTGACCTCGCGGTATCTGTTCAGCGCGCTGGTCTGGTTGCTGCCAGTTGGCTTTCCGCTGCTGCTGTCTATCCCGATGACGGTGCTCACCAGCAAGGTCGGCGTGGGCACGGCGATGCGGGCACTCAACTACCTGCTGATTGCGGAAGAAACCAAGTCGCAGGCTGTGTTGCGCTGCGCCTGGCAGCTTGCCAGCCAGCTGGCCAAGCCGCCAATGAAAGCTGCCCCCGCGGCTTGAATGCCAGCAAAGGGTTGGCCGGAATTTTTTTGCTACTGAATTAATAGCTGCTTGCGCACGAAATACATGGGCTGGAGGGCTATTTGGTGGGTAAAACAGACCTGAAAGCGTGTCGGGCCGGGTTTTGAAGCGGAACTGGCTTCACGGACTGAGGCGGTTAAAAGCAAACGGACTCGATCACGAAAGGCTGTCGTGCTGTCAGTAGTAGTCCTCTTCTCGCTGGTGCCGTACCGCCAGCACCAATACGATTGACGCACTCGCGATTTCAAAGAGCGCGACGTAGCCGGTGGCGCCGAACGGGATGATCAGTTCATGGCGAGTCGGGCTCTTGCAAGGTTTGCGAAAACTGTAGGGCGTTGATGCCAAATGGTGCCATGCGGCCGACTTGATTGCGTCGATAGCCTGTTGAGCCCGATCCAAATCTTCCGTCGCCCTGGCAGGTTCCAGCAAAACTCGAACAGTCGAATCAGATCGTCTTCAGCGGCCGCAGCAAAGCGAGGCTCAAAGCTCATCGGGTCAGTTGTTTACCCCTGGCGTCCAGCCTTGCTTGCAGCTTGGCCACCATGTCAACCGCTGGCACTGACATACCCGTGCTTTGGTAATCTTCCCAGGCGGCCTGGCCACGTTCGAGAAATTGTGACTGCACCCGTCGGAATGCAACGGCATTTCCCACGGAGGCCTCGACAAACTCGGACAGCGTCTCGGCCTGGTGCAGCACGGCTCCCAACTCATCACGCAGCGCCGGTTCGACACGGACTTGGGGAATGATTGCGGATTTCATGAGCAGGAATGTATTGCGTTTGCGTTGCATCGGCCACTCTCATCGGCTGGCCGCTCCTGCGAAAAGCGGCATGAGCGCAACAGACGCTATTATTTAGATAGCTGCTTGCGCAGGTATTACAAAGGCTACCGGGCTATTTGACTTGAAAACAGGTGCTTTACCGGCTCAAAAGCGCATCAGAACTTGGGCATCCCCTTCATGCCGCCCATTTTTTTCATCATCTTCATCATGCCGCTGCCCTTCATCTTTTTCATCATGCCCTGCATCTGCTCGAACTCATTGAGCAAGCGGTTGACTTCCTGAACATGTACGCCCGAGCCTGCCGCAATACGGCGTTTGCGGGTGGCCTTGATGAGCTCGGGTTTGCGGCGCTCCAGCGGCGTCATGCTCTGGATGATGCCTTCCTTGCGTTTGATGTCTTTTTCGGCTTTGTTCATATCAACCTGGCCGGCTTTGGCAGCCATCTGCGCCGGCAGCTTGTCGAGCAGGCTGGCCAGCCCGCCCATGTTTTTCATCTGCTGCAACTGGCCCAGAAAGTCTTCCAGGTCAAAGCCGCTGCCCGACTTGATCTTGGCCGCCAGCTTTTGCGCCGCAGCCACGTCAACACCGGCTGCCACCTGCTCGACCAGCGCCACGATGTCGCCCATGCCCAAAATGCGGCCGGCGTGCCTTTCGGCATCAAACACTTCGAGGCCATCAATCTTTTCGCTGGTGCCTGAAAACTTGATCGGCGCGCCGGTGATCTGCCGCACG
>JANLYY010000023.1:0-12726 GCA_031365885.1 Polaromonas sp. | reverse complement strand
TGGCTACGTTTCGCAGCAGGTCGGCAAGATCGCCCCGCTGCTGGCCGGCCCGCCCGTGCGCGAATCGTTCGTGGTCGCGGCGAAGGGCTGAGCCGGGAAGTTTGGAGCCCGCCCAGCCAAAACCCCTGGACCAGTCCAACCTGTTGAAGGAGAAATTCCATGACCGCAAAAGCGTTTGTCGTCGCGCCAAAAGACTATCCCCGTCCGCTGAACGTCGTCGGCGAGCACATCACGGTGCTGGCCTCGGGGGCGGCCACCGGCGGTTATGAGATTTTTCTGCAGGAAGGGCCTGAAGGCAGTGGTCCGGTGCCGCACAGCCACCCGTGGGACGAAGCCTTCTTCGTCACCCGGGGCGAGGTCGATTTCAGCATTAACGGCGCAGAGCAGACGGCGCGGGTTGGCACGCTGGTGCATTTGCCTGCGGGCACGATGCATGCGTTTCGCTTTCGCCAGGGTGGCGCCGCGATGGTGTCGATGACCTCGCGGCTCGGTGCGTCGAGCATGTTTGCCGAGCTGGACCGCGAGATCGCCCCCGACCAACCCGATATTGGAAAGCTGGTGCAGATCGCCACGCAGCATGGCTTGACTATCGCCGAGCCTGGATGATTCTGGAAATGGCAGCTGAACCCGCTTCGTGCTTGAATCCACGAGCAAAAAAGACCACCAGCCCAATAGATACATGCGTGGGGAGCTATCAAATATATAGCGAATCGCATACGGCTGGGGTCAGGTTTTCAATCAGCATCATCATGAAAGGCTCATCATGAACACGAAACGACTGACCCTGGCGACCCTCGCCGCATGGGCCTGCGCGTTGACTATCGGCCCAACACAAGCCCAGCAAGCCGCGAAGGTTTATCGCGTCGGTGCGCTGTTCAACCGGGTGCCCGGGCCGGACTTCGACGTGCTGAAAAAAGAATTGGCGCGGCTGGGCTATGTTGAGGGAACGAACATCATCTTCGAGCCCCGCTTCGCCGAAGGCAAACTGGATCGACTTCCGGGTTTTGCCGCTGAACTGGTCGCGATGAACGTCGATGTCATCGCGACCTATGGCGGCCCGTCCACCAGCGCAGCGCGCAAGGCGACCACGACCATTCCTATCGTCGCAGCGCTGGTCGCCGATCCGGTCGGCATCGGTGCCGCCGCCACACTTGCACGTCCAGGCGGAAACGTGACGGGGGTCACCAACCATGATCCTGATCGGGCAAAAAGGCAGTTGACCCTTCTCAGAGAGGTATTCCCCAAACTGGCCCGCGTCGCGTTCATGAGCGATGCCGACATTCCCGGTGCAGACGCCAGCGGATTTGCGCCGATTGAGCGAGACAACATCGCTGCAGCGACGGCCATGAATATCAGACCGCAAACCCTCAAGTTGCGCGGCCCGACGCCAGACTGGGCTGCGGCGCTCGATTCCGTAGTCGCTGAAAACGCTGAAGCGCTGGTGGTCATGGAAGTTCCGGTTACCTTCCAGACTCCAGGACCCATCGCCGAAACTGCGACGGCACGCCGCATTCCGGCCCTGTTCTGGGGCGGCAGCTCTGGCGCGGGCGTCCTGATGTCCTATGGCACCGCCTTTACCGATACTTATCCGAAGATGCCGCTGGTCGTTTAAAAGATTCTCAAGGGGGCGAAGCCAGCCGACACGCCGTTCGAGGTGGTCACCCGGCAGACTTTGCTGGTCAATCAAAAGGTGGCGCACGAACTTGGCGTCACGATTCCACCGGAAGTGCTGAAGCGCGCTGATCAGGTCATTGAGTGAGGAAAAACAGCGCCGGCCAGGGAGCAATCCATGCCTGCGCGACAGGAGCGCGCTGGATTGCCGCCATGAAGGTGTCTACACCTGTTTCGTCGCGCCCTGCAAGTACGCCGCTTTCAGATAATTGAGCGGCCAGCCATGATCCGCAAACTGCACCACAACGCCTACCGCTGCCGCGACTCGGAAGAAACGCGCTGCTTCTACGAAGACTTTCTCGGCCTGCCGCTGGTCGGCACGCTGGAGCTTAGCGAAACCAAAACCGGGCGCAGCACGCACACGCTGCACACCTTCTACCGTATGGAAGATGGTTCCCACCTGGCGTTTTTTGAAACCACCGACATGCCCTTCGAGTTCAAGCGCCAGCACGACTTCGACCTGCATATCGCGCTGGAAGTCGCTGCCGAAGCGCTGCAGCCAATGTTGACCAAGGGCCAGGCGGCGGGCATTGAAACACGGGGTTCGTCGAACCACGGCATGGTCGACTCGATCTATTTTCGCGACCCCAACGGCTACGTCATCGAGCTGTGCGCGAAACGCGCCGAGCACGACAGCTTCATGGACCCCACGACCAACGACGCGCGCAGCAAGCTGCAGCGCTGGACGGCAGGGAAGTCCGGCCACACTGCAACGATCTGACCGACGCGCGCGCGATGGTGCCTGTCTTCCACCGACTGTATTGCGCACCTTCCACCCCTGACAACGGACGCGACATGAATACCTCCATCGAAACTGACTACCTCGTCGTGGCGCCGGAGCCACCGCCATGGCCTTTGTCGATACGCTACTCACCGAAAACGCCGATGCCACGGTGCTGATTGCAGACCGCCACCATCGCACGGGCGGGCACTGGAATGACGCCTACCCGTTCGTGCGGCTGCACCAGCCTTCGGCGTTCTATGGCGTGGCCTCGCGAGAATTAAGCAACTGGGCCAAAGACCAGACCGGTCTGAATGAGGGGCTTTACGGCTTGGCCTCGGGCGTCGAGGTGCTGGCCTACTTCGACCAGGTGATGCAGCAGCGCTTCTTGCCGTCGGGCAGGGTGCGGTGGTTGCCGATGTCCGAGCACAGCAGGGGCGCAGACGGTTCGCACCAGATTCAGTCACTGACCAGCGGGGAACGCCAGCAGGTGACAGTGCGCCGCAAGGTGGTCAATGCCACGCACGCCCAGACGGCGGTGCCGTCAACCCATCCGCCCAAATATACGGTCGCCCCGGGGGTGCGCTGCGTGCCGATGAACCAGATACCCCAGATCGACCGTCCTTACGCGTGCTATACCGTGGTCGGATCCGGCAAGACCGGCATGGACGCTGTTTTGTGGCTGCTCCAGAACGGGGTGCCGCCGCACCGTACCCGCTGGATCATGCCGCGCGATGCCTGGCTGATGGACCGCGCGAACAACCAGCCCGGTGCCGACGATTTTGATCGGACCATCGGCAGCACCATCGGCCAGTTTGAGTCCATCGCCGAGGCCACGTCGCTGACCGACTTGTTCACCAGGCTGGAGGAGCGTGGCTTGCTGATGCGCATCGACCGGTCGGTGGAGCCCACCACCTACCTCTGCGCCGTGGTGTCGCAGGCCGAGCTGGCGCAGCTCCGGCGCATTGAAGACGTCGTGTGGATAGGCCACGTCAAAGTGATCGAGCCTGCGCAGATCGTGCTGGACCAGGGCAGGGTGCCGGCAGACCCTGACACGCTCTACATCGATTGCAGTGCCGGCGCCATCGTGAAGCCGCCGCCGGGCCTGCCGGTGTTCGATGGTGACCACATCAACCTGCTGATGGTGCGCTGGTGCCAGCCGCTTTTCAGCGCGGCGCTGACCGCTTATGTTGAATGCCACCTCGGCGACGAGGAGGCCATGAACGCCTTGTGTACTGTCGTACCCAGCCCGGAGGCGCCCGCCGACTGGCTGACCATGTGGGCTGTGACGCTGGCCAACACCGCACGCTGGCGTCAGCACCCCGGGGTACACACGTGGCTGTCGCAATGCCGCCTGAACAGCGTGACGGCGATGATGCGCGGTGTGAAAGCAGACGACTCCGCGAAGTTCGCGCGGATCAAGGAGAGCGGTGCCAAGGCGAGCGCTGCGGCGGCCAACCTGCCCAGACTTTTAGCCGCCATCTGATGAACGAGGTGACGCTGCAAACCCTGCTGCTCAATGGCATCCACATGCGGGTGGCCGTGCAGGGCCGTGGGCCGCTGGTGCTGCTGTGCCATGGTTTTCCAGAATCATGGTGCTCCTGGCGACACCAGTTGGCCGCGCTGGCCAGCGCTGGCTACCGGGCGGTGGCGCCCGACATGCGCGGCTACGGCGGCACCGACGCGCCCCCCGACGTGGCGTCTTACACCATGCTGCACCACGTCGGCGACATGACAGAACTTGTCCACGCGCTGGGCGAGACGCAGGCCGTTATCGTCGGCCATGACTGGGGTGCCGCGGTGGCGTGGTCTGCGGCGCTGCTGCGACCGGATATTTTTCGGGCGGTGGTCGGTCTGAGCGTTCCTTTTTCACCGCCGTCGGGTGTCAACCTGCTCGACGCGCTGGAAAAGCAGGGCATCAAGACCTTCCACATGCAGTATTTCCAGACGCCGGGCGTCGTGGAATCCGAACTGGGCGCAGACCCCGAGGCGAGCTTGCGGCGGCTGGCCTACAGCATGTCCGGCAACGGACCTGGACGGGTGGTCGCTGGCGTACTGGCGCCTGGCGCCGGCTTTCTGGAAACCACGGTCGAGCCCGACGTGCTGCCTGCCTGGCTGGACCGTGAAGACCTCGCCTATGTGGCCCGCGAGTTCAGTCGCACCGGCTTTCGGGGTGGCCTGAACCGGTACCGCAGCATGGCGCTTTCGACGCAATTGCTGGCTCCCTGGCGCGGCGCGATCATCCATCAGCCATCGCTGTTCGTGGCGGGTACACGCGACGACGTGCTGAAGTTCCCCAGCGCGCGTTCGCAGATCGATCATTTCCCCACGACGCTGCCCGGCCTGCGCGGCTGCCACATTCTCGATGGCGCAGGGCACTGGATACAGCGCGAACGCGCTGCAGCGGTCAATGAGCTTCTGCTGGCTTTCATGGCCGGGCTTTGACGACATGGCGTTATCGGGGCAAACATGCAGGCCTCTCGGCCATGCGTTGACCTGCGCCTTCGGCCATACTTCAGGGCATGTACCTTCCTCCGCAATTCAAGGGCGACGCCGGGCAGGCGGCCGCGCTGATGCAGTCCCACCCCTTTGCCAGCCTGATCAGCACCGACGATGCCGGTCTGCCCTACGTAACCCATTTGCCTCTGCACCTGAAGCAGACCACCAGAGCCGGCCAGGAAGCACCAATCGTCCTGCTGGGCCATTGCGCCAAACCCAATCCGCACTGGCGTTACCTGCAAACCCGGCCGAAAGCGGTGGTGACTTTCATGGGTCCGCACGCCTACATGACGCCGCGCGTCTACCCTGATCTGGTGCGCGTGCCGACATGGAACTACGTCGCGGTTCATTGCACTGTCGAGGCGCGGCTGATTGAGCATTTCGATGACAAGGACCACCTGCTCAAACACCTGATTGCCGACCATGACCCGGCCTACGCCGACCAGTGGCGAGGGCTGGCCGAGGACTACCAGCACAAGATGATGAACGGCATCGTCGCGTTCGAGCTGGCGGTGATTGAACTCCAGTGCAAGGTCAAGCTCAACCAGCACCGTCCCGAGGCACATGCCGCGATGCGGGCGCTGTATGCGCAGGGTGGTGAAAACGAGCAGGCACTGGCCGGGTGGATGGACCAGCTGGGTATCGGCGCAGATGCAGCAGGCCCGCCCCGTGCGTGACGACAATAAATAATGATCAAATCGGCATCTAGCCCCCGTAATACCTGCGTAAGCAGCTATTAAAGGTATAGCGGCATGAATACAGCCTTTGACACTCATTTCATGCAGCTTGCGCTAGCGCAGGCCAGAGAAGCTTCTGCCAGCGGCGAGGTTCCGGTCGGCGCGGTGGTGGTGCGCCAAGGCAAGGTGATCGCTACCGGACGCAATGCACCGATTGGTAACCACGACCCGACTGCCCATGCCGAGATTGTTGCGCTGCGCGCCGCCGCCCTGGCGCTGGGCAACTACCGGCTCGACGACTGCGAGCTCTACGTCACGCTGGAGCCCTGCGCGATGTGTAGCGGTGCGATGCTGCATGCGCGGCTCAAACGCGTGGTTTTCGGTGCTGCCGATCCGAAAACGGGGGCTGCAGGCTCGGTCGTCAATCTGTTTTCCGAGGCCGCGCTGAACCACCGGACGGCCCTGCAAAGCGGCGTCCTCGCCGACGAATGCGGTGCCATGTTGCAGGACTTTTTCCGCCAGCGGCGCGCTGACCAGAAAGAGCAGTCGCAGCAAAACCATCCACTGCGCGACGATGCCTTGCGAACGCCCGATACTGCTTTTCAGCATCTGCCCGACTACCCCTGGCAGCCCCAATACATCAGCGATCTGCCGGCGCTTGGCGGCCTTCGCATGCACTGCCTGGACGAATCCTCCAGCGACGCGCCTTCTATTGGCATGACCTTTTTGTGTCTCCACGGCAACCCCGCCTGGAGCTATCTGTACCGCAAGATGATTCCGGTTTTTTTGCAGGCCGGGCACCGCGTTGTCGCGCCCGATCTGATCGGTTTCGGCAAGAGCGACAAACCGAAAAAGGAAAGCTTTCACACCTTCAAAGGGCATCGCCAGGTGTTGCTTGAATTTGTCGAGCGGCTGGATCTTCAAAACGTGGTGCTGGTGGTTCAGGACTGGGGCGGCTTGCTGGGTCTGACCTTGCCTATGGCGGCACCCTGGCGCTACGCAGGCCTGGTGGTCATGAACACGATGCTGGCCACGGGCGATGCGCCGCTGTCGCCGGGATTTCTGGCCTGGCGCGCGATGTGTGCGAAAAATCCCGACTTCGACATTGCCCGCCTGTTTGCGCGCGGCAATCCGCAGATGAGCGCGGCCGAATGCGCGGCCTACAACGCACCGTTTCCCGACAAGGGTCATCGGGCGGCGACGCGGGCTTTTCCGGCGATGGTGCCTGACCTTGCGGCCGCCGACGGTGCGGAAGTTTCGCGGCAGGCGCTCGAGTTCTGGCGCACATCGTGGAACCGCGCCACCCTGATGGCTGTCGGCGCGCGAGATCCGGTGTTGGGGCTGCCGGTGATGCAGCAATTGAAGGCATCGATTCGGGGCTGCGGCGAGGCCCTCATTCTGGACGACTCGGGCCATTTCGTTCAGGAACAGGGCAGGGTGGTGGCCCAGAAAGCCGTCGCGCTGTTCGGTGAAGTGGGCGACCAAATCCTTGCACCGCGCTAAGGTTCTTGTTGCGCCACTGACGGCGGTCTGACAAAGACGCCCGCAGTCGCGGCAACGGCCTACGCAGGGGCGGGCCTGATTGATACACGTCCAGTCTTGTCGGGCGCCGAGCCTGCGGAAACAATCGTTGATGAGTTTTAAAGCGCATAAAAACAGGCTTCTTCCACTCGAATTCAAGAGGTCTGCCCCGCAAGTTTTTCATCGGGCGCTGGCTCGGTTTAACCTGCAGCGCGTGGCGATTTCCAGACCCTCGCCGCACTGGCATCAAGACCTGCAATACAACGTCGCGTGGCAGCTGGCTGAAGGCGAATTCATTGAATCCCTGCGCGCCGGCGTGGCACCTCTGCTGCCAGGCCATTTCACCCGTGGCGATGACTTTGCGACTTGGTTTCAATCGCTGTCTGCCCATGGCCCCGGTCAGCAGCATGCGCTGTTCGACTGGCTGGAATCGCGCGCCACGATGGCCCAGATGCGCTGGTTCCTGACGCAGGAGGCTGCGGGCGAAGCGGGGTTTGAGGATTTGCTGGCTTACACCCAGGTCAAGCTGCCGGTACAAGCCAAACTCGAATGCGCCAGAAATTATTGGGACGAGATGGGTCACGGCAAGGAAAGCGCCATGCACGGGCAGATGCTGGAGCGCATGGTGCGCGAGCTTGACTTAAAACCGGCCATTAATGAAACCGTCTGGGAATCGCTGGCGCTTAGCAACACGATGCTCGGTCTGGCCCTGGCGCGCCGCTACGCCTACCAGTCCCTCGGCGCGCTGGGCGTCATTGAGCTGACTGCACCGGCGCGGGTGAAAAAAGTATCCAACGGCATGCGCCGCCTCGGGCTGGACGGCCGCATGCGCGCGTATTTCGATTTGCATGCGGCGCTGGATGTTTCTCATGCCCGGGCCTGGCTACGCGAAGTCATCCGGCCGCTGGTCGATGCTGACCCGAGTTGCGCGCCGCTGATTGCAGAGGGCGCCCTGATGCGGCTGCATTGCGGTGCGTGCTGCTTTGACCGCTACAGCGCGCAATTTCAGGCGCCGCAGCTTCGCGATGATGTGGCAAATCCCCATGACCGACAAAAAACAGCGGCGGTGCCCTTGTGTTAGCAGATCCTGGCACCCGGCGCGAAGACGCTGCGGCTTCGTGCCCTGATTTGCGGTCGGCAGGCACAGGGCAGACCGCACAGCTGACGCGCCTGCTGACGGCTGTGGCATCCACGGGCTATCGCTTCATCACACCGACGCCTCTGACGCACCAGCGCGTTCTTGACCGGCGTGGAACTGCAACTGGCACTACGCTGCGCGATATTTTTGGCTGGAGCCTGCCTTTCAAGCCAGCGGCAGTGTCCCCCGATTTACGGGTGCTGATGCACGATGCCGGTGTGTTGCTGCCTCACGGTGAATTGCTGCGCAGCACGGTCAGAATTTCTTCAATTGACAACGACCTATTCCTTCACACAGCCTTTCCCACCCTGAAGAATGACGCTGTTTTTTTCGGCCCGGACACTTACCGTTTTGCGCGCTTCATTCAGCAGGCATTGCCAGGCTGCGGGCAGCTAGCACCCAGCCGAATCGGCAGGCCATTCAGAGTGCTTGACGTGAGCTGCGGCAGCGGGGCTGGCTTGGTGGTTGCGGCCCGCGCGATGGCAGGTTCAGACCGGAGCGCAAGCCTCGAACTGACCATGAATGACATCAACCCGTTAGCGCTGGAATATGCCAGTGCCAACGCGGCGCATGGCTGTCTGCCGGTCAGGCTTGCCGAGGGCGACGCCTTGTCGGTCGTGACGGGCCAGTTTGACCTGATCATTTCCAATCCCCCCTACCTGCACGATGCCGCGCAGCGCGCTTACCGACATGGCGGCGAGCGGCTGGGCAGGGCGCTCAGCGTGCGAATTGCGCAAGAGGCGCTGGACCGGCTGGCCCCCGGCGGGCAACTGCTGTTGTACACCGGGGTTGCCATCGTCAACGGGATTGATGACTTTCGTGCCGAAATGCAGCCCTTGCTGAATGAAGCCGACTGCACGTGGTCGTATTCCGAAATAGACCCGGACGTCTTCGGCGAAGAGCTGGAGCAGCCGGTGTACGCGCAGGTGGACCGGATCGCCGCTGTTGGTCTGATCGCCACCCGGCGCGGCGGAGCCACGTAATGGACGCAGAACTGAATCTCAACGCGAGCGCGCATACGGTTGCGGCATTGTCGGCACGCGGCCAGGACCATCAAGCCAGCCATCATGCGTGCAGTCTGCTTGAGCGTATGCCGAAATGGCTGATCTGCGTTCCGCTGACAGTGCAATGGCTGTGGCTGGCGCTGCGCTACGGAAGTACCACACTGCCGTCGGCGGCCAACCCGGCCATCACCTCGGGCGGTCTGGTGGGCGAAGGCAAGCTGGAATACTTCAGCGGCATGGGCCCGGTGGCCCGCGCAGTGACCGCGGCTTACTGCGCCGTTTCAACGCACCGGCCCATGCCCGACGCCGAACTCCAAAAAACGCTCGACAGCGCGGGGTTGTCGTGGCCACTGATCGCCAAACCCGATCTGGGTCTGTGCGGCTACGGCGTTCGGTTGCTGGCGAGCATGCCGGAACTGCGCACGTACCTGAAAGGGTTTCCAGCCAACGAAGTGATCGTGTTGCAGCAGTATTTGCCCGAAGAAGGCGAGGCGGGGATTTTTTATGCGCGCGACCCGGACTCGGCTCAGGGCCGCGTCATTGGTTTGGCGCTGCGTTATTTTCCCCGCGTGACCGGCGATGGAAACAGCACCATTGCAGCGCTGATTGCCGCCGATCCCCGAGCTGCCCGCCTGATTGACTCATCCAGACATCAACCGGGGTACGACGGTGCACGAGTGCCCACCAGCGGAGAAGTGGTTCGGCTGGCAACTATCGGATCGACGCGCGTGGGCGGGGTGTACCGCGACGGACGCGCCAGTATCACAGCGCAACTCACGCAGGCAGTTGATGCTATTGCGCGCGACATGCCGAGCTTTCACTTTGGGCGTTTCGACGTGCGTTTCGACAGTCTGCAAGCGCTTGAAGCCGGGCGCGGCTTCACCATCATGGAAGTTAACGGTGCCGGCTCCGAAGCGATTCAGGCCTGGGACCCGGAAACCGGCGTGCTGGCTGGTTTTCAAATGATTTTTGAGAAACAGCGCATTTTGTTTGCCATTGGCCACGCCATGCGCAAAAGAGGCGTCAGGCCGATTGGCCTGATGGCACTTATGCGGCTGAACCATCGCCAGCAGCGTCTGATCTCCCTTTACCCGCCATCAAACTAACGCTTTTCATGACCCTGGAAGCCATCTCTCCGCCCAGGGCCGATGCAACCCATTTGCAGGCTACGCCTGACAACGGCTGGCCGTCAGGCCATAGAACTATCACCGTGCGCTGGGCCAATTGCGAGCAGGACGTGCGGGAAGCCCAGCGCCTGCGTTACCTGGTCTTTGCAGAAGAAATGGGCGCCCGCCTGAACCCGCCTGCTGGCACGCCGGCAGGTCTTGACGCCGATAGCTTCGATCCTTTTTGCGACCACCTGATGGTCAGCACTTTGGTCGAAAACTGGCCAGGCGCTGGCAAGTTGATAGGTACCTACCGCGTGTTGCCACCGCTGGCTGCGCTTCGCGCGGGTGGCCTCTATATCGACACCGAGTTCGACCTGGCGCCGCTTTCCGGGCTGCGTGAACATGCGCTGGAACTGGGGCGCTCATGCGTACACCGCGATTGGCGCTCTGGCGCGGTCATCATGGCGCTGTGGTCGGCGCTGCTTCAGTACATGCTTGAGCGCCGGCTGGACACGATGATCGGCTGCGCCAGCATCAGCCTGGGTGACGGTGGGCAATCTGCCGCTGGTTTGTGGAATCGTCTGCAACGCACGCACCTGGTGGCGCCAGAGCTGCGGGTGCAGCCGCGCGTCGGGTGGAGCCCGAGTCTGGGCTATTTGTCTGACTCACCGCATCCCGGCGACGCTGCAGCGTTAGCGCCGCCGCTGGTCAAGGGCTACTTGCGCTGCGGCGCCCGCCTGCTGGGCCCCCCCGCGCTGGACGCAGCCTTTAACACCGCCGATTTACCGATGTTGCTGCGCTTGGGTGACCTCGCTCCACGCTACCGCAAACACTTTTTGCGCCATTGAACAAACTGCGACATCCAAGGCAGCAATGGGATACTCGCAGGCGTGAAAAAACATATCTATATCTATTCGCCTTCCAGCGCGGTGCGCGACAAAGCCAGTTTTAAACGAGGCGTCAAGCGCCTTGAATTGCGGGGTTATGCGGTTGAAATCGATGAAGCGGCTCTGGCGACGAGCCAGCGTTTTGCAGGGGACGACGAAACCCGCCTGGCCGCCATTCACCGTGCGGCGGCCAGTGGCGCCGACGTTGCGTTGATCTCACGCGGTGGCTATGGGCTGACGCGCATCCTGCCCGGCATCAACTACAAAGCCATTGCCCGGTCGATTGAAAAAGGAACCCAGTTTGTGGGCGTTAGCGACTTCACCGCGTTCCAGTGCGCGGTTCTGGCTAAGACCGGTTCGGTGACCTGGGCCGGCCCGGCAGTAGAGGCCGACTTCGGCACCGAGGGCGAGCCAGACGACATCATGACCGCCTGTTTTGACGATCTGATCACAGGGCAGGGCGAAGGCACGGGCTGGCGATTACCCAGGGGCGCTATTAATTCGATAGCTGACAGCGCAGGTAATACCTCGGCTGAAGGCCAATTCAGTATCAACAGTGCGGTGCTGTGGGGCGGCAATCTTGCCGTGCTGTCGTCGTTGGTAGGAACGCCCTATATGCCGTCCATCAAGGGCGGCGTGCTGTTTCTTGAGGACATTGGCGAGCACCCCTACCGCATCGAGCGCATGCTGACCCAACTGCTGAATGCCGGTGTGCTGGCGGCGCAGAAAGCCATTGTTTTTGGCCAGTTCACCGACTACAAACTGGTGGCGCACGACAGGGGTTTCAAGCTGCAGGGCGTGATCGCCTGGCTGCAAAGCAAAATCAGGGCACGGGTCTTGAGGGGCTTGCCGTTCGGACATGTGGCGACAAAAGTCGTCTTGCCCGTCGGCTGCAATACCCGGCTCGTGGTGGAAAACCGGGATGCTTTTTTACTGTGGGGGCACCGCTAAATCGGTGGATGAACGGTCAATGCGTGGTGAGCGGGCTGGGCCTGGAGCTGAGGCCGCGAGGCAAAAGGCCCCTGAATTTGTCACTGATTCGCTGGATTTTTTCGCGGGCAATGGTCTCGCCATGCATGTCTGCCAGCACAGCCATCACCTCACCGCGCGTGTACCACAAGCCCTGAGCATCTTGCGCATACGTCACGTTACGAACCAGTCTGGGGTAGTGCTCTTCGGCAAACTCACCCAGTTCCGCCAGTATAAAAACACGTATGTCTTCGGTACGGTCTTCAAGCACAGCGGGGGAAATCTCACCGCCACCGAGTAGCGCCAGCACGCTGTCTTTCAAATTTGCACTTAACCAACGCATAGGTTTTTTTACTTTATATTCCGGAAGATACACAACCTGTATTGCTTCTTCAGCTATTTTCTTGTGATTCCGAGCTTTGCCCTACGGCGAGATTAAGCGAGCAAAACCCGACATGCAAGCGGTCCAACCCCACTAGTCCGCTGAAAACAACAAATGAATCAATATGTTACTGACTTAAACTAAAGTC
>JANLYY010000020.1:0-7096 GCA_031365885.1 Polaromonas sp. | reverse complement strand
GGCGCGTCAGACCACGCTGTCCATCGACAAGTTCGTGGTCGCCAATTTCGCAAGTGATCGTGCAGATCTGGACGCACAGCTGGCGGCGTTGGTCAATGGCCAGCCTGACGCCGTGTTGTTCGACGGGCTGACTCCGGCGCATATGCTGGAAGTCGGCCGGCTGCTGGACGCCCATGCCCAGCGACACCCACCGGCTTTCGTCGTGGGCTCGTCTGGCGTCGAGTACGCGTTGACGCAGTGGTGGCGTGAGAGCGGCCCACAAGAGTTTTCCAGCCCAGGCTACGCGTCGTTTGCCGCTGTCGAAAAAGTTTTGGCTATCTCAGGCAGTGCTTCTGCGCTCAGCGCGCTGCAAATTGAAGCAGCAATCGAAGCCGGTTTTGCTGATGTGCCAGTCGATGCGAGCGCGCTGGTTGATGCGCAGTGCTGGAAGGCGGCATCGTCGAAGGTGGTCGCAGATGTGCTTGCGCTGCTGCAGCAAGGCCGCAGCGTCATGCTGCATACCGCACGCGGCCCCGCTGACCCGCGCATCGAGGCCATGATTTCCTCGCTGGTGTCGCCCGGCACATCACGGGCGCAGGCAAAACACGGCGGCGGCCGCTTGCTGGGCATGCGGCTCGGCCTGATCGTCCAGGCGATCTTGCTGGCAGCGCCTTTGCGCCGACTGGTGCTGTCCGGTGGCGACACGTCGAGTCAAATCACCCGGGTGCTGGCGCCGGACGCGCTCGAGATCGAGGCACGCCTGGCACCTGGCGCGCCACTTTGCCGGGTTATCTCGACGCAGCAGCATCTGCGCGAATTGCAGATCGCGCTGAAGGGTGGCCAAATGGGCGACGAGCGCTATTTCATCCAAGCGCTGCAAGGCACTGCATGACCCGTTGGATGTTTTAATCACCGGGACTGCAGCCCGGCCAGTTAACCCATCGACTACGCAGGACCCAAGTATGGACAGCAAGCAAGCAGGCAATCCGCGTGTAGCCGTGGTGACAGGCGGCGCAATGGGCATCGGCGCTGAAGTATCCGCGCGCCTGGCAGCAAACGGCTTGACGGTATTGATAGCCGACATCAACGAAGCAGCCGCCCGCGCGATGGCGAGTCAGCTGTGCGACCAGGGTTGGGCCGCCGCGCCATTGCTGATGGATGCAGGTCGGCCCGAATCGGTTGCAGCCGCGTTTTCCCAGGTTGAAAAAGAGTACGGACGCTGCGATGTCCTGGTCAACTGCGCAGGTATCGCAAAGGTCTTTCCCTTCCTTGAGTTTCCGCTCGAAAACTTCGCCGCGACGATGAATGTCAATGTCACGGGGACTTTTCTGTGCAGTCAACATGCAGCGCGGCTGATGGTCAAAAACCGCTGGGGCCGGATTGTCAGCATCGCCTCGGTGGCAGGCATGCGCGCCGTCGGGACGGGTCGAACCGCTTACGGCACTTCCAAAGGTGCAGTTATCAGCTTGACGCGCCAGATGGCCGTCGAGCTGGCCGAATTCGGCATCACCGCGAACGCGGTGGCGCCGGGTCCGGTCGATACACCGATGACGCAAGCGCTTCACACGGCAAAATTTCGGGAAGACTATTCGCGCGCGATTCCGATGAACCGTTACGGCACGACGTCAGAAGTCGCATCGGCGGTCTTGTACCTGGTATCCGAGGAGGCTTCTTATGTCTCGGGCATCGTGATGCCCGTGGACGGAGGCTTTCTTGCTTCGGGCGCGCGCGGCATTTGACGAACTGTTTTGCACCGCTGAGGGCGCCTTGCGCTAATTTTTCAAGAAAAACAGGCTGCAGCCCAATAAATACGTGACAAGCAGCTATTAATTCAATAGCGACTAGACGACTCAGCACGCGCGAGCTGCGCCCATCAAGCCCGCTCGGCAACCCAGCTCTGCACCGACTTCAGCGCGTCATTCAACTTTGCAGGCTCGGTGCCGCCGGCCATCGCCATGTCGGCCTTGCCGCCGCCTTTGCCGCCGACCTGTTGTGCGACGAAGTTGACCAGCTCGCCGGCCTTGATCTTGCCCACGCTATCACTCGTTACACCGGCTGCGATCTGCACTTTGTCGCCATCGACGGCGGCCAGCACGATAACGGCGGTTTTCAGTTTGTCTTTCAGCTTGTCCAGCGTGTCGCGCAGCGTTTTCGCGTCGGCACCTTCGAGTCGGGCGGCTAGTACTTTTAGCCCCTTCACATCGACGGCCTGCAGCATCAGCTCATCGCCCTGCGATGACGCCAGCTTGCCTTTGAGCGCAGCAATTTCTTTTTCCAGCGACTTGACCTGGTCCAGCACCTGGCCGATGCGGGTTTGCAGCTCGGACGGGCTGGCTTTGAGCGAGCCTGCGGCGCCCTGCACGGTGGATTCGAGCGACTGCAGATAAGCCAGCGCGTTTTCGCCGGTCACGGCTTCGACCCGTCGCACTCCCGCCGCCACGCCGCTTTCAGCCACGATCTTGAACAGGCCGATGTCGCCGGTGCGGGTGACGTGCGTACCGCCGCAGAGTTCCTTGCTTGAACCAATGCTGAGCACGCGCACGGTGTCGCCATACTTCTCGCCGAACAGCATCATTGCACCTGATTTTTGCGCCGCGTCCATGTCCATTTCGGTGGCGTCGGTCGCCACGTTGGCAAGAATCTCGGCGTTCACGCGGGCTTCGATGTCGCGAATCTGCGCGTCGGTGACGGGCGAATTGTGCGCAAAGTCAAAGCGTGTGCGCTCGGCGTTCACCAGGCTGCCTTTTTGCTGCACATGCGTGCCCAGCACCTCGCGCAGCGCCTTGTGCATCAGGTGCGTGGCGCTGTGGTTGCGCACGGTGGCGGCGCGCACCGCCGTGTTGACTTGTGCCATCACCGCATCGCCGACCTTCAGCGTGCCGTAGCTGACTGCGCCATGGTGGCCAAACACATCGGCCCTGATTTTCAGTGTGTCGTCGACCTCGAACTGCCCGTCCTTGGTGGTGTCACCGACGGTGAGGCGGCCCTGGTCACCGATCTGACCGCCGCTCTCGGCGTAAAACGGGGTGGTGTTCAATACCACGATTCCGCTTTGGCCTTCCTTTAATTCCTGAACCGAAGCGCCGTTTGCATACAGCGCGACGACTTTTGCCGGCTCTTCCAGCAGCTCGTAACCGGTGAACGCATGGCCAACGCCTGCGTAGTCGAGCGCGCGGTCCATCCTGAATTTCCCGGCGGCGCGGGCATCATTTTTCTGCCGGCTCATGGCTGCATTAAAGCCATCCTCATCGACAGAACAACCACGCTCACGGCAAACATCTGCAGTCAAGTCGAGCGGAAAACCGTATGTATCGTGCAGCTTGAACGCAAGATCGCCATCGAACACTCTGGGCTTGTGATTTACGCGTGGAGTACGTTCAGGTTGATCTCTTTTCTGCTTTTCCACATCGGCAAGATCGAGAGCTTCCCACTCGCGAAACTGTCTGCCAATGATTTCCAAACCGATTTCAAGCGTCTCGAAAAACCGCTCTTCCTCCACCCGCAGCACCTCCATCACGCGTGCCGCATCATTCTTCAAACGCGGGTATGCATCACCCATCACCGCAACCAGATCCGGCACCAACTTGTGAAAAAACGGCGTCTTCTTGCCGAGCTTGTAGCCGTGTCGAATCGCGCGGCGAATGATGCGGCGCTGCACGTAGCCGCGCCCCTCGTTGCTCGGGTTCACGCCGTCGCTGACCAGAAACGCAGTGGCGCGGATATGGTCGGCAATCACGCGCAGGCTTTTGTTGTTCAGGTCTTTCTCGCCCGTTTCTCGCGATGCGGCTTTGATCAGTGCGTCAAAAATATCAATCTCGTAATTGCTGTGAACGTGTTGCAGGATGGCGGCGAGGCGTTCCAGCCCCATGCCGGTGTCGACACACGGCGCCGGCAGCGGTTTGACGGAGCCATCGGCTTGCATATCAAACTGCATGAAGACGTGGTTCCAGATTTCGATGAAGCGGTCGCCGTCTTCATCGGGGCTGCCCGGTGGGCCACCGGCAATGTGCGGGCCGTGGTCGTAAAAAATCTCGCTGCACGGGCCGCAGGGGCCGGTGTCGGCCATCATCCAGAAGTTGTCGGACTTGTAGCGCCCGCCTTTGTTGTCGCCAATGCGAATCACGCGCTCGGGGCTCAAGCCGATCTCTTGGGTCCAGATGTCGTAGGCCTCGTCATCTTCTTCGTACACGGTGGCCAGTAGCCGCTCTGGCGGCAGCTTGTAGACCTGCGTCAGCAGTTCCCAGCCCCAGTGAATCGACTCGCGCTTGAAGTAGTCACCAAAGCTCCAGTTGCCCAGCATTTCAAAAAAAGTGTGGTGCCGCGCGGTGTAACCGACGTTTTCGAGGTCGTTGTGTTTGCCACCGGCACGCAGGCAGGCCTGTACCGACGCCGCGCGCACATACGGGCGTTTGTCGGTGCCCAAAAACACGTCCTTGAACTGCACCATGCCCGAGTTGACGAACATCAGCGTCGGGTCGTTACCCGGCACTAGCGAGCTGGACGGCACCACGGTGTGGCCCTTAGCGGCGTAGAAATCGAGAAAGCTTTTGCGGATGTCGGCGACAGAGAAATGGGGTGTGGTCATGGCGGGCGCAGGGCGTCTGGAAATAAGGGAACAGGGAAACGGAGCGGAGGGCTGCACGACCGCAATTGCGGTTTGCCAGCTGGAACCAGGACCGGCATCACCAACGATGCGACGGCAGTTTGATTATAAGTTTGCCCCTGACTGAGGCGGGAGCGTTCGGCGCTTGGGGCCATGGCAGCCGGAATCGCTGGCTGGTGCGCCGCTGGTTATAAAAAAGGCTTTAGCCCCCGTATTACTTGCGTAAGCAGCTATTTAATTAATAGCAAATAGCGGCTTCTTCGGTGTGACGTGGTGCTGCCGAAACGGCCGGGCTGCCCTTGTCCGCGCCCGCCGTGACCAGCGCCTGCAGCTTGTTGGCGCATCGCGCACTGCTTGCACGCCAGCCCCGGCCGCTATGGTATTGGCTGGCCCAGACAGCAGCTGGCCCGGTGACAAAACCTTCGTCCTGGTCCCACAACACGGCGAACTGGCCGGACACGCCTGCCACTGCCATCACGCGCGGGGCGTACACATAACCGGGAACCGTGTCGATGCGCGTGGCTTTATCCCACGCGCCGCCACCAGCAAAGGCATAAACGCTGGCCCACAGCTCACTGCGGTTGAGGTGAAAGCGCGGCCAGACAACCAGCGCGTTGCCGTCGGCATCCATCGCCACCTCCGGCGCGCCCAGGTTGCCATCGCCGTGTTCCAGGCGGCTCGCCTGGCCCCAGCCAACGCCGGGTGTATACCGGCTGGCCCGCACATTGACGCGCCGCCCGTCTGACTGCTGCCATGCAGCAACGGCGTGTCCCCGGTCGTCGATGGCAATGCCAGGTGCATAGGTGAGCGCGGAGTTGCCGTGTATGACCTGCACCGCAGTGCCCCAATCCGCGCCGGGCTCCAGGCGGCTGGACCAGATGCCGTAGGTGCCCAGCGCGCTGTCCATTTGCACCCACACTGCAACCGCCTGCGCTTGGGCGTTAACGGCTACACGCGGGTTGTACGAATGCGCGCTGTCGCTGGTCTGCATCAGGTGCGCGCGGCCCCAGCCTTGATAGACGCGGCGGCTGTTGCCCCAGATGCTGTAGTGCGCGCCGTCAAACTGCTCCCACACCGCCACGATGTCGCCGTAGGTGCTTTCGGCGATCTGCGGATAAAACGGAATTTCCTCAACGTCTGGACCCAGCTGAAGGGTCGATTCAAGCGTTTTAGGCGCTGCAGGCGGGGCATCAGTAGGTTGCGCAGCGGCCAGGTGCTGGCTGGCGCGCGGCGGCGGGCCGCAGGCTGTCAGTGCAATCAGCGCGAGCAGTACCAGCGGCTCGAGCAGCGTCGTGCAGAGGCGGCGTTGCCATGCCGCCAGCGGCGAAAGACCAGCGCCCCACGCGGCGAGAAAAATGTTTTTCATGGCGCATGAGCAGCGAGTTACTGCGGTGCGCTACAGCAAAACCGCGCCGACCCAGCCGGTCGCCGCACAGGCGGCCACGAAGAGCAGCGCCAGAGCGCCATCCCAGAGTCGTTCGCCCGGCTGCGACCGCTTGAAGTGCGCTACAGCCGCTGGCAGAGACAACTCCCCGGCGATGCTTTCCAGCGACGATGCAATGGGCACCCCGGCGCTCATCCAGGGCTGATGCGCGCTGCGTGATTGCATCGCTGCAAAAGCGCCGTCGGCTTTAACAAATGATTTCATGATGCTCCCTTCCCTTTTGTTGATCGTCGCTTGCCGCCCTTTTTCGCCGATGGCGGCCTGAAGCCAACTTATCAATGATTTGTGCCAAAAGCCCCCGCAAACCTTGCATAAGAAGATATTATTTTGATAGCACATTAGTGTTTTGCCAGCCTGCCCTTGTCTGCTGTCTGGCAGGTCCGCGATGCCGGCCCGTGCCGTTCATCGCGTCCTTCAACGCTCCCACTGTGCGGCGGCAAATTCGCGTTGGGCTCAGCGTTTGACTCCGCTTTTTGACTTGCCGTCGCCGCGCTCCCATCCCGTTTTTCTGTTGTCCTCCGCTTCCGCCTTTAATCTTTCGATACTGAAACTTTAAAGCAGCAGGATGGAAATAGGCGGTCAAAAAAGGCCAAAAAACTGTGACTAAGTCCCGAAGCTGATGACTACAAACCACGCCGCCTTGACGCTGCCTCGCTGCCTCGCTGCCTTCCAGTTCGCGCACGGCAGATTTGTTCTGATCTGGGTTGCTGTGAAAGGAATTGACTGAATGCGGCGCACTTCGGCGATTCGAGCATGTCGCGCCGGTAAACGCTATGCTTGTAAATGCACAGCCGGTATGTGACCTGCATCGGCCCGACGACCCCAAACGCCCGCTTTTGAAAGAGCCTTCCATGGACATGAAAACCTCCCCCCTTTCGCTGCTAAAAGACCCCAGCATTTTCAAAACCGATGCGCTGATCAACGGCCATTGGCTGGCGGGCAGCACGCGCTTTGATGTGACCGACCCATCGAACGGCCTGAAGCTGGCCGACGTGGCCAATCTCGGGCCGAACGATGCTGAGGCCGCGATTGCCGCCGCCAACGCTGCGTGGCCTGCGTGGCGCAGCAAG
>JANLYY010000207.1:0-5809 GCA_031365885.1 Polaromonas sp. | reverse complement strand
GACTTTGTTCTTTACCGGCCACCGCTCAAGAGTACGACGGCTCTGCTGTGGTTTGGGCCTGCCGCTTTTTTGCTGGGCGGGGTCATTACGCTTTTCTTTGTACTTCGCCGGCGCAGTCGCATGGCGCCCGAGATGTTCGATGCGGACGAAATAGACCCCGAACCGGAGCCCGTGCCAGATACCCGCGCTGCCCGCTAAAGAATTCACTTTGCCCCTCCACTTGACATGAACCCAGATATCCCCAAGCTCAAGCAACAGATTTTTCAACTCAAGGAGCTGCACGAAGCCGGCGCGCTTTCAACGCCGCTTTACGAAGAAAACCGTGCCGTGCTTGAGCGCCAGTTGCTCGACTGCGTTCTGGCTCCCGGTTTCAGTGCTGATGTTGCAACGGCTCCTGCTGCGCGGCCGATGGCGGCGGCCGTTGTGCCAGCCAGCAAAGCCGCGCGCTTGTCGCCGGGTGCGCTGGCCATGGTGGGCGTTGCAGTGTTGGCCATCGCCGGTGCGGGTTATTGGGTTATGGGCTCGCCCGTCGGTGCCGGCGTTGAGCCGGGCGGTGTGGCTGCGGCCGGTGCGGGCCAGACCGGGCAGCCCGGCGGAGGAGCAGCCTCGCACCAGACAACGGCTGAACAAATCGAGGCCATGACCGCAAAACTGGTGGCGCGCCTGAAAGAACAACCCGACGACGCCGAAGGCTGGGCCATGCTGGGGCGCTCGTACACCGTGCTGGGCCGCCATCCCGAAGCGCTGCCTGCCTACGAACGTGCGGTGGCTCTGCGCGCCGATGATGCACAGTTGCTGGCTGACTATGCCGATTCGCTGGCCGTCAAGAACAAACGTGTGCTGGCAGGCGAGCCGATGAAGTGGATCGAAAAAGCACTGAAGATTGACCCGCGCAACGTCAAGGCGCTTGCACTGGCAGGAACCAATGCCTTTGACGGCAGGGACTACGCAGGCGCGGTCAGGTACTGGGAACAGGTTGTGCAGTTCGGGCCGACCGACAGCAATTATGTTCAGCAGGTTCAGGCCGGCCTGGCCGAGGCGCGCGAGCTCGGCGGTTTGCCCCCGGTTGCGGGCAAATCGGCAGGTGCCACGGCTGCCCCGCCCACCGCCACTGCCCCGCCAACACCCGCTGCCCAGCCCGTTGTCAGCCTGTCGAACAAGCAGGTCAGTGGCACGGTGTCGCTGGCGCCTGCGCTGGCAAAGCAGGCAGGCCCGGAAGACACCCTGTTTGTCTTCGCCCGTGGCCCCGATGGCAAAGGCATGCCGCTGGCCATTTTGCGCAGACAAGTCAAAGACCTGCCACTGCAGTTCACGCTCGACGACAGCACGGCCATGTCGCCGGCAGCAAAAATTTCGGGCGTTGGCTCGGTTGTTGTCAGTGCGCGCATCAGCAAGACTGGAGAGGCCTTCCCGCAGGCCGGCGATTTGTCGGGCCAGACCGGCCCTGTCAACGTCGGCGCTGGCGCGCTGAAGGTGGAGATTCGCGACATCGTCAAGCCCTGACGGCTGCTGCCGGCGTGTATCCTGCCTCTATCATCCGGACTCCGTAGCGTGGACTATATTTTTCTCTATATCGCCGCCATTGCCTTGTGCATGGTGCTTTACCTTTCGCGGCGGCGGCGCATTCGCTCGGGCCACAAGGACGAGCTGCAGGAAGCCATCGACAACGGATTGAACGAGCCACCGTCGCTGCATCCGGTCATCAACAACGCCCGCTGTATCGGCTCTGGCGCGTGCGTCAAGGCCTGCCCTGAAGAGGCTTTGGGCATCATCAATGGCAAGGCGGTGCTCAAGAACGCAGCCTCATGCATTGGTCATGGTGCGTGCCTGGCGGCCTGTCCTGTGGAGGCCATTACCTTGGTCTTCGGCACCGAAAAGCGCGGCATCGACATACCCGACGTGTCTCCCGAATTTGAAACCAACGTACCGGGAATCTTCGTCGCCGGTGAACTCGGTGGCATGGGCCTGATCCGCAAGGCGGCAGAGCAGGGCCGCCAGGCTATCGACTCTGTGAAAAAGCGCAAGGACGGCAATTTCGACTATGACGTCGTCATTGCCGGCTGCGGCCCGGCCGGCCTGTCGGCAGGCTTGTCGTCCATGCATCACAAGCTGCGCTACAAATTGATCGAACAGGAAGACTCGCTCGGCGGCGCGGTTTATCACTATCCCCGGCAGAAGATTGCCATGACCGCACCGGTCAAGCTGGCACTGATCGGCACTGTCAAGTTTGGTGAGGTCCAGAAAGAAGCGCTGCTCGAATTCTGGCTTGGCGTTGTCAAAAAAACCGAGCTGCAAATCGCTTTCCGCGAATGTCTGGAAGGCATAGACAAGCAGGGTGGCGGTTTTGTGGTGCGTACCAGTGCGGGGCAGTACTCGACCCGCAGCGTGCTGCTGGCCATGGGGCGACGCGGAACTCCCCGCAAACTGGACGTGCCCGGCGAAGAGTCCGCCAAGGTGGTTTATCGCCTGACTGATCCGGCGCAATACAAGGGGCAGGCGGTGCTGGTGGTCGGCGGCGGAGACAGTGCGCTGGAGGCCGCTATTGCCTTGTCAGAGCAGCTGGGGACCGACGTTCGTCTGTCTTACCGCAGCGCGGCTTTCTCGCGCGTGAAACAAAAAAACCGCCTCTTGCTTGAGCAGCAACAGACCGCCGGGCGGCTGAAGGTCATGATGAGTTCTTCCGTCAAGACCATTTCAGAGCACGACGTTGAAATTGAATCCGAAGGCCAGACCGAGCGCTGTCCAAACGACGTGGTTATTGTGTGCGCCGGCGGACTGCTGCCGACGCCGCTGCTGCAAAAGGCGGGCATTCGGTTCGACACCAAGTTTGGTACGGCCTGATTTCATTTTAGGATCACCGAAGCGCATTGTTGGACTCGTTAGCCAATCAATATATGGAGTCATTTAAGCCTCTAGCCCCCGTAATACGTGCGTAACAAGCTATTATAACTATAGCGTATGGATGCATAGGTACACATCGCAGAGAAGCGCTCTGGTGCGTGCCAAAAGGGCAATCAGGTTTTGATTGCGCCGCGAATGTTCAGACCGGCCAGCCCGACCTGTAGCGCCACCAGCGCGAAGGCACCATCGTGCAAACCCCACACAATCCACAAGGCGTTGCTGAGCAGAAAAATCCAGAATCCGGTGTTGCGGCGCGACTCCTTTGTGGACGCGACCAGCCATGACGCCGCAAGCGTGACCGCCATGGCGGGCCATTGAATCAGATTGAACCAGTCATCCATCGGATACTTTCAGGTTGAATGGCGCTGCAAAAGCGCGGCCTCGTTGTTAATCCGGTGGGCTGACCAAAGTGTCAAAAACTGCGGGTATGCCTAACCAGAAGTAAATGTTGAACGGAGCGGCTGAAAAGCGGGCGGCGACTTCAGCGCCAATTCCAGTAGGACATCAGCGAAAATCTGTCTTGATCCACTAACGATTTGCAGCTTGGCAGTCCATGAAAAAAATTCTTCAGTCCATAGTCACCTTGCCCACCGATGCAGCCCGGGCTCTGCTGGTCGGCCTGCGCGGGGCAACGAAGCCAGTCTGCGCGACCGCGTCACCACATCCGTTCAGGTTGAGCCGTGGACATTCGGCATCACCGCACTAATGCAGAGCCTGGCGCGGCGCGGCTCCTTGTAGGAGAAAGATTTTTATGCACACCTCTGCCCTTGTTCTTTTCTCTGGCGGTCAGGATTCGACCACCTGTCTGGCCCAGGCGCTGTCCAAGTATGAGCGTGTTGAAACGGTCGCCTTTGATTACGGCCAGCGGCATATCGTCGAGCTGGAATCTCGGCTGAATGTGCTGCGCGAATTGAAAGCTGCCTTTCCGCATTGGGCCTGCAAGTTGGGTGAAGACCATCTGCTGGACCTGGCGGTGCTAGGGCAAGTCAGCGACACCTCGCTGACGCGCGATGTGGCGTTCAAGATGGAAAGCTCGGGCCTTCCGAATACCTTTGTTCCCGGCCGCAATTTGCTGTTCCTCACACTGGCTGCTGCACTCGCGTACAGGCGTGACTTGCAGGTGCTGGTCACCGGCGTGTGCGAAACCGATTTTTCCGGCTATCCCGACTGCCGCGACGACACGATGAAAGCCATGCAGCTGGCGCTGTCGTTGGGCATGGACAAACGCTTTTTGATCGAGACGCCGCTGATGTGGATCGACAAGGCCGCCACCTGGCGCCTGGCCGATTCGCTGGGTGGTCAGCCGCTGGTCGAGCTGATCATCGAGCACACGCACACCTGTTATCTGGGTGACCGGGTGCATCGCCATGCGTGGGGCTATGGCTGCGGCACCTGCCCGGCGTGTGAGCTGCGTATGCGGGGCTACGCGCGCTACGCGCAAACACGCGGCAACGCGTGAATCAAATCCGGGCGCTTTCCATTGCCGTCCCTGGTTGGGCCAGCGGACGGGCGACCAGACCATAGCGGGCCCCGGAGCCCTCGGGCGCTTTTTCCAGCTCCCAAATCTGGTTGTGAAACGTGGCCACATTCGGTCGGTGCGCAATAGACACGATGCCGCCGCCCACTGCTTTCACGTGGGCCAGCAGTTTTTCGTAGACAGATTTTTCGGCGGTCTCGTCGAGGGCGCTGGTGGCTTCATCGGCAAAGATCCACGCGGGCTTTTTCAGCAACACCCGCGCAATCGCCAGCCGCTGCTGCTCGCCGCCTGACAGCTTCTGGCCCCAGGCGTCCTTGTCGTCAAGCCGGCCTGCCAATTGCGGCAGCAGCGCGTCGGCCAGAGCCTGCTTTAGCGCCTCGTCGGTGTACTGCGCCGCGGGTTGCGGGTAAGCCAGCGCGTCGCGCAGCGACCCATCAGGAAAATAGGGGCGCTGCGGAATAAACATCGCGTTGTCGGGAAGGTGCGACTGCCCTTTTGAAAACGGCCAGATGCCGGCAAAGGCCCGAAACAGGGTTGATTTGCCGCTGCCCGATGGGCCTTTGAACAGCACCCGGTCACCGGGCCGGGCCGTCAGTGAAACGCCCTGCATCAAGGTGCTGCCGCCGGGCAGGTTCAGGCTCAGTCCACTGGCCGTCAGCACGCCCGCATCAGCAACGGGCATCGCACCAGATGCTATTAAATTAGTAGCTGCTTGCGCACTTCCTTGTTGGGTTACAGCACTAATGTTGTCCTCAAAACTGGTCAGGCGGTCGGTCGTGGCGCGCCAGGCGGCCAGGTTGCTGTAGTTGTCCACCAGCCAGCTCAATGAGTCTTGCACGCGTCCGAAGGCGGACGAAATTTGCATCAGCTGGCCCAGCTGAATGGCGCCGCTGAAAAAGCGCGGCGCCGCGACGATGAACGGAAACACCACCGCAGCCTGACCAAAGAAGTTGGTGAACCAGACCAGGTTTTTCTGTTTTTTGATCAGCGCGAGGTAATTCTTTAGCACCGCCGCAAACCGCAGGTCCAGCTGCGTACGCTCGACCGCCTCGCCTTTGTCCAGCGCAATCGATTCGCTGTATTCGCGCACCCGCACCATGTGGTGCCGAAAATCGGCCTCCACCTGCTGCTGCTGGAAGTTCAGCCTGATCTGCGGCCGGCCGATGTAGTGGGTGATGATGCTGCCGACCACGCAATACAGCAGCGCCATCCACACCATAAAGCCGGGTATGTTGTAAGTCGTGCCGCCTAGCGTGAAGGCAAACGCCCCCGACAGTGCCCACAAAATACCGACAAAGCTCAGCAGCGTGACCACCGAGTTCAGCAGCCCCATGCTGAGTGAAATCGTGTAGCTGGTGAACTGGTTGATGTCTTCCTGTATCCGCTGGTCGGGGTTGTCAGCGGCCAGTTCAGCATCGCCTGCTTTGGTTG
>JANLYY010000188.1:0-8227 GCA_031365885.1 Polaromonas sp. | reverse complement strand
TCCGAAGCCATGCACGGCCTGGGCATTCCGACCACCCGCGCGCTGAGCGTCACGGGCTCGCCTGCCAAAGTGCGGCGCGAAGAAATCGAAACCGCAGCCGTGGTGACGCGCACGGCGCCCAGCTTCATCCGCTTCGGGCATTTCGAGCACTTCAGCTACAACGATCAGCATGACGAACTGAAAGCGCTGGCCGACTACGTCATCGACCACTTCTACCCCGCCTGCCGCGATGCCGCCCAGCCGTATGCAGCCCTGCTGGAAGCAGTCAGCGAACGCACCGCCCACCTGATGGCAGCCTGGCAGGCGGTGGGGTTTTGCCATGGGGTGATGAACACCGACAACATGAGCATTTTGGGCCTGACGATTGATTACGGGCCGTTTCAATTCCTTGACGCGTTTGATCCAGGTTATGTCTGCAACCACTCCGACAGCCAGGGCCGTTACGCCTACAACAAGCAGCCCAACATTGCCTACTGGAACCTGTTTTGCCTGGGTCAGGCGCTGCTGCCGCTGATTGATAACCAGGAGCAGGCGCTAGCCGCGCTGGAGTCCTACAAAACCGTGTTTCCCGAGGCGCTGGAAGCCCGCATGCGCGCCAAGCTGGGCCTGCCTGACGCGCAGCCGGACGACAAGGCTCTGATCGAAAGCACCTTCAAGCTGCTGGCCAGCAACAAGGTCGACTACACGATTTTCTGGCGCCGTCTGTGCGGCTTCACACCGCAAAGCGGGCATGAAGTGGTACGCGACCTGTTCTTTGATCGTGAATCCTTCAATACCTGGGCGCTATCATATTCAGAGCGACTTACGCACGTTTTACCTGGGCTACAGGTCGATTTGATGCTTAAGTCGAACCCCAAGTTTGTTTTACGCAACCATCTGAGCGAGCAAGCCATCCGCGCCGCGAAACTAAACGACTTCACGCCGATCAACACCTTGCTGACCGTGCTGCAGTCCCCATTTGAAGACCATGTTGGCTATGACAACCTGGCCGGCTTTCCGCCCGACTGGGCTGCGTCGATTGAAATCAGCTGCAGCTCCTAACCCCCATCAAAGGATTCATCGCCATGCCCGAGAAAATTGAGAAAACCGACGCCGAATGGAAAGCCCTGCTGGCTGAAAAAGGCGCTGAGCCGATGGCCTTCGAGGTGACCCGCCACGCGGCCACCGAACGTCCCTACACCGGCAAATACGACAAAAACCGCGCCGACGGCACCTACCAATGCATCTGCTGCGGCGCGGCGTTGTTCGACTCTTCGACGAAATTTGACGCCGGCTGCGGCTGGCCCAGTTTTTCGCAGGAAGTGATCCCGGGCGCTATCGAAGAAAAAGTTGACCGCGCCCACGGCATGACGCGTACCGAGACTGTCTGTGGCAGCTGCGGCGCGCACTTGGGTCATGTATTCCCGGACGGCCCCACCGATACCGGGTTGCGGTATTGCATGAATTCAGCTTCTCTCGGCTTCAAGTCGCGTTGAATTTTCTTGGCTGGATAATCACGGCATGAAAATTCTCTTTGACTTTCTCCCCATCGCGCTGTTCTTCGGCATGTTCAAGTACGCCGAAAGCAACAAGGACTGGGCCGCCGCCACGGCAACTGAATGGCTGGGGTTCATGGTCTCGGGCGGTGTCGTCGGCGTTGCCGAGGCGCCTGTGCTGCTTGCAACCGTCGTAGTCATCGTCGCTACGCTGGCGCAAATCCTGTGGCTGAAGGCCAGGGGCAAAAAAGTCGACACCATGCTTTGGGTCAGCCTGGGCCTGGTCACGGTGCTTGGTGGTGCCACGATTTATTTCCACAGCGAAAGCTTCATCAAGTGGAAGCCGACGGTACTGTATTGGGTGATGGGATCGGCGCTGCTGATTGGCGAAGTGGTTTTTGGAAAGAACGGCATCAAGTCCTTGATGGGTGCGCAGATGAGCCTGCCTGATACCACCTGGCGCAGCGTCAACTTCAGCTGGGTCGGTTTCTTTGCCTTGATGGGTTGCCTTAACCTGTGGGTGGCCTTCAACTTCCCGACCAGCACCTGGGTTAATTTCAAGCTCTTCGGCGGCATCGGCCTGATGCTGGTTTTCATCATGGTGCAGGCGTTTTTCCTGAACAAGCACGTCAAGGCCGACACCTCGCCGGACGTCTCGCCATGAGCACCCGGCCGCCCGCCCATCCGCTGCCGGTTCGCCGCGCAGAAATCGAGCAGCAATTGACGGAGCTATTGACGCCCAGCCATCTGGAAGTCATCGACGAGAGCGCCGCGCACGCTGGTCATTCCGGTGCCAATGCCGAGGGCTATGGCAGCCATTTTCGGGTCCTTATTGCGAGTCCGGCCTTCGCCGGAATCAGCCGCGTAGCAAGGCATCGGCTTGTGTATGATGCAATGCAAAATTTCATAGCCCAGGGCCTGCACGCCGTCGCTATCGAGATCGTCGATTCCCCTTGAACGACTGCGTCGGTAGCTGTTCTTTCATTAGTTCGCGGGTCAATTCGCACCGCAGCTCAAGTCTTCACCAGTTTTAGCAACTCATCTTTTACCAGCTGTCACCAGCCCAACCCAAGGATTACAAAAACCATGAAAAACCACTTACTCCGCACCAGCATGACAGCTGCCCTGATAGCGCTGGCAGCCCAGGCGGCTTTTGCGCAGAACGTCGCCATCGTCAACGGCAAGGCGGTTCCCAAGGCCCGTGTAGACGCGCTGGCGCAGCAGATTGCCAAATCGGGTCGCCCGGTCACACCCGACATGGAAACGCAATTGCGCGAGGAAGTCATCGCACGCGAAGTGTTCATGCAGGAAGCTGAAAAGCAGGGGCTGGCGGCCAGCGACGACTTCAAGGTGCAGATGGAGCTCGCCCGCCAGACCTTGCTGATTCGTGAGCTGTTCGCCGACTACCAGAAGAAAAATCCGGTCACCGATGCCGACCTGAAGGCCGAATACGACAAGTTCGCGGTAACCAACGGCGGCAAGGAATTCAAGGCGCGCCACATCCTGGTGGAAAAAGAGCCTGACGCCAAAGCCATCATTGCCAGCCTGAAAAAAGGCGGAAAATTTGATGAAATCGCCAAGAAGCAATCGAAAGACGCGGGCTCGGGCGCCAAGGGCGGCGACCTTGACTGGGCCAATCCGTCAAGCTACGTGCCTGAGTTTTCTGAAGCCATGCAGAAACTGACCAAGGGCCAGATGACCGAGACGCCAGTTAAAACGCAGTTCGGCTACCACGTCATTCGTGTGGACGACATCCGCTCGGCTCAGTTGCCTTCGTTCACGGAAGTTAAACCGCAAATCGCCCAGCAGATGCAGCAGCAAAAACTGGCGGCTTTTCAGGAAGAGCTGCGCAAAAAAGCCAAGGTCGAGTAAGCACCGCGTGGCATAAAAAAACGCGGCGGGTCCGCGTTTTTTCGTGTTCTCAACTGCCAACTGAAAGTTTGCTGTACTGAATCAGCCTGCTTTTCGAATAAAGGCCAGGGCCGTGAACAAACCCATCAACACCGGTTGATGCAGCATGTACCAGGAAAGACTCCAGCGGCCCAGCCAACTGAGCGGTGCGGCGGCCGCCTTGCTGGCCTGCGCGAGCCACTGCGGACGGCGCTGCAACACCCACTGCCCGGCAGCCATGCCCCACCACATCACGCCCAGCCAGGGCACCAGCGGCACGTAGTCTTCGGTAATCGGCTTGCGGCTGATCAAGCCCAGCCAGTTAAAGGCGGGCTCATTAAGAAATATGGCTCCAGCCCAGGCAGAATGTGCGTAAGCAGCTACTAATTTAATAGCAAATACTAGCGCACCGGCCAGCCAGAGCCAGCGTCTCCAGCCGGCGCTGAAGCGAACGATGATCAGCATCACCGCGATGCCGTGCAGCACGCCAAAATAAATGAAACTCGTCGGGTAAATCCAGTAAGAGCCGGCAGTGACCAGCAGCGCGCAAGCCGCCACCTGCGCCCAGCGCCGCCAAAAACGGTCGGCGGTTTGCTTTTGATGCACCGCCACCGCCTGCCCCAGGCCGGCACAAAACAGGAAAAGACCGACGATGGCGGTGCGTTGCCCAGTCCAGAACGGGTCCCGATAGAAGTCCTGCTGCCAATAGCCGAAGTGGTTCAGATCGAACGCGAAATGGTAGAGCGTCATCCAGACGATGGCGACGCCGCGAAGGGCGTCCAGACGGTCAAAGCGGTGCGCAGACATGCGCCGAATTGTAGGGCTGGCCTGTAACATTGGCTGTCCACCGCCCGCCGCCGCCGCACAAAAAAACTCAAGTGCCTTGACGTGTCAAACTGCTGGACGAAGCAACCGGCGCTGGCGGACTGTCGATCCGTGCCAGACTGGTTTTGAAGCCTTCGATTAGCTCGGAAACTCCCGGCTCGGACATCATCGAGAAATGAGAGCCTGCAATGCTGGTGACATGAATATGACCCTGCACAGTGCTTTCCCAGCCAAGCGCATTTCCAGCATCCAGATATTGCATGTCCCCTTCTGTCGCCCGGAACAGCACGATTGAGCCCTGGTAGGGCGCGGGCTGATAAAGACGCTGCGCCGTGATGAAGTTTCGGAACAGGTAAAAGTCAACCAGCTCGGGCGGCAGCGGTTCGCCGCGTGAAAGCTGATCCAGCGCCATCTGGTGGTGGACCTGATCCATCTTGCCGCGCTGCCGACGCGCCGGCCACTCCATTGCAAACTTGAACGACCAGCGCCGCATCAGCCACAGCTTTCGAATATTGGAGATCTTCCGGCCGGCGGATGTGGGCGACAAGGTGTCGATCATGGCCAGCAGCTCAACGGCCTGACCGTCTTTTTTCAGCTGCTGCGCCATCTCATAAGCGATCACGCCGCCTGCCGAGTAGCCCGCCAGCCGATACGGTCCCTGCGGCTGAACCGTGCGAATCGCTTCGACGTATTGCGCCGCCATCGCCTCCACGGTTGCCAGCGGCGCCAGCCGGCCGTCAACCCCTTGCGCCTGAAGTCCGTAAAACGGTTGATCCGTGCCAAGTCGATCAGAGATGACTTTGAAATTAAGCACGTTGCCGCCAGCACCGTGTACGCAGAAAAGCGCTCGTTTTCCCGCCGCGCCCCGACAGATAGCGACGAGTGGCGACCAGGCCGCCCGCGCCGGCTTGGGCGTGGGCACGGGAGTCGCCGATATCTTTTTAATGACAGCAACCGCCTCCGAGGTATCCAGCCCGCCGCTTTCGGAAACTACATTGGCAAGGCCTTCAAGTGTGGATGCCTGGAACAGGGTTGCCAGCGGCAAGTCCACCGCGAATTGCTTGCGAATACGCGCGAAGAGGCGAACCGCCGCCAGCGAATGTCCCCCCAGCGCGAAAAAATCATCGTCGCGTGCGATTTCCTCAACGCCCAGCAGTTCCCGCCACACGTCGGCAATGACCCGTTCAACCGGATTAAGCAAGCCATCGCTCGCCGGTGCTTCGACTTTGCCGTCGGCAGTATGGGGTACAGCTTTTTGCTTGCGACTTGTCAGTGTTTGCTCAAAAGCCCGTTTCACGTCGGCAAAGGCAATCGACGAGATCACGACATCGCGATGATCGCCAGACAGCACCCGTGCAAACAGTTCATGCGAGTCGCTGCCGGTAATGCCGCAGGCCAGCATGGACTCGGTCAGGCTCAATTCCCGCTTGGGCTGAACACGCGAAGCCCGTGCCACGATCTGCGGCTTCACACCGCGCATGGAAAAGCCCTCAAACGTTGCTATCGGCGTTCCGTCAGGCGCGTAAAGTCCCACATCGAATGCGATCAAACGATCAACAGCGCGGCCCTTCAATTCAACCTGGCTGATCGACCTGGCGCCCAGCGGCGCGACGATACGGATACGGTCAATCGACAGTGGAACAAATAGGTTTTCGCGACGTTCGGCATCATCAATCAGGTGAATGCCGAAGGTAGCGGCCATGTCGGTCAGCGCGGGATGAAGGGCATAGTCGGCCAGATCGGTGTCGAAGCGCGCCGGTAGCTGCATTTCTGCCATCGCGATTTTGTTGCCCAGTTGCATCCGTGCGATGTTGCTCCAGCGCGCGCCAAATGAAACTGCTCTTGCCTGCGGAATTTCGCCCTTGAGCCAGGCTGCAGAGGCCAGGTCGCCAGAGGCCAGCAAATTCGGTAGCGCGCCATCAAACCAGCCGACATTCGCGCGGGCATGCTCTTGCCAGCTATCAGCCGCGCCCTCCCGGCTACGAACCACCAAATCGTAGCTCGCTGCGGTTTGACGTAATTCCACACGGACAAGCCTTGTCGACGTGCCATCGAACACCATAGCCTCCCCAAAAGACAGCGCGCGGATTTCAATCGCCTGCCCGGGTTGCAGCGCAGCCATCGCAGCGCGGGCAATTTCGATGTACGCGGTACCAGGAAGAATCGGCCGCCCAGCCACGGAATGCTCGTTCAAGACCCACAGGTCGGCAGCCGAGTAGGTCGCTTCAAAAGCCGCGCCATTGTCAGCATCAACCTGCACCCCCAACAGCGGATGAATCGGCTTTTGTTGCGCTGGCCCCATCTTGTGTTGCCCGTAAGCACGTACGGCCATGCCCTTGTCGCCCCACACCCCCCAATGAATATTCAAACCGTCGGGCCGCGACGCGGCCAGCGAGTCCAAAAACGCATTGGCTGCAACGTAGTCCACTTGCCCTGGAGCGCCGAGGTATACGCTGGTCGAAGAAAAGAGCGCGAAGAAATCGAGGTCTCCCGGTGGCAACAACTCATGGAGCACCTGGGCGCCAAGCGCTTTGGGATTGAGAACCCGCTGAATGCTGTCCGTACTTTTGGTCGCGATTGGCCCGTCTTCAAGCGTTCCTGCAGCGTGAAAAACACCGTTGATGGTGCCGAAGTAGTCTCTGCAGTCCGACACAACAGCCGCCATTGCCTGCCGATCAGACACGTCGGCCCTGAAGACCAGAATCTGGGCACCGCGATCCTCGCAGGCAACCAGCTGGCGAATGACACGCGCCTCATCTGAGTGGTCAGCACCTGCAGCCAGCATGCGCCATGCCGTTTTGGGCGGTAGTGCTCGACGACTGACCAAAGCCAGCCGGGCTTCCACGGCAGTAGCCAGGAAGCTGGCGAGGTCGAGCGCGATATCTCCCAATCCACCAGAAATCAGATAGACCCCGTTGGGTCGCAAGTATTTGTTGGATCCTGAATCATGCGATGCGGCCGCTTTAACCAGATGCATCGCCCAGCGCTCGCCAGCACGATAAGCGACCAGGTCATGATCATGGAGCGCAAGGCACTCGGACATGATGGACCTGGCGACAAAATCTATCGAAACGTTGACTGCCGGGAAGTCAACCACTCGCGCCGTGACGTTAGGCATTTCGTGCGGAATAACCCGGCAAGGCCCCAGAGCCAGGGCACGTTCCGGATGCGGTACCGCTTCTCCACTGACAGCGTGGCCACCGCGCGTTACAACGGTGAGCTGAATGACTTTGGTGACGTCAAGCTCCTGCAGTGCCCTCGCGGTATGAACCAAACTGTCAAAGGCAAACGTTTGTCCTGCAATGCCGGTGAGTGCGCTTTTGCCAGTGCTTTGAAGGGTGTCAAGCGCCCAAAGATAAATAATTTGATCCGGTAGACAGTCTGCCTGTTCAAGGCTGCCAAACAGCCGCTCAAAATGTCCGGATTCAGTCGGAGAAATGGTGTAACTGCCGTCACCCAGTTTTGCAAATTCGTCGCCTGTTCGAACCAGCGTGACGCTGCTGCCAGATTCAGCCGCTCGGGCAAGAACATCCGCAGTCAGGCTTGCACTGTTGCCAAAAATAAGCCATCTGCTTTCGGGATTTACTTGCTTGTTGGACAGCGGCGCCCGCTTCCAGGCAGGCGTCAGGAACCAGTCGTCGTAAGAAGAAAGACGAGTAATAGCGGGCGCATCCTGCGTAAGAAGCGCCTGCCTTGAATCGTCAGCATCCCGAGTTAGAACCCCGGGTTCGATCCAGTGCCGCTTGTGGTCAAAAGCGTACGTCGGCAAGGAGATTCGCCTTGCTGAAACCGTGCTTTGAATCGTCTCCCATGACAGCGCTATGCCACGGGTCCACAGGGCGCCGGCAGAGGTCAACACAAGCGCCAGATCCCCAGCTGGATCCTGGGCCTTGCAGGTGGAAGGCAATGTCAGGCGCGCCTTGCCGGGACTGTTTTGCTTCGCCAGGGCGCACAAACTCTGCCCCGGACCTGCTTCGAGCAGCACGGCGTCGGGCAAATCGGCAAGCTTTGCAAATCCCTCAGCAAATCGAACCGGG
>JANLYY010000155.1:0-2500 GCA_031365885.1 Polaromonas sp. | reverse complement strand
GTCTGGCCCGCGGTGGTGATGTGGAATGCGCCGGCCTGCAGGGCGGCGATGCCTTCCTGCGCCAGTTGCTTGCGGCAGTCGACCAGGCGCGCCTTCTCGGCGCCGTACAGCATCGCCTTGCGCGGAATGTCGTCGTAGTCGGGCTCGTCGGGCTGGCCGAGGTTGGCGGTGTAGGCGTAGGGGATAGCGCCCTTGAGCTTCATCCAGTGCAGCGCCGCGCTGGTGTCGAGGCCGCCTGAAAAAGCGATGCCGACTTTTTCGCCGATGGGGAGGTTTTGAAGGATGTGGGTCATGGGTGTTCTTCGATCAGTCGTGACGTGTGGTTCAGGCAAAGTGGCAAATGTAGTGGTAAGCGGCCTCGCCCGCCGCCACACGAATCTCGAACTTCGAATCACCCGGCACGCTGAATTTTTCACCGCTTGATGATTTGACCCAGTCGCTGTTGCCAGCCAGCTTGTATTCGCAGGCACCGCCGACGCATTCCATGATCTCGGCCGCGCCGGTGTTGAAGGTGAGCGTGGCCGGCAGGATCACGCCGACTGATTTTTTCGTGCCGTCTGCCAGCGTCAGGCTGTGGCTGACGCATTTGCCGTCGAAATACACATTGGCTTGGGTAGTCACACTGACCTGGTTTATTTTTTCGGTGGGCATGGGTTGTTCCAGAATTAAAATCGGGGGTTGTTTTTTCAGGCAGCAAGTGCATCGATTTTAGGTTACCCGCAGCGCCCTGCTGGCCCGCCATAGGCAGATCGGGATGAATCCAAACCGGGGTTTCTGGCGTATCTCGTATTACATGGACAATGTTGTTCATGAATCCAGAAAGCCCGGATAGCCAATTGATTGCGCTTCTCGACCGTGTAGCCATTGCCGACGAATCGGCCTTGCGGGAGTTGTACGACCTGACGTCGTCCAAGCTCTACGGTGTGGCGGTGCGCGTGGTCAGCAACCGTGATTGGGCCGAAGACGTGCTGCAGGAAGCGTTTTTGAACATCTGGCGTATAGCGGCCGACTACAAAGCCACGCTGTCACCGCCCTTGGCCTGGATGGCGCTGGTGGTGCGCAGCCGGGGCCTGGATTTTTTGCGTCGCCGCACCACCGGACGTGCCGACACGATGCAAGAGCTTGATGACGTGATTTCAGACACCGTCGCGGGCGATTCACCGAACCCGCTCGACATCACGCTGGCCAGCCAGCAGGCCAGGGCGCTGCACGACTGCCTGTCGCAGCTGGAGCACAAGCAGCGCGAGGTGGTCAGTCTGGCGTATCTGCGTGACCTGAGCCATGGCGAACTGGCCGAGCAGTTGAGGCTGCCGCTGGGCACCGTGAAGACCTGGATTCGGCGCGGCCTCGAACAACTGCGTGGCTGCATGGCGAAATTTGCATGAATATCCTCAACAACCCCCCACTAGTCGAACAGCTTGCTGCCAGCTACGCGCTGGGCACGCTGCGCGGTGGCGCGCGGCGTCGGTTCGAGTCGCTGGCGCGTGACAACGCCGGCGTTCGCGCCGCCGCGATGATCTGGCAAAGCCGCATGAGTTCGGTCGCTGAGCTACAAATGCAGACGGCGCCCAGCCCTGCGGTATGGACGCGGATTGAAAACCTGGTCAATGCCGAAAAGCAGGCGGCTGCCATGCGCGATGCGCGGGCCAGGGCGCAGGCTGTCGACCAGCGTGCAACGCGCGCCAGTGGCGGCTGGTGGGCCAGCCTGGGGCTGTGGCGCGGCGGTGCTGTTGCGGGCGCGCTGGTGGCGGTAGTGGCGCTTTCGGCCGGGTTCAATTTGAATCAGTTGAACGGCAATTTGCGCGGCCAGGTTGCCAGCCTGACGGGCGACAAGCAGCAGCTGTCAGCCCAACTGGCGGCAGCGCCTGAAATTCAATACGTCGCGGTGCTGGCAGACGACAAGTCGTCGGCGTCGATGCTGGTGACGTTTGATCCGAAAAACAAGCGCCTGTTGATCAAACGCGTAGGCGGCTTTCAGGCGCAGGCCAACAAGTCGCTGGAGTTGTGGGCTTTGCCGGCGGGTGGCGCGCCTAAGTCGCTGGGTGTTCTGGGCCGCGACCCGGTGATCAGGCTGACGGCTGCCAGCAGCGATGTGCGTGAAGTGCCGACGCTGGCGATCAGCCTGGAGCCGCTGGGCGGTGCGCCTGCAGGTGGCGGGCCGACCGGGCCGGTGCTGCTGAAAGGCTCGCTGATTGAGACGGTGCAGTAGCCGGACATGAAGCAGATGCTATAAAAATAATAGCTGATTACGCACGTATTACGGGGGCTAGAGGTCGATTTAACCACTAAATTCAAGCGCGAAGAGCCGAAGAGCCGAAGAAACGCTGCGATAGCAGTGAAAAAAAGGAGCGATCAACGCTCCTTTTTTGTTGGCGACCTACCTGGCGACCTATCGCCAATTACCCCGGTGCCCATAGCCGTAACCCCGGCTGTAGCCGAAGTTCAGTGACAGGCCAATCGGCGCATAAGACGGTCCGTAGTACGGACGCCCGTAATAAGC
>JANLYY010000153.1:0-1686 GCA_031365885.1 Polaromonas sp. | reverse complement strand
TTGGTCAAAGACGTTAAGGAAATCGCCAGCACCATTAAGAAGGCATTCTATCTTGCCAAAAGCGGCCGCCCTGGGCCCGTGCTGGTGGATATTCCGAAAGATATATCCAATCAAAAGACGGAATTCAGCTATCCATCATCGGTGAGCATCCGCTCTTACCATCCGGCTCAGCATAGTGACCTGGAGAGTGTCAAGTGTGCTGTGAAGTTGCTGCTAGCAGCCAAACGACCAATGATTTATGCGGGCGGCGGCGTGATCCTGGCTGATGCGTCTAAGCAATTGACCGAGTTGGTGCATTTGTTGGGTTTTCCCTGTACCAACACCTTGATGGGTTTGGGGGGCTTTCCGGCTACAGATAAACAATTTGTTGGAATGTTGGGCATGCATGGCACGTATGAGGCAAACATGGGGATGCAGTATTGTGATGTGTTGCTGGCCGTGGGAGCACGTTTTGATGATCGCGTGGTTGGCAATGTAAAGCACTTTAATCAAGAAAAACGCAAGATCATTCACATTGACATTGATCCTTCGAGCATTTCCAAGCGCGTGAAGGTTGATATACCCATCGTCGGTGACGTGAAAGACGTGCTGCTGGAGCTGATTGCGATGATCAGGGAATCTGGCCTCAAGCCCGATGCGAATGCACTCGGCGGCTGGTGGGACACGATTGAAGGCTGGCGCAAACGCGACTGCATGAAGTACAGCATGGGCAGCAGCGACGTCATCAAACCGCAGTACGTGGTTGAAACGCTCTGGAACCTGACCAAAGACGCCGACACCTACATCACGTCTGACGTCGGCCAGCACCAGATGTGGGCGGCGCAGTACTACAAGTTCGACGAACCACGGCGCTGGATCAACTCCGGTGGCCTGGGCACCATGGGCGTCGGCATTCCGTACGCCATGGGCATCAAGATGGCCAAACCCGAATCAGAGGTGTTTTGCATCACCGGCGAAGGCTCGGTGCAGATGTGCATACAGGAGCTGTCGACCTGCCTGCAATACAACACGCCGATCAAGATCGTGTCGCTGAACAACCGCTATTTGGGCATGGTGCGCCAGTGGCAAGAGTTTGACTACGAAGGCCGCTACAGCCACAGCTACATGGACGCGCTGCCCGATTTCGTGAAGCTGGCCGAAGCCTACGGACACGTCGGCATGCTTATCGAAAAGCCGCAGGACGTGGAGCCTGCACTGCGCGAGGCGCGCAAGCTGAAGGACCGCACGGTGTTCATGGATTTCCGCACCGACCCGACCGAGAATGTTTTTCCGATGGTCAAGGCCGGCATGGGCATTACGGAGATGCTGCTCGGTTCGGAGGATTTGTGAAACTTTGCGCGACAGGCCGCAGCCGCCCGGCGGCAAGCGCCGCTCCCCCGATTTTTTGATCCGCGGGCCGCGACGCGGCGTGGTCCAGCCCCTTATTCACCTACTGATGAATCTATTGTTTGCCAAGCCCGGTTGTTACCGCAATCGGGGGAGGGCAGCGAAAAGAGGAGTCCAATCATGAAACATATCATTGCAGTCTTGCTGGAAAACGAACCGGGCGCCTTGTCGCGCGTGGTGGGTCTTTTCTCGGCGCGCGGTTACAACATAGAGTCGCTCACGGTTGCCCCGACCGAGGACCCCAGCCTGTCCCGCATGACCATCCAGACCACCGGTTCCGACGATGTAATCGAGCAGATC
>JANLYY010000122.1:0-21055 GCA_031365885.1 Polaromonas sp. | reverse complement strand
TCAAGTCGATGGAGCGGGCAGCCTGGCGCAGGCGGACCAGGTTTTCTGGCTCAAGTATTTCCTGTCTAGCCAGTCGGCCATTTTGTGGATGAGCGTGCTGTTTTTCATGAGCACGATTTTTTACTGGCTTGGCATGTTCAGTTCAGTCCAAAGCGGCCAGAGCGCGACGATGGAACTGCTCGGTTCGCGCATCGCCTGGGTGGCGGTCGGTATGGCGCTGATCGGCACCATGGTGCGCTGGTACGAAAGCTATTTGATTGGCGCGGATGTCGGGCACATTCCGGTCAGCAATCTTTACGAAGTGTTCGTGCTGTTCTGCTGGATGACGGCGGCGTTTTATCTGTATTTTGAAGCGCAGTACGACACCCGGGCGCTGGGCGCCTTCGTCATGCTGGTGGTCAGTGCGGCAGTCGGATTTCTGCTTTGGTACACGGTGGTGCGCGAAGCCCACGAGATCCAGCCGCTGGTGCCCGCGCTAAAAAGCTGGTGGATGAAGCTGCATGTGCCGGCCAACTTTATCGGCTACGGAATGTTTGCACTGGCGGCGATGGTGTCGCTGTCGTATTTGATCAAGCAGCAGGCCAGTGAGACTCGTTGGTATCGGCTGACACCGCTGTGGTTGCTGGGTGTGGTGCTGTGTTTTGTGCCGATTGTTTTCCGCAAGTCGCCGGGCGATGTCGGCGGCGGCGGTTACTGGGCGGGTTATTTATTGGTTTCAGGGCTGATCGCAGCCGGAATTTTGCTCGGTCGCAAACGCATTGCGGCGCGCCTGCCCAGCTTTGAAGTGCTTGACGACGTCATGTACAAAGCGATTGCAGTTGGTTTTGCCTTTTTTACGATTGCTACGGTGCTGGGCGCGCTGTGGGCCGCCGAGGCTTGGGGCGGCTACTGGAGCTGGGACCCGAAAGAAACCTGGGCGCTGATTGTCTGGCTCAACTATGCCGCCTGGCTGCACATGCGGCTGATGAAAGGCCTGCGTGGCACGGTGGCGGCCTGGTGGGCGCTGACGGGCCTCGCAGTCACCACTTTTGCGTTTCTGGGCGTCAACATGTTTCTTTCTGGCTTGCATAGTTACGGGACTTTATAAATCCATGTAAGGCCTGGCTGCGTATTCAGACTAAACGTTATTGAATTAAGGATCTTCACCATGCTCATCAAAACCAATGCCAATGGATTCAATCACCCTATGCCCAGTGAGATCACGTCGCAGGGCACTTATCAGCAACGGCGTGAGCTGATCAAACTCATGGCCACCGGTGCTGCGGGCGCTGCGCTGGCCAGCTGGGCGGGCAGGCAGGCGATGGCGCAAACCGTGCCAAAACCAGGCAAGCTGGCAACGCTGGTCGGTGGCAAGTCGGCAGTGGCCGGTGCCGTCACAATGGAAAAAATAACCGACTACAAAGACGCCACCACGTACAACAATTTCTACGAGTTCGGCACCGACAAGGCCGACCCCGCGAAGAACGCCGGCACGCTGGTGACCAAGCCGTGGTCGGTGGCCATCGAAGGCATGGTCAAGCAGCCGAGAAGCTACACGCTCGAGGAACTGCTCAAACTCAGCCCCCAGGAAGAACGTATTTATCGTCTGCGCTGTGTCGAAGGCTGGTCGATGGTGATTCCTTGGGTCGGTTATTCGCTGTCGGAGCTGATCAAGAAGGTGGAGCCGCTGGGCAGTGCCAAGTACGTCGAATTCATCACGCAGGCTGACCCGAAAACCATGCCCTTCGTCGGCTCGCGTGTGCTCGAGTGGCCGTATGTAGAAGCGCTGCGCATGGACGAGGCGATGAACCCACTCGCGCTTCTGACCTTCGGCATGTACGGCGAAGTGCTGCCCAACCAAAGCGGTGCCCCGGTGCGCATGGTAGTGCCGTGGAAGTACGGTTTTAAAAGCGGCAAGAGCATTGTCAAGATTCGCTTCACTGACAAAGAGCCGCGCACCGCATGGAACAAGGCTGCGGCCAGCGAATACGGCTTTTATTCAAACGTTAACCCGGACGTTGACCACCCGCGCTGGAGCCAGGCGACCGAGCGCCGCATTGGTGAAGACGGCTTGTTTGCGAAAAAACGCAAGACGCTGATGTTCAACGGCTACGAGGCGCAGGTCGGGCAGTTGTATGCCGGCATGGATCTTAAAAAATTCTTCTGAAGCATATGGCCCCCACGCTCGTCGCTCCGCGTACTTCGCTGCCCCCCGGGGGGGCGCTGCGCCTGCGGCCCGGCAAAGCCGGTTCCGCGGGCCCGGCCGGTGAAGAGTTGACCCTCGCGCTTGTTGCCAAGCGGCCCGGCGACCGATGAGTGTCGCTTTCAACAAAGTGCTGCTGCATCCGGCGGCAAAGCCCACTCTTTTCGCAATTTGCCTGTTGCCGTTTGCCTGGCTTTTCTACAGCGCGCTGACGATGCAGTTAGGCGCCAATCCGCAGGAAGCGCTGATTCGCGCTACCGGCGACTGGACGCTACGGTTCTTGTGCATCGTGCTGGCTGTGACGCCGCTTCGAACCATTGCCGGGCTGCCCGCGTTGGCGCGTTTTCGGCGCATGCTGGGGCTTTTCGTGTATTTCTATGTAGTAGTTCACCTGCTGAGCTATAGCTGGTTCGACATGGGCTTTGACGTAGCAGATATTGCGAAAGACATCGCCAAGCGGCCGTTCATTCTGGTGGGGTTTTCAGGCTTTTTGTTGTTGACGCCACTGGCTGCGACCTCTTTCAACGCAGCAATCAAGGCCATGGGCGCGAAGCGCTGGCAGCTGCTGCACAAGCTGGTCTATGTCATCGCCGGGTTGGGGCTGCTGCACTTTTTCTGGATGCGTGCGGCCAAGAATAACTTTGCCGAGGTGTTTGTCTATGCCGCTATCGTCGCTGTGCTGCTGGGCTGGCGGGTAGCGCAATATTGGAAGAAAAAGAGGCTGCAGACCCCATTAAACGTGCGCAGGCAGCTATCGTAATGATAGCGACCGCTGCTTAGCCGGGAGCCAGCTGTTCGTGACGCATCTGGTCCTGAGCGGTTTCACGCCGACGGATCAGATGTACCTGGGCGCCGTCGACCAGCACTTCAGCGGCCCGGCCGCGCGTGTTGTAGTTGCTGGCCATGCTCATGCAGTACGCGCCGGCGGAAAGAACCGCCAGCAGGTCGCCGGCTTTCACGTCCAGCAGGCGGTCATGGCCGATCCAGTCACCGCTTTCGCATACCGGGCCGACCACGTCGTACAGGGCGCCTGCCCCAGAATTCTGCTTGATCACGGCGGGCACGATCGCATGAAACGCCTGGTACATCGCAGGCCGGGGCAGGTCGTTCATGGCGGCGTCGATGATGCAAAAATTCTTCTGTTCACCGGGTTTGACGTAGAGCACTTCGGTCAGGCAGATGCCTGCGTTGCCGACCAGTGAACGGCCCGGCTCGATCATCAGCTTTCGCTGGCCGTAGCCCCGCGCGTCGAGCTTGGCGAGCAACTCGTGCCACAGCGCATCGGCTTCGGGGGGCGTGTCGTTGTTGTAGTTGATGCCGAGGCCGCCACCGAAGTCGATGTGCGCCAGCGGTATGTCGGCGGCTTCGATATCGTCCACGAGGTCCAGCACCCGGTCCATCGCATCGAGGTAGGGCGTGCTGTCGGTAATCTGCGAGCCGATGTGGCAGTCAATACCGACCACACGCAAGCTGGACAAGCTGGCAGCGTGTTGGTAGATCCGCAGCGCATCTTCATGCGCCACACCAAACTTGTTGCCCTTCAGGCCGGTCGAAATGTAGGGGTGCGTTTTCGGGTCCACATTGGGGTTGACGCGGATGCTCACTGGAGCAACCTGGTTCATGGCGCTGGCCACGCTGGCAAGCACATCAAGCTCGGCTTCGCTTTCCACATTGAAGCAGCCAATGCCAGCCGCGAGCGCCTGTTTCATTTCCGCGCGGGTCTTGCCAACGCCTGAAAAAATCACCTTGCGCACGTCGCCGCCAGCGGCCAGCACGCGTTCCAGTTCACCGCCCGAGACAATGTCAAAGCCGCAACCGGCCTGGGCAAATACCTGCAACACACCGAGCGAGGAGTTGGCCTTCATCGCGTAGCAAATTTGCGCGTCGCGTCCGACGAAGCCGCGCTGGTAGGCAGCCAGGGCCGACAGCATGGCAGCTTTTGAATAGACGAAAAGTGGTGTGCCGTGTGCTTCGGCCAGACCCGAGACAGCCACGCCTTCAACGAACAGCGCGTCATCGCGGTAGGCGGTGAAAGGGTGGCCGGGCAGCGCCGCACGGTCGGCAGCCAGCACGGCGTGGGATACAGCATTGTTCATCGGGGAGCCGAGACGGCAGACGCCGGCGCAGTAGGGGCGGGAGCCGGGTTGACGGTCGCTGCAGGCGCGGTGGGCGGTGTGGCGATGAAGAGCGGGCCTTTTTGTCCGCAGCCGGTCATCATTGCCGACGCGACCACGAGGGCAGCAAGGCCATGCGCGGGGGCGGCCGTGCGTAGCCGGCCTAAAATTTGACGTGAAAAAACCATGACTGGATTGTAATGACCGACCTCGAGTATCAGAACCATGCCGAACGCGCGCTGAATGCCATCGAGATGGCCTGCGACAGGATCAACGATGAAACCGATGCGGATATCGACAACCAGCGCACAGGCGGCATGATCACGCTGACTTTTTCTAACCGCAGCCAGATCATCATCAACCTGCAAAAGCCGTTGCAGGAAATCTGGATGGCGGCCAAGTCAGGCGGGTTTCACTACAAGTTCGTTGACAAGCGCTGGACCGATACCAAGGACGCCAGTCATTTTTTTGATAGTCTGTCGCGCTGTGCCAGTGAGCAGTCGGGACGGACGCTTGAATTTCATACCCCGGTCTGAAGCCCAATAGCTGGCACGGGCCCGTCGCACGCCGGGCAGCTAGTTTTTAAACAGATCAAGAATCCGGTTTTTCTCTTCTGATGCGGGTGCGCCGCCTGCATCAACGCCCGGCGCTGGCTCGGCACCGGCAGCGGCTGTGTCCTGGCGACCGCCGCCGCCAAGACTCGTTACGCCGCCACCGCGGGCGTACTCGTTGTAGTACCACTCGCCGCCCAGATTGACCACGCCTTCCGGCGGTGGATATTCGGCAACCGGAACGCCTTTGAGCGCGTATTCCATGAAATTGATCCAGATCGGCAGGCTCAACCCGCCGCCCGTTTCTTTGTCACCGAGTTTTTTCGGTGTGTCGTAGCCCATCCACACGGCTGCTGCCAGCGTTGGTTGATACCCGACAAACCAGGTGTCGATGGAGTCGTTGGTGGTGCCGGTTTTTCCGAACAGGTCAGGCCGCTTGAGCGTGGCTTGCGCCTTCGCGGCCGTGCCAGAGCGTGCGACTTCCTGCAGCAGGCTGTTCATGATGAAAGCATTGCGCGCATCGATGGTTCTTGCGTTCGCCGTCAGCACAGGGGGCTTGGTCTCCAGAAGAACTTTGCCGCGTTGGTCGGTAATCCGCGCAATGAGGTAGGGGTTGACGCGATAACCGCCATTGGCAAAAACTGAATAGCCGGTAGCCATCTGCATCGGCGTCACCGAGCCCGCGCCCAGTGCCATGGTGAGGTATGCAGGGTGCTTGTCGGCTTCAAAGCCGAAGTTGCCTATCCACTCCTGTGCATAGGATGCGCCTATGGCCTGAAGAATCCGGATGGACACCATATTTTTGGATTTTTTGAGGCCGGTTCTGAGGCTCATCGGACCTTCGAAATGGCCGTCGTAGTTTTTTGGCTCCCACGGCTGGCCACCAGTGACGCCCGAGTCGAAGAATAGAGCGGCATCGTTGACCACGGTTGCGGGCGTGAATCCTTTTTCAAGCGCTGCCGAATAAATGAAGGGCTTGAAGCTGGAGCCGGGCTGGCGCCAAGCCTGCGTGACGTGGTTGAATTTGTTTTTCTGGAAATCGAAGCCACCCACCAGCGCGCGGACGGAGCCATCTCGCGGGTCCAGTGCGACGAATGCGCCTTCAACTTCCGGTAGTTGTGTGATCTCCCAGGTGTTCTTTGGCGTCTTCGTGACTCGAATCAGTGCACCGCGCCGGATCTTGATATTGGGACCCGCCTTGTCAGCGAGTCCAGACTGGGCTGGCCGCAAGCCTTCGCCGCTGATCTCGACCGTTTCGCTGTTCTGGCGCGCGGCGAGAATCCGTTTGGACGACACTTCCAGAACCACCGCAGACATGACATCGCCGTTATCCGGGTTTTCTGTCAGGGCTTCATCAACCGCATCCTCAACTTCCTGCGGATTGGACGGTATGTCTACAAATTTCTCCGGGCCGCGATAGATCTGCCTGCGCTCGTAGTCCATGATTCCCTTTCGCAGGGCTTTGTACGCAACCGCCTGGTCGGTGGCGCGCAAGGTGGTGGTGACATTCAAACCGCGCGTGTAGGTCTCGTCGCCATATTGGTTGTAAACCAGTTGCCGCACGGTTTCGGCCACGTACTCCGCATGAACACGTCCGGGGTCAGACCCGGTTTTTATCTTCAGATCTTCGTTTTTCGCAGCGACAGCCTGCTCTGCGGTGATGAAACCGTTTTCCTGCATGCGCTCAATGATGTAAAGCTGGCGGGATCTGGCGCGCTTGGGGTTAATGATGGGGTTGTACGCTGAGGGGGCTTTTGGAAGACCAGCCAGCATGGCTGCCTCTGCAGTCGATATGTCCTTCAGGGGTTTGCCAAAATAGGCCTCAGACGCTGCGGCAAAGCCATAGGAACGGTTGCCCAAAAAAATCTGGTTCATGTAAATCTCAAGAATCTGATTCTTGGACAGCATGTGTTCTAGCTTGAAGGTCAGCAGGATTTCGTAAATTTTGCGGGTGTAGCTTTTTTCCGCCGACAGGTAGACATTGCGCGCCACCTGCATCGTGATGGTTGAAGCGCCCTGGCTCTTGGCGCGTCCCATGTTGGCAAACCCCGCCCGGATGACCCCCAGGTAGTCCACCCCGCCGTGCGAGAAAAACCGCGCGTCCTCAATGGCAAGCACTGCGTCTTTCATGACCTGCGGAATTTCATTGATCGGTGTCAGGTTGCGGCGCTCCTCCCCAAACTCACCAATCATCACGCCGTCTGCCGTGTAGACGCGCAGCGGAAGCTTGGGTCGATAGTCTGACAAGTCCGAAATGTCAGGCAGATTTGGATAGGCCACTGCAAGTGCGATCGCTACAAACAGCACGATTCCCGCCACGACCGAAAGCAACAGCCCACCGCCCCACAGCGAAAGCTTCAAAAGCCATCGGATCCAGGCAGGCGAGGTTTTGGCGGCCGAGGCAGGCTGATGAGCGGGTGGGGAAGAGGGCATGCGAACAATCTTGATGTGACGCAATCATTATAAAAAATGTTGATGCTGCAAATGCTGGTAACGCAGATCAGAGATGTATCTTGACCTGTTGCGTACAAACACCTCTAGATACGGCAGATCCGGATTACTGATGCTTGCGACGTCAACCTTGTCACGGATCGTCAGTTTTTGACAACGCTTAACAGTTACACATTGAGAAAAATCCTTACAACACAAAGAGCTTGCTGCTACTATTCAAGCGATTTCTTAAGTATGCAAGGCTACACATTAGCCGTCATTTGGGGACCGCCTTGATCTCTCTGGGATCGTTATTCAACCGTCAACAGCCCGCATTGCTGGGCATAGACATCTCTTCTTCCAGCGTGAAACTGGTGGAATTGAGCCGTGACAATGCCGGAAACCTCGTGCTCGACCGATGCGCCATCGAGCCGCTGGAACGAGGCTGGATTACCGATGGCAACGTCGAAAAATTTGACGAAGTTGCTGAAGCTGTTCGGCGAGTTGTCAAAAAGAGCGGAACTCGTACAAAGCATGTTGCTATGGCACTTCCCGCCTCAGCAGTGATTACCAAAAAAATCATTTTGCCGGGTGGCATGAGCGAGGCTGAACTGGAACTTCAGGTAGAGACAGAGGCGAACCAATACATTCCATTTTCGCTAGACGAAGTCAGCCTTGATTTCTGCGTGGTGGGGCCCAGTGCCACTTCCAGCGGTGACGTGGAAGTACTGATCGCTGCGTCGCGTAAGGAAAAAGTTCAAGACAGGCAAGGTCTGGCAGAAGCCGCAGGACTGAAGCCCGTGGTGGTCGATGTCGAGTCGTATGCCTCCCGACTCGCCACCTCGCGGCTGATTGAACGCCTGCCCAACAAGGGCCTCAATACCATCGTTGCCTTGTTTGAGGTCGGTGGTTCAACCACCAGCATGCAGGTTCTGAAAAATGATGAGGTGCTGTATGAGCGCGACCAGGCATTCGGCGGCGCGCAGTTGACCCAGTTGATCGTTCGCCAATATGGTTTTTCGCCGGAAGAGGCAGAAAGCAAAAAACGCAGCGGTGACTTGCCCGAAGACTACGAATCAGGTGTGCTCAAACCGTTTGTAGACAGCATGGCGCAGGAAATCGGCCGGGCGCTACAGTTTTTTTTCACCAGTACGCCCCACAACAAAGTGGACTACGTGATGCTGGCGGGCGGGTCTTCTGCCTTGCCGGGTTTGACAGACTCCGTCACCCAGCAGACTTCGTTTGCGTGCATCGTTGCCAATCCGTTTGAGGGAATGGAACTTGGTGGCAATGTGCGGGAAAAGAAAATGCGGCGTGAAGCATCTTCATACCTGACCTCGTGTGGCCTCGCTTTGAGGAGGTTCTTACAGTGATTCTGATCAACCTTCTCCCGCACAGGGAAGCCGCCCGCAAGCGCCAGCGTGAAGCATTTTTTGCCACCCTGGGTCTGGCGGCGATAGCCGGTTTGCTCATTTCCGGCGCGGTGTACTCCTGGTATCTGACACAGATCGAAACGCAGCGTGGAAAAAATCTTTTTCTCAAGACTGAAATTACCCTTCTTGAAGGGCAGATCAAGGAAATTTCAACGCTACAGGCTGAAATTGCTGCGCTCAGGGCGCGTCAAAACGCAGTTGAAGATCTTCAGGGTAACCGCAATTTGCCGGTCTATTTGTTGACGGAGCTGGTCAAGCAGCTGCCCGACGGCGTTTATATCAACAGCATGAAGCAGGACAACCAGAGTGTCCAGATCACAGGTATAGCGCAATCCAACGAACGCGTTTCTGAACTGCTTCGCAATTTCTCAAACAACAGCCCGTTCCTGAGCAAGCCGGAACTAATAGAAATTACAGCGGGAAGCGTGGCGTTAACGCCGCGCGATCAGCGCCGGGTCGCCAACTTCTCGATGCGGGTTGCACTCAAACGCGCCAGCGATCCCAAAGCCGCTGCTTCCGCTGCGTCAAGCGCACTGCCTGCGTCGGCAGTCAAGCCGGTCGCAACCGCATCGGCAGCCAAGGCTTAAAGCCCGGCGAGAACGATATCCATCATGGCAAAACCCGACAAAAAACCCACCGATTTCGCGGTCATTCAGACCAGCCTGAAGGCTCAATTCACGGGCCTTAATCTAAACGATCCTCCGTCCTGGCCGGCATTGCCACGGTTCCTGCTGTGTGTAGCCGTCACCGTATTTGTGGTCGTCGCGCTCTGGTTTTTATGGCTGCAAGCTTCTGACGAAGCTTTAACCGCAGAGATACAAAAAGAGGTTCTGCTCAAGGAGGACTATTCCAAAAAACTTGCGCAAGCGGTAAACCTTGAAGCCTTGAAAAAGCAGCGCGAGCAAGTCCAGCAGTACGTCACCCAGCTTGAAAAACAGCTCCCCAGCAAGGCCGAAATGGACGCGCTGCTGTCTGATATCAATCAGGCAGGGCTGGGTCGAAGTCTGCAGTTTGAGTTATTCAGACCAGGCCAGGTCAGTGTGAAAGAGTACTACGCCGAACTGCCGATTGCGGTGCGCGTAACAGGCAAATACCACGACGTCGGATCGTTTGCCGCTGACATCGCCAATCTTTCCCGAATCGTCACTTTGAACAACCTGACTCTCGCGCCAGCCAAGGACGGGAGCCTGGTGATGGATACCACAGCGAAGACATTCCGCTACCTTGATACCGAAGAAGTAGCCTTGCAGCGCAAAAATACACCCGCCAATGCAGGAAAAAAATGAAGTCACCTAATTTTCCGCTTTGGAGTATTGCGGTTTTCGTCTTGTTGTGTGTTGCCGGTTGCAGTTCTTCGGAGCAAGCCGAGCTGCAACAGTGGATGACAGCTCAACGTACTGCGATTAAGCCGAAAGTCGAACCGCTGCCCGAACCGAGCAAGTTTTCACCGCAGCCCTACGACCAGGCAGGCGCCATTGAGCCTTTCAGCAACCAGAAATTGACCCAAGCCCTCAAACGCGATTCGAATCAGGCGACCTCCAACGTAGCCTTGATCGCACCGGAACTCAGTCGGCGAAAAGAGCCCCTCGAAGCGTCGCCGCTGGACGCTGTTTCCATGGTCGGCAGCTTGATCAAAACCGGCCAGCCTGTCGCGCTGGTTCGCGTGGACAACCTGATCTATCAGGTTCGCGCCGGCAATTATCTCGGCCAGAACTACGGCCGCGTAACCAAGGTGACCGAAACCGGTCTGTCTCTGCGCGAAATTGTGCAGGACGCCGCAGGCGAGTGGATTGAGCGGCCGGCGACATTACAGCTTTTAGAGGGAACGAAATGAACAAGCAGACATCAGCATTTACGGCAGGGGTGATGCATCGCTCGCTCAAGGGTTTGCTGGCACGCGTGGCGGCCAGTACCGTGCTGGGCGCGGCTTTCGTCGCACCATTGGCACACGCGCAAAACGCGATTCAATCGCTGACGGGTTCTGTCCAGGGCGGTACCGAGGTCATTCGCATTGATTTGTCAGAGCCGCTTGCCGCTGTTCCGACCGGGTTCACCATCCAGACGCCGGCCCGAATCGCGCTGGATTTCCCCGGTGTTGGCAACGCGATGGGTCGTACCGCTGTTGACCTCAATCTCGGCAATCTGCGCTCGGCCAATGTGATAGAGGCCGGCGAGCGAACCCGTGTTGTCCTTAACCTGAAAGCCGCGACATCCTACAAAGCGGAAATTCAGGGCAAGTCGCTGCTCATTACCCTGCAGCAAGCCACCGTGGCAGCGCCTTTGACATCCGCGCCGCCAGCATTCGCCGAAAGTCGCAATCGCGATGTTCTTCCCTTGAAAGACATTGACTTTCGCCGAGGCACCGACAGCGCGGGCCGTATCGTGGTGGACCTGGCCAACAACCAGGTCGGCGTTGACATTCGCCAGCAGGGGCAAACGCTGGTGGTCGAGTTTCTCAAAACCGCTTTGCCCGAAGGCTTGCGCCGTCGCCTTGACGTAGCCGATTTCGGCACCCCCATACAAACAGTCACCACCTTCCAGACCGGCGACAAGGTTCGCATGGTGGTGGAACCCCGCGGTGCGTGGGAGCACAGCGCCTACCAAAGTGACAACCAGTTCGTGCTCGAGGTCCGGCAGCAAAAAGTCGATGCCAATAAATTGACGCAAGGCCCCGGCTATGCCGGCGAAAAGCTGTCGCTGAATTTTCAGAACATCGAAATCCGCTCCTTGCTGCAGGTGATCGCCGACTTCACCAACTTCAATATCGTGACATCCGATACGGTGACCGGCGCAGTGACCCTTCGTTTGAAAGATGTTCCCTGGGACCAGGCGCTCGACATTATTCTTCAGGCCAAAGCGCTGGGCATGCGCAAAACAGGCAATGTGCTGTTGATTGCACCCAAGGACGAATTGGCGGCGAAGGAAAAACAGGAACTTGAGGCCAGGAACGCGATACAGAGCCTTGAAGTGCTGCGCACCCAGGACTTCAAGCTCAACTATGCGAAAGCGGCTGACATTGCAGCTGGACTTATCGGAACCGGCGGCCCAGGCACGACGAAAATTCTTACCGCGCGGGGCAGTGTGATTTTCGAAGCGCGAACCAATCAACTGTTCGTGACGGACGTGCCGTCCAAACTGGAGCAAATCCAGTCACTTATCGCAAAGTTGGACATACCGGTGCGTCAGGTTCTGATTGAGGCACGCATCGTCGAGGCCAGCGACACATTCGGCAAATCACTGGGTATCCGACTGGGTGGCAACGATCTTCGTGCGCAACGCGGCGGCGACGGCGGCTACCAGGTCGCAGGAAGCAACCGCGCCGTATTCGGCAACAGCTATTCAGATGCAGTAGCCAGCAGCGGCGCCGGCGGCACCGCAAATCTGGGTGGTAATTTCGTCAACCTGCCCGCAATAGGTCAAAACGGATTCAACCCGGCAACTTTTGCCCTTTCAATCTTTAGTTCTGCTGCAAACCGTTTTCTAAATCTCGAACTGTCGGCCCTGGAAGCTGACGGAAAAGGCAAAATCGTTTCCAGCCCACGCGTTGTCACGGCCGACCAGATCAAGGCCATGATTGAGCAGGGTACCGAGCTGCCCTACCAGATTGCTACCTCCAGTGGAGCAACTTCACTGGCTTTTCGAAAAGCCAATTTGAAGCTCGAGGTAACCCCGCAAATTACGCCAGAGGGAAATATTATTCTTGATCTGGACGTGAATAAAGACTCTGTGGGGCAGGCCACTGCCGCTGGCTTTGCCATCAATACCAAACATATTAAAACGCAGGTGGTGGTTGAAAACGGCGGCACGGTCGTCATCGGTGGTATTTTTGAATTGGTTGAAACCAATAGCGACACAAAAGTCCCGTTGCTTGGCGACATACCTGTATTGGGTAATTTGTTCAAGACGCGTTCGACCATTGCCAACAAGCAGGAGATGCTTGTTTTCATCACACCAAAAGTTATTGCAGAGCGCGGCCTGGCCCGTTGATCTGACTGTTAAATCTGAATCGAAGGATGAGCATGAGTTTTTCTAAATACTTGGTTGGTCTTGTGACGGTTGTTGCCTTGACCGCTTGTGGCGGGGGTGGGGGAAACCCCGGAAGCACTACCGGTTTGACGTCGTCCAGCAGTACCGGGACGGGTACCGGAACCATCACGACACCAGTGAGCGCAAAAGCCTCCATGACTCTAGATGTACTTAGCGGCGCAGGTGTCTCCACCAATTCGATATCAGCCATTGAAATTTCCAAAGTTTCGATTGTTTTGAAAGATGCCGTGGGCAAGCCTGTGCCTGGCTCTGTGGTAACTTTCGCCGAAAAAGGCGGCAGTTTGCTGACAATAGCGCCGGTTTCTAAAACAGCATTGACGGACGCATCGGGTGTCGCAAGTGTGGAAATTCGGGCGGCGTCCGGTGCAGCCGTGGGTGCGACCACGGTCGGCGCCTCAGCGACCGTTGCATCAGTTGCAGTATCTGCCGAATTGTCTATCTCAATTACCAGTGCCCCAACCGGAGGCCTTGTCATCGATCCGCAATCGCTGGCAAATGCAATGAATTTTCTAGACGTAAACCCAGCGGATAAATCTATCGTATTGGCAGGTTCGGGTGGAAACGGTCGTTCAGAATCGGCCACATTGCGTTTCCGTGTGGTTGACAAAAACAACACCCCGGTGAAGGGGGCTACCGTGACCTTTGATGTCATTCCAGTGAATTCTGTCACTTTGAATATTCCCAGCGCTGTGAGCGACGCCGATGGAGTTGTCGTGACAACGGTTTCTTCCAAATCTTTCGCTACCGCAGCTGTTGTACGCGCAACTGTTACGCGTACAAACAGCTCCACTATTACTTCGCAGTCTGATCAGCTTTTAGTGACGACTGGCTCTGCGGTGCCACAAGGCTTCGACCTTTCTGCCTCAAAATATAATTTGAACTGGGATCTGTCGGGTGATTTAAGCAAGATTACGGTTCGGATTGTCGATGTCAATGGAAACCCGGTCGCCGATGGTGTTCCCGTTGTCTTTACCGCCGACTTCGGTGCAGTGGGATCGTCTGCTCGTGGTGGGTGCGTCACGATTAATGGTTCGTGTTCGGTGGATTACACGGTTCAGGATCCTCGCCCAGCTGATGGCCAGTTTTCCACGGTAATTGTTTCGACTCAGGTGGGTAATGGGACCTCCATCAACCGGAGCCTTCAATTCCGCTTTGCGGATCCACGGTTGCTCGATGTCTTTCAGGCTGGCACCGGTCCCACGCTGGCAACTTTCGCGTTTACGGGTTCATGCCAGAAGCAGATATTCAGCGCCTTCGCTGGAACGCCCGCTGGGTTTCCTGCACCTGCTGGCACTACGGTTGACGTGGTAGCCGTGCCGTCTTTGTTCAGTGCTGCGTTGAAGCTCGGCAGCCCGATTCTTGACAGGGAGGGAGGCCGTACTTTGCTTGATTTCGAACTTGACGTGTCTCCAATTACAGGGCCGAATGCCTGTAACGCGACGGGCGCGCGGTCTGCAACGGCGGTTTTCAACGTTAAATTTACAGCTGGCGTCACAAACGTCACAAGACGGATTCTCGTAAGTTATCCCGTTCTCTGAAAAACCCAACCCCCTGATAGCCCTCATCGGCCTCCCCGGCTCCGGTAAATCCACCGTTGGGCGTCAACTCGCCCGGCGGCTTCAACTTTCTTTTTTTGATTCCGACCAGGTCATCGAGCAGCGATTAGGCTGCTCGATCCGGGAATACTTTGAGCGCGAAGGCGAAGAGCGGTTTCGGGATATCGAAGAAACGGTTATTGACGACCTAACGCAAAGTCATCCAGGTGTGCTGTCGACGGGGGGTGGTTCGGTACTGCGACCGCTGAACCGCGAGCGGCTGCGCAGCCGGGGGCAGGTGGTTTATTTGCATTCATCGCCCGACGAGGTTTTCCGCCGTTTGCGCCACGACACCAACCGGCCGCTGTTGCAGGTCAGCGACCCTCTAAAGCAACTAAGCGATTTGTACGCGGTGCGAGACCCGCTTTACCGCGAAACGGCAACCTTGGTTATTCAAACCGGCCGCCCTTCCGTATCAGCATTGGTGACAAACATAATCTCGCAGTTTGAGCAGACCGGTGTTTTGTCCAAGCGCACGCCTCCGCGCCGTCCTTGATCGCTTGAATGGGGGTGGCTGGGTGGCCCACGCCGTAACAAGGCGAAAATCCTCATCAGGGCGACCAGCGTTAGCCTGCCTCTACACTCGTGGTCATGTATTCAAACCTCGCTGCGCAGGCGGCTCAAATTACCATCAGTCTGGCGGAGCGCAGTTATCCGATTCTTATCGGCAAGCAGCTGATGGCTGACCCTGCCACCTATACCAACCTTCCGCAAGCCGCTTGCGCCCTGATCGTGTCCAACACGACGGTGGCACCCTTGTACGCGCTCCAACTGACCGAAGCGCTCCGCGCGCGCTACCAAAAAGTCCTGCTGGTTACCCTGCCAGACGGCGAAGCCCACAAAGACTGGCCCACGCTGCAACTGATTTTTGATGCCTTGTTGGAAAACGGCTGCGACCGCAAAACCGTGCTGTTTGCACTAGGCGGGGGCGTGGTCGGCGACATGACCGGCTTTGCCGCAGCCAGCTTCATGCGCGGCGTGCCCTTTGTTCAGGTGCCCACCACGCTGCTGGCCCAGGTGGATTCGTCGGTGGGCGGCAAGACGGCCATCAACCACCCACTGGGTAAGAACATGATCGGCGCGTTTTACCAGCCGCAGCTGGTGGTGTGCGATCTGGAGGTGCTGAAGACCTTGCCCGCGCGTGAGATGAGCGCGGGCCTGGCGGAAATCATCAAGTACGGGCCGATAGCCGATATGGAATTTTTTGACTGGATCGAGCGCAATATTGAGGCGCTGCGCGCCGGTGAAGTTGGTGTGCTGGCGCATGTAGTCAAGCGCAGTTGCGAGATCAAGGCCGACGTGGTGGGCCACGATGAGCGCGAAACCGGCTTGCGGGCCATTTTGAATTTTGGCCACACCTTCGGCCATGCGATTGAGTCGGGGCTGGGCTACGGCGCGTGGCTGCACGGTGAGGGCGTGGGCTGCGGCATGGTGATGGCAGCGTCGCTGTCGCAGCGATTGGGGCTGGTAAACAGTGCATTTGTTGAGCGCCTGAAGACGCTGATTGAGCGCGCCGGGCTGCCAGTCACCGCACCAGTTTTATCGATGACTGACAACGCCGGCCGCTACCTCGAACTGATGCGCGTCGACAAAAAATCCGAGGCGGGCGAAATACGTTTCATTGTGATCGACGGCCCCGGCAAGGCCGCGCTGCGCACCGCGCCTGATGCGCTGGTGCGCGAGGTGATCGATGCCTGCTGCGCCTGAGTGGCCGTGAGGCTTGATGCCTGTTGCTATGAATATAGTAGCTGCTTACGCACGTTTTACATGGGCTAGAGGCCGATTTGACTGTTAACTCATGAGTCTGGCCCGCTACGCCGCTGATCCCGCACAGTCGCGCGGCCGGCGTCACCTTGAGCCCGCCGCACCGACCCGCTCCGACTTCCAGCGCGACCGCGACCGCATCGTGCATTCCACCGCCTTTCGCCGGCTGGTCTACAAAACCCAGGTGTTTTTGAACCATGAAGGCGACCTGTTTCGGACCCGCCTCACGCATTCGCTCGAAGTCGCCCAGCTCGGCCGCTCCATCGCCCGCAACCTGCAAATCAATGAAGACCTGGTCGAGGCCATCGCGCTGGCGCACGACCTCGGCCACACCCCCTTCGGCCACGCAGGGCAGGACGCGCTGCATGCCTGCCTGAAAGCGCACGAAGCGGGCAGCGCCGGCTTCGAGCACAACATGCAAAGCCTGCGCGTGGTCGATTCGCTCGAAGAGTCCTATCCCAACTACAACGGCCTGAACCTGACGTTCGAGACCCGACAAGGCATTTTGAAGCACTGCTCAAAACGCAATGCACGGCATCTGGAAGCGCGGGAACCCGGTGGCGTGGCGCGCCGTTTTGTCGAGGCATTGCCCGGCGGCCCCCAATGGCTGCAACCCAGTCTGGAAGCCCAACTCGCCAATTTGGCCGACGAAATTGCCTACAACGCGCATGATATTGACGACGGTGTGCGCTCTGGCCTGCTTAATATGGATCAACTTGACGCGGTTGACCTGTTCAAAAATTTCCGCCGCGAAGCGCTTCAATATCATCCGCAGCTCAAAGACCGCCGCCTGTTATTCGAAACCATACGCCGCATGCTCAGCGCGCAGGTTTATGACGTGATGGACGCCACCCGCGCCAAGCTGGTAAAAGCCGGCCCGCAAGACGTGCACGCGGTATGCCAGCTCCCTGCGCTGGTTTGTTTCAGTGACGAGATGGCGCTGCAATCCACTGCCCTGAAACGATTTCTAAATGCCAATCTATACCGCCACCCACAAGTCGTACAAACCACCCAGACTGCCCAGCAAATGGTTCGTGATTTATTTGATGTGTATATGAACGAGCCGGCGGAAATGCCGCAGGCACATATTGATCGGTTTGATGGCGCAGATGGCCTTGCGCAGCTGCAAACGCATGCGACAAAACCCGAACGCGTGGTTGCCGATTACATCGCGGGTATGACGGACCGCTTTGCAACACGGGAGCATGGTCGGTTGACGGGTAGTTTGGCGTTTGCGCCTTGATAAAGTAGTTTTTGTCTATTATTGGGTCAAAACAGCCTGCAGCCCAAGTATTATCTGCGTAAGCAGCTCCTGATTTCATAGCGCCTGCGATATACGTTGGCATGGAATCAACCGGCATAAGGCCTTAACGTCGCAGGAGGAAAAATTAGGGTCAGAGTAAAATTACCATAATCCAAAAAAATTAAATCAGCACATGGCCCGTCTTCCCCGCCTAACTCTGCCCGGCTACCCGCACCACATCATCCAGCGGGGCAACAACCGGCAGGCGATCTTTTCAACCCCGCTCGACTACGAGATGCTGCTCGCGCTGTTGCATGAAAACGCGCAGAAATTCGACGTTGCCATTCACGCTTATGTGCTGATGACCAACCACTTTCACCTGCTCGCCACGCCAGGAACGGCGGACGGCTTGCCGCTGATGATGCAGGCGGTGGGGCGGCGGTATGTGCGTTACTTCAATGACCTGCAGGGTCGGAGCGGCACTTTGTGGGAGGGGCGTTACCGTTCCACTTTGATTCAGACGGATCGCTACCTGCTGGCCTGCATGGCCTATATCGATCTGAACCCGGTGCGGGCTGGCATGGTGCGGGAGGCCAGAGAGTACCTCTGGTCGAGTCACGGGCACTACATTGGGCAGCGTGAATACAAGATTGTCAGCCCTCACTCTCTGTTTTGGGCTCTGGGCAACACGCCTTTTGCGCGAGAGGCAGCTTACGCCGAACTGGTGCGTGCTGGAATTACATCTGCGCAACAGGCCGACCTGACGCGTTCGGCGCTGAATGGCTGGGCGCTGGGGGAAGAGAGCTTCGTGCGCGATCTGCAAAAACGCACCGCCCGGCGTGTGGTGAAAGGCCAGGCGGGCCGGCCGACATTGCCCAAGGAAAACCGAACAGCGAGGCCAAAAGCCTGAATAGCACAACTTAGCAACGCTATTTTCATGGCAAAATTTAATCTGTCCCCAATTATTTAACGACGGAATCAATAAGAAATTAATTGGAATCTGACCCCAATTAAAGTGCTTGGCAAGATAGTTTCACTGCACTATCCTTATTGCCGTTGACTCCCTCGCCTAAGGAAACCGCCATGACGCTCGAATCTGAAATCAAACACGCTGAACAACACGGGCTTTATGCCGGATCAAACGAGCATGACGCGTGCGGCGTAGGTTTTGTAGCGCATATCAAAGGCCATAAATCGCATGCCATCGTTGAGCAGGGCTTGAAGATTCTGGAGAATCTTGACCATCGGGGCGCAGTCGGCGCGGACAAATTGATGGGCGACGGCGCGGGCATCTTGATCCAGTTGCCTGACGCGCTGTACCGCGAAGAAATGTTGAAGCAGGGCGTGCAGCTTCCACCGCCTGGCGAATACGGCGTTGGCATGGTGTTTTTACCGAAAGAGCATGCGTCGCGTCTGGCCTGCGAACAGGCGCTGGAGCGTGCGGTCAAGGCCGAGGGCCAGGTGCTGCTGGGTTGGCGCGATGTACCGGTCAACCGCGACATGCCGATGTCGCCGACCGTGCGTGAAAAAGAGCCCATCCTGCGGCAGATTTTCATTGGCCGCGGCAATGACGTGATCGTGCAGGACGCGCTGGAGCGCAAGCTGTACGTCATTCGCAAAACTGCCAGCGCGGCGATTCAGAACCTGCACCTGACGCACAGCAAAGAATATTACGTGCCCAGCATGTCCAGCCGAACGGTGGTCTACAAAGGCCTGCTGCTGGCCACCCAGGTCGGCACCTATTACCTTGACCTGCAAGACACCCGCTGCGTGTCGGCGCTCGGCCTGGTGCATCAGCGCTTTTCGACCAACACTTTTCCCGAATGGCCGCTGGCCCACCCCTACCGTTATGTGGCGCATAACGGCGAGATCAACACCGTCAAGGGCAACTACAACTGGATGAAGGCGCGCGAAGGCGTAATGTCTTCGCCGGTACTCGGCGCCGATTTGCAAAAGCTCTATCCGATCAGCTTTGCCGACCAGTCCGACACCGCCACCTTCGACAACTGCCTTGAACTGCTGACGATGGCCGGCTACCCGATCAGCCAGGCCGTGATGATGATGATTCCCGAGCCGTGGGAGCAGCACACCACGATGGATGAACGGCGTAAAGCCTTTTACGAATACCACGCCGCCATGCTTGAGCCGTGGGACGGCCCGGCATCGATCGTTTTCACCGACGGTCGGCAAATTGGCGCCACGCTGGATCGCAACGGACTGCGCCCGTCGCGCTATTGCGTGACGGATGATGACCTGGTCATCATGGCGTCTGAATCGGGCGTGCTACCGATTCCGGAGCACAAGATCGTGCGTAAATGGCGGCTGCAGCCCGGTAAGATGTTCCTGATTGATCTGGAGCAGGGGCGCATGATCGACGACGAAGAGATCAAGGCGACGCTGGCGCACAGCAAGCCGTACAAGCAGTGGATCGAGAATTTGCGCATCAAGCTCGATGATGTGAAGGCGGGGGCAGCCCTCACCCCAGTCCTCTCCCAAGGGGAAAGAGAGCAAGAGGGGACGGAATCACAATCGTCCTTGCTCGACCGGCAGCAAGCCTTCGGATACACCCAGGAAGACATCAAATTCCTGATGTCCCCGATGGCCGCCAACGGCGAAGAAGCCACCGGCTCGATGGGCAATGACTCACCGCTAGCCGTGTTGTCGAACAAGAACAAGCCGCTCTACAACTACTTCAAGCAGTTGTTCGCGCAGGTGACGAATCCGCCGATTGATCCGATCCGCGAAGCCATCGTGATGTCGCTGGTGTCTTTCATCGGTCCGAAGCCGAATCTGCTGGACATCAACCAGGTCAACCCGCCGATGCGGCTGGAAGTCAACCAGCCGGTGCTGAACAACGCCGACATGCAAAAGCTGCGCGACATCGAATTGCACACGCAGGGCAAGTTCAAAAGCTACACGCTGGATATCACCTACCCGCTGGTATGGGGCCATGAGGGTGTCGAAGCGAAACTGGCTTCGTTGTGCGCCGAGGCGGTTGATGCAATCAAGGATGGCAAAAACATTCTGATCGTCAGCGACCGCGCCATCTCGGCCACGCAGGTGGCAATCCCGGCTTTGCTGGCGCTGTCGGCCATACACCAGCATCTGGTGAAAGAGGGCTTGCGCACCACGGCCGGTCTGGTCGTTGAGACCGGTTCGGCGCGTGAAGTACACCACTTTGCCGTGCTTGCGGGCTACGGAGCCGAAGCAGTACACCCGTACCTTGCTATCGAAACACTAGCAGAACTTTTTAGAGGTTTGCCCGGCGATTTGAGCCTGGACAAAGCCGTCTACAACTACACCAAGGCCATCGGCAAGGGTCTGTCAAAAATCATGTCCAAGATGGGCGTGTCAACCTACATGAGCTACTGCGGCGCGCAGTTGTTCGAGGCGATTGGCCTGAGCCGCGAGACGATTGCCAAGTTCTTCACCGGCACCGCCAGCCAGGTCGAAGGCATGGGCGTGTTCGAGATTGCCGAAGAAGCATTGCGCATGCACCGCGCCGCGTTCAGTGATGATCCGGTACTGGCCATCATGCTGGACGCTGGCGGCGAATACGCCTGGCGCGTGCGCGGTGAAGACCACATGTGGACGCCCGACGCGATCGCCAAACTCCAGCATTCGACGCGTTCCAACAACTGGAACACCTACAAGGAATACGCGCAACTCATCAACGACCAGAATCGCCGCCACATG
>JANLYY010000115.1:0-6299 GCA_031365885.1 Polaromonas sp. | reverse complement strand
ACCAGCAGAGGCTGCAAAACTGGCTTTGCCAGGCCGCAGGCGCAGCGCCCTCCCGGGGGCAGTTGGTTTTTGGGGTCAGACACCAATTTCGCTGCAATGCAAAGCATCGCAGCCGCAGGGCAAGCCAAAGGCTTAGCGAATTTGGGCTCTGACCCCAAAAACCAACTGCCCCCGGGAGGGCGCTGCGCCTGCGGCCTGGCAAAGCCAGTTTTGCAGCCTCTGCTGGTGCAAGCGGGCTCCTTAGCTCTCTTGCTCAACCGTTCATCCTGAGCCTGTCGAAGGATGCCCCGTGACGTACGAGTCTGCTATTAAATAAGTATCAGCTTGCGCACGTATTCATTGGGCTAGAGGCTAATTTTATGCCTGCGTTAGCCTTGAATGGTTAATCCACCGGCTCAATCCAGCCCCAGCATCAACTGCAAATTCTGCACTGCCGCACCGCTGGCGCCCTTGCCCAGGTTATCCAGCCGGGCCACCACCACCGCCTGGTGGAACTCCGCGCTGCCGAAGACCCGAATTTCCAGCTTGTTGGTGTGGTTGACGCCCAGCGGGTCGAGCTTGCCGTCTTGCGTCGCCGGTTCATGCGTGACCCACGGCGAGCCGGCGTAGTGGTCGGCATACGCCTGGCGCAGCGCGGCCAGGTCGGGTTTGCCGGCCAGCAAATCCAGGTGCAGCGGCAGCTCGACCAGCATGCCTTCACGGAAGTTGCCGACAGCGGGCATGAACACCGGGCGGCGCGTCAGGCCGCCGTATTTCATGATTTCCGGGATGTGCTTGTGGGCGAGGCCGAGCGCATACAACTCGTACGCGGGCGCGCGCTGGAGCGGGTCGGCCGCTTCGTAGGCTTCGATCATCGGGCGGCCGCCGCCCGAGTAACCACTGACTGCCGGCAAGGTCACCGGGTAATCTTTGGGCAGCAGCCCGGCATCGACCAGCGGCCGCAGCAGCGCAATCGCGCCGCTGGCATAACAGCCGGGGTTGGCCACGCGGTCGGCCTGGCGCACGGCCTGGGTCTGCCCGGCGTCGAGTTCAGGAAAACCGAACACCCAGCCCGGCGCGGTACGGTGGGCGGTCGATGCATCGATGATCTTGGGCCTTCGGCCCGCGCCATTCACCGGAAGAGAATCGATCAAGGCGACCGACGCGCGCGCCGCATCGTCGTGCAGGCACAAAATAACCAGATCGACCTGCGCCATCAGCGCACGTTTGGCCGCGTCGTCCTTGCGCAGTTCGGGCGCAATGCTGACCAGCTCGATGGCCGGCATGGCCTGCAGCCGCTGCCTGATCTGCAGGCCGGTGGTGCCAGCTTCTCCGTCAATAAACACTTTAGGCATAAGAACTTTCTGGAATGCTTGAGGGCTTAGGTGGCGACGCCTGCGTACAACAGTTTTCGTCGCCTGCGGGACAATCCGGGTTGATGTCTTGCCGTAAGTAAGGCACAAGGTTGGCGCCTGTCTGCATGATACAGTTCAGCGCTGTTGCCCGGGGCAGGCTCCACGATGCGCAGAATGACCGATTGAGCCAGGAAAGGCCGCTTTCAGGGTCTGGAAAACGCTGCCACCCCACCTTCCGCACAGCCCCTTTTCCACTGCATTTCCGAAGGTTTTTTCATGAAAATTCACGAGTACCAGGGCAAGGATATCTTGCGCAATTTTGGTGTGCCGGTGCCGCGCGGGATTCCCGCTTTTACGGTGCAGGAAGCGGTCGAAGCGGCACAAAAACTCGGCGGCCCGGTGTGGGTCGTGAAGGCGCAGATTCATGCCGGCGGACGCGGCAAGGGTGGCGGCGTGAAGCTGGCACGCAGCATTGACGAGGTGAAAAAACTCGCCAGTGAAATTCTGGGCATGCAGCTGATCACGCACCAGACCGACGCCGACGGCCAGAAAGTTCGCCGTCTGATGATCGAAGAGGGCGCAGACATCCAGAAAGAATATTACGTATCGGCAGTCACCGACCGCGCCACGCAAAAAGTGGCTTTCATGGCATCCAGCGAAGGCGGCATGGACATTGAAGAAGTGGCGCACGCCACGCCGGAAAAAATCATCAAGGTGTTTGTGGACCCGGCCGTCGGCCTGACCGACGCGCAGGCCAAAGAACTGTCTGACGGCATGACCGTGCCGCCCGGCTCGACCGCGCAGGCCGTGGACGTGCTCAAAAAGCTCTACAAGGTCTACATGGACACCGACGCCAGTCTGGTGGAGATCAACCCGCTGGTGCTGGAAGGCAACGGGAACATCAAGGCTCTGGACGCGAAGTTCAATTTCGACCCGAACGCGCTGTTTCGTCACCCCGACATCGTCGCGCTGCGCGACCTGGACGAAGAAGACGCGGCTGAAGTCGAAGCCAGCAAGTTCGACCTGGCCTACATCAGCCTGGACGGCAACATCGGCTGCCTGGTCAATGGCGCCGGCCTGGCGATGGCGACGATGGACACCATCAAGCTCTTCGGCGGCGAGCCAGCCAACTTTCTCGATGTTGGCGGTGGCGCCACCGCAGAAAAAGTGACTGAAGCCTTCAAGATCATGCTGAAAAACCCGGAAGTCAAAGGCATTCTGGTCAACATTTTTGGCGGCATCATGAAGTGCGACACGATTGCCGAGGGCGTCATCAGCGCCTGCAAGGCCGTGAACCTGTCAGTGCCGCTGGTGGTCCGCATGAAGGGTACCAACGAAGACCTGGGCAAGAAAATGCTGGCCGATTCGGGCCTGCCGATCATCGCCGCAGACACCATGGCCGACGCTGCGATGAAAATCGTCGCAGCGGTGAAATGACACCCCCCCGAAGCGCCTTTGGCGCTACCCCCTACAGGGGGCGACCACATACGGCCCGGCGAAGCCGGTTCCGCTGCGGTCACTTGGCAATACCATTCACCCTGATGAGGACAGCATGAGCATTTACATCAACAAAAACACCAAAGTCATCACCCAGGGCATCACCGGCAAGACCGGCCAGTTCCACACCCGCATGTGCCGCGACTACGCCAACGGCAAGGCGGCGTTTGTGGCAGGCGTGAACCCGAAAAAGGCCGGTGAAGATTTCGAAGGCATTCCGATTTTTGCCAACGTGACGGAAGCGGCCAAAGCAACCGGCGCGACGGTGTCTGTCATTTATGTGCCGCCTGCAGGCGCTGCAGCGGCTATTTGGGAGGCAGTTGAAGCCAACCTGGATCTGGCCATCTGCATCACCGAAGGCATTCCGGTGCGTGACATGCTGGAAATTCGCAATCGCATGAGGGCCAAAGAAGCCGCTGGCGGCAAGCGTACCCTGCTGCTGGGACCCAACTGCCCGGGCCTGATCACGCCGGAAGAAATCAAGATCGGCATCATGCCTGGCCATATTCACCGCAAGGGCCGTATCGGCGTGGTGTCGCGTTCGGGCACGCTGACCTACGAAGCCGTGGCGCAACTGACCGAAATCGGTTTGGGCCAGTCAAGCGCTGTCGGCATCGGCGGCGACCCGATCAACGGCCTGAAACACATCGACGTGATGCAGGCCTTTAACGACGACCCCGAAACCGACGCCGTCATCATGATTGGCGAAATTGGTGGCCCGGACGAAGCCGAGGCGGCTGTCTGGTGCAAGGCCCACATGAAAAAACCGATTGTGGGTTTCATCGCTGGCGTGACAGCCCCGGCCGGCAAGCGCATGGGCCACGCCGGCGCGCTGATCTCAGGCGGTGCCGACACGGCCGATGCCAAGCTCGAGATCATGGAAGCCTGTGGTTTCACGGTGACGCGCAACCCGTCTGAAATGGCCAGGCTGCTGAAGGCGCTTCTTTAAGGCCTCGTTTTGGCAACAACAAATCCGGAAACTTGATAGTGGCCAGGTTCGTACGCACAAATACCCATCGATGCGTCTAGCTGGGGCCGCTAGACTTATGCAAAACAAACAAGGCGCTCTCCGGCGCTTTTTTTAATTCATAACATCAGAGCAGACATGATTTTCGGACTTGACTTTTCCTCGCCGCTGTTCTGGAGCGCTTTTGGCTCCATACTTCTGGCCAACATTGTGTTGTCGGGAGACAACGCGGTCGTCATCGCCATGGCAGCCCGAACACTTAAACCCGAGCAGCGTAGCAAGGCCATCTTCTGGGGCAGCGCGGCCGCCATCGTGATGCGAATCGTGTTGACGATCGTGGCGATCCAGCTGCTGAGCCTGCCCTACCTGAAAATCATCGGCGCGATGTTGCTGGTCTACATTGGCGTCGATCTTCTCAAGAGCGAAGAAGAGGGGGACGGCGAAGGCAAGGAAATCAACGGCATGATGGCCGCGATTCGCACCATTTTGATTGCCGACCTGGTGATGAGCCTGGACAACGTGCTGGCCGTGGCTGCAGCCGCCAAAGGTGATATTGCGCTGCTCGTCATGGGTTTGCTGGTCAGCATTCCACTGATTATTTTTGGCGCCACGCTGCTGACCAAAGTGATGGAACGCTTTCCGGTCATCATCACCATTGGGGCCGCGTTGCTTGGTTTTCTGGCCGGTGAAATGCTATTGACAGACCCTGCAGTGACGAGCCAGTTTGGCGCCATGAGCGAGCAAACGGTAACCTTCGGCGGCGTCCTCGGCGCTGTTCTGGTGGTGGCGCTGGGAACCTACCTGACCAAACGGCAGGCCGGCAAGTCATCACGGATCTGACGCGCCCGGGGTGCGGCGCTGCGTTATATCGATACGGCTTCTTGGCACCACGCCAGCCGCGTGGCTCGCATCAACTCATTCGACCCTTAATTTGCAACAGTCGATGCAAAGCCGTGTGTTGTATTCAAAAGTTCCTTGTCCGGCGGCATACGCTCTGTTAACGTCAAGTGTGAGGTTTGTAACCCTAAAGATACATTGCGTTTTTTCGGTTACAAGTTGAACGAGCGCGTGGTGCGTTTCACGCGTGAGATTAGATGGGTGCTTTTGGCTCGGAGGGATATCGGACCCTCGAAGCTTTCCGGTCCTTCGCTCTTCGTGTACCCAGTTCAACGGAGCAGGTGTGACTGGAATGCACATCCGATAACGAAAATAGCAGCAACAGCGCGGGCAACATGATTTACGAGATTTGTACCTTGACGGATCCGGGCCTGACCCGCGACAACAATGAAGACGCGATTGCTATTGACGCGTTGACCGGTCTTTGCATTTTGGCCGACGGCATGGGCGGCTACAACGCTGGCGAGGTCGCCAGCGGCATGGCAGCCGCCTTCATCAAGTCTGAAATGGCTCGCTGGCTGGCCCAGACAGGCATGAACTCCAACGCCAGAGAAGTGCGTCGGGCGCTCGAAATCTGCGTGGAAAACGCCAACCATTCGATCTTTAACGCGGCCAACTCGAATCCCCAGTACCGGGGCATGGGCACCACGCTGGTAATGGGCGTCTTTCAGGGGAACCGGGTCACGCTGGGGCACATTGGCGATTCACGCTGCTACCGCGTCCGCAGTGACTCACTGCAGCAACTGACCAAGGACCATTCACTGCTGCAAGAGCAGCTCGACGCTGGCTTGATTTCCGCAGAGGATGCGCAGACCTCGCTAAACCGGAATCTGGTTACACGGGCTCTGGGCGTTGAAGAAATTGTGATGGTCGAGATCAATGAGTTTCGGGTGGAAGTCGGCGACTGTTATCTGCTGTGCTCTGATGGACTGACCGACATGGTCAACGACGCGGATATCGCTACTATTTTTCTGGGATCGGCAAGCCTTGAGCAAAAAGCCGCGCAACTGGTGCAGCAGGCCAACGACAATGGCGGGCGCGATAACATCTCTGTGGTATTGGCTCATGCCAGAGAAGGTGCCGCCAAGCGCGGCGTTTTGTCCAGAATACTGGGAAATTGACGTGGCAACGAAAAAACAAATATCTGACAGGAGCCGTCCATGCCGAAAATGATTGTCTCAATTGACGGAGTCGTGATCCGCGAAGTTCAGGTCACCAAAGACCGCACGTCAGTGGGGCGCAGGCCGTATAACGATGTCGTCATCGACAATCTGGCTGTCAGTGGCGAACACGCGGTTTTGCAGATGTCGGGCAATGAGGTTTATCTGGAAGACCTCAACAGCACCAATGGCACCTTCGTTAACGGCAAGGCCGTCAAGAAACAGTTGCTCAATGACAGCGACATGGTGGAAATCGGCAAGTACAAAATCAAGTATGTCAACGAGGCCTCTTCAGGTGCTGTCGACAAGGCAATCATGAGCCTGTCCCGGGCGGCAGAGCTGTCAGCCACTTCCTTCACTACGCCCGCCGCGGGTCTGCCGCCAATAGGGGAATCCGGCCTCAGCGGCGCAGCCACCATCAAGGTTCTGTCGGGCGCTGCGGCA
>JANLYY010000104.1:0-5080 GCA_031365885.1 Polaromonas sp. | reverse complement strand
GGCACGCCAGACAGCAGTGCCGGCGCTGCCTTTTCCCACAGGCCCCAGCTCGGGAAATTGAAGGCGTTGATGAACAGCGCAATGCCGCGCGTGGGTGTCAGCACGTGCTGGGACTGGAACAGGTCTTCCTTGCCCAGTCGGGTCATCTCACCGTCGAGCAGGAAGCGGCGCTCGCCAAGTGATTCGCCGAGTTTGGCGTAGTTGCCGAGCGTGAAGATGCCGCCGTCAATATCCACCGCCGAGTCGTTTTTGACGGTGCCGCTGTTGGCTGTTGCAATGTCATTGTTGGCATCGCGGTTGGCTTGCAGCACCTTGACGGCCGCCGCCAGCATGGCGGCGCGTTCGCGGTAGCTCAGGCGCTGCAGCGCTGCACGGCCGTTTTTTCGTGCAAACGAAAAGCCTGCCGCGAGATCGAGCCCGCTAGCGTCCACGCGTACCAGCTCAGTGCCGAGGACGGGGTCGAACAAAGGAATGCCGACACCGTTACCAGCTTGCCAGTGGCCGCCGAGATAATTGGAGAGTAGTTGGGTCATGGGTTTCTCTTTAGCGACTAAAGTCGATGCGTCCTTCGGGCAGCAGGTAAAGCACCAGCGCGCGACCATTGGCTACAGTGGGCTGGTGCGCGCTACCCGGTGGGCAGACCAGCCAGCCTGCAGGGTGACCGTCAAATTGCGCCTCGCCTTCGATTGGCATGATCAGATCAATCTCGCCATTCGGGTGGGCATGGTGCGGGCCGGTAATGTCTTTCATGTCGACCACGTCAACGGAAAAACCGTGCAGGTCATCGGCAGGCTTGAAGATGCGGCCGTAACGGATGCCGCCGCCTTCGCGGTCGCACAGCCAGCCTGCCGCGACCCCGGCTTCACAGGCTTGTTTCAAGCCGATATAGGTAATACTGGCGGGGCCGTGCTCGGCATTTAGCCAGGCTCCCAGGGCGGCATCGAGAGGGCGTCCTGCCAGTTGGGTTGTCAATTCTGCGATGTTGTTGCGAAAGTGAGTGGGTGACACAGCTATCTCCATGGTTGTTGTTGCGCTTGCATTCAAGCGAAATATGAATTATTGTGCAGCACGAACAATAAATTGTTGAAAATCTCATGTCAAGCAATATATTGCATAAATCAGGGTTAACACTTAGAAAAATAGCATCGAGCGGTGAATTGGTTAAACCCGATGCTAAGCCGGTCGATGGGGTGATTGCGACGGGCAAGAACCCTTTTCTGGTCGCGCTGGGCAAGCGCGTGGGCGCCTTGCGTGCACGCCGGGGACTCACCCGTAAAGCGGTCGCCATCGCCGCCGATGTGTCCGAACGCCACTTGGCCAACCTGGAGTACGGCCTGGGTAACGCGTCGATTCTGGTACTGCTTCAGGTGGCCGGTGCGCTGCAGTGTTCTTTGGCCGAAATCATTGGCGACCGTACGACTACCTCGCCGGAGTGGTTGATGATCCGGGAGCTGCTTGAACAGCGCGATGATGCGACGCTGAGGCGCGTGCGCATCGCCATTGGTGAAATGCTGGGTACGGGTGGAGGCAATGCAGTCCGCAGCCCACGTATCGCGCTGATTGGACTGCGGGGTGCCGGCAAGTCGTCGCTGGGGGAGCTATTGGCCGAAGACTTGGACTTCCCCTTTGTCGAGCTGAGCCGGGAAATCGAAAAATTTGCTGGCTGTAGTGTTTCTGAAATACAGGCGCTCTATGGCATGAATGCCTATCGGCGCTACGAGCGGCGCGCACTGGAGGAAGCGATCCAGATCTACCCTGAGGCTGTGATTGCAACGCCTGGCGGGTTGGTGTCGGACCCGGCGACGTTTAATCTCCTGCTCAGCCATTGCACCACGGTCTGGCTGCATGCCAGCCCCGAAGACCACATGCGGCGGGTGATAGAGCAGGGCGATTTGCGCCCCATGGCCGCCAGCAAAGAGGCGATGGAAGACCTCAAGGACATTCTTGCAGGGCGTGCACCGTTTTATTCCAAGGCGGAGTTTGCTTTGGACACCAGCGCGCAAGCCTTGCTGCCGACCGCTGTTGCCTTGCGCGAGCTGGTTCGCCGTGCCATCGCCCTTCCGGTTTAAGCTGTTCGTAAATATGCATAAAAATGCTTGACAACGTTTGATGTGTGCATTATTATTCGTGCATGAATTTGAAATTCATGCACTATTTTGCTTATTCAATCAGGAGATGATGTGAACAACGACACCGGTGTTAACTACCAAACGGATCCCAGCCGCTATAAGCACTGGACATTCAGGTTTGATGGCCCCATCGCCACCTTGATGGCCGACTTCGATGAAAACGCGGGCTTGCGCCCCGGCTACAAGCTCAAACTCAACAGCTACGACCTGGGGGTCGATATTGAACTCAACGACGCCATCAACCGGGTGCGCTTTGAGCACCCGGAAGTGCGTACCGTGGTGGTCACCAGTGCCAAAGATAAGGTGTTCTGCTCAGGCGCCAACATTTTCATGCTGGGCGTCAGCAGCCATTCGTGGAAGGTCAATTTTTGCAAGTTCACCAATGAGACCCGCAACGGCCTGGAAGACTCGTCCCGATATAGTGGTCTGAAGTTCCTGGCTGCTGTCAATGGCGCTTGCGCGGGCGGTGGCTACGAGCTTGCGTTGGCTTGCGATGAAATCATTCTGGTGGATGACCGCTCCAGCGCCGTCAGTCTGCCCGAAGTGCCCTTGCTCGGCGTGTTGCCCGGCACCGGTGGTCTGACACGCGTAACCGACAAGAAGCATGTGCGCCATGACCTGGCAGATCTGTTTTGCACCAGCGTTGAAGGCGTGCGCGGCCAAAAAGCCAAAGACTGGCGTTTGGTGGATGACATTGCCAAGCCTCAGGCGTTCGCAGATAAGGTTAGGGCGCGCGCGCTCGAACTGGCCGCCCAGAGCGACCGCCCTGCGGACGGCAAGGGCGTCACGCTGCCGCCCGTGGCCTGCGTGATCGAAGCCGACGCACTGCGCTATCCGTTCGTCACGGTCGAGATCAACCGCGTCAAGCGCACCGCCACCTGGACCGTGAAAGGCCCCCCAGGTGCGCAACCCACCGACATCGCAGGCATAGCAGCCGCAGGCGCCGCCTGGTACCCGCTGCAGATGGCGCGCGAGCTGGAAGACGCGATTCTGCAGATGCGTACCAATGAGCTGGACATCGGCACCTGGCTCATCAAAACCGAAGGCGACCCGGCTGCGGTGCTGGCAATGGATGCAACGCTGCTGGCCCATCAAAACCACTGGCTGGTGCGCGAAACCATTGGCCTGCTGCGCCGCACCTTCAGCCGCCTCGATGTGTCGTCGCGCAGTTTGTTTGCATTGATTGAGGCCGGCTCCTGCTTTGCCGGCACCTTTCTCGAGCTGGCCCTGGCCTGCGACCGCAGCTACCACCTGGCACTGCCGGATGACGAGTCCGGAGCACCGAAGATCACCGTGGGGGAAGTCAACTTCAGCCTCTACCCGATGGTCACCGACCAGAGCCGGCTGAGTCGCCGTTTCTATGACGAACAACCCGCACTCGATGCGGTGCGCGCCAAAATTGGCCAGGCACTCGATGCCGACGCAGCCTTCGCCCTCGGTTTGGTGACCTCGAACCCTGACGACATTGACTGGCCAGATGAAGTGCGCATTGCGGTTGAAGAGCGCGTGGCCATGTCGCCCGACGCCCTGACCGGCATGGAAGCCAACCTGCGCTTCAACGGCCCGGAGAACATGTTCACCCGCGTCTTTGGCCGCCTGACAGCCTGGCAGAACTGGATCTTCCAGCGCCCCAACGCCGTGGGAGAAAAGGGCGCGCTCAAGGTCTATGGCACGGGCGAGAAAACCGCGTTTGACTGGAACCGAGTATGAGTTTTTGCGGGACAGACCGCAGCCACACGCAGTGGGCCAGATCTGTCCTCAACCGATCAAATCCCCCGATTAATTAGGAGCACACCATGAGCAGCATCAACTACAGCGAAAAAATCCCCAACAACGTCAACCTCGGCGAAGACCGCACGCTGCAGCGCGCGCTGGAGCAGTGGCAACCGGACTTCATCAACTGGTGGGACGACATCGGCCCTGCCGGATCGACCGACCACGAGGTGTACCTGCGCACCGCAGTCAGCGTAGACCCTCAAGGCTGGGCCCAGTTTGGCCACGTCAAAATGCGCGACTACCGCTGGGGCATTTTCCTGAACCCCGGCATGGAAGACCGCACCATTCACTTTGGCGACCACAAGGGTGAAAAGGTTTGGCATGACGTGCCTGGCGAATACCGCGCCAACCTGCGCCGCATCATCGTGACGCAGGGCGACACAGAGCCCGCCTCGGTCGAGCAGCAGCGGCATCTGGGGCTGACCGCGCCGAGCATGTACGACTTGCGCAACCTCTACCAGATCAACGTTGAAGAAGGCCGTCACCTGTGGGCCATGGTCTACCTGCTGCACAAGCACTTCGGACGCGATGGCCGGGAAGAAGCCGATGCACTGCTGGTGCGCCGCAGCGGGGATGAAAACAACCCGCGCATTTTGGGTGCCTTCAATGAAGCCACGCCAGACTGGCTGAGTTTTTTCATGTTTACCTATTTCACTGACCGCGACGGCAAGTTTCAGCTGTGCGCGCTGGCTGAAAGCGCGTTTGAACCGCTGGCCCGCACGACCAAGTTCATGCTGACCGAGGAAGCGCACCACATGTTTGTCGGTGAAAGCGGCATCTCGCGCGTGATCTCGCGCACCGCACAGGTCATGAACGAGCTCAAGACCGATGACGTTGGCAAGCTGCGTGCCGCCGGCGTGATTGATCTGCCAACGATTCAGCGCTACATCAACTTTCACTACAGCGTCACGATTGACCTGTTCGGCGCCGATGAGTCCAGCAACGCCGCTACCTTCTACAGCACCGGCCTGAAAGGCCGCTACGAAGAAGGCAAACGCGTCGACGATCACCTGCTCAAGGGCCAGACCTACAAGGTACTGGAAGTACGCAATGGTGAACTGGTTGAAAAAGACGTGCCCATGCTCAACGCGCTCAACGAAGTGCTGCGAGACGACTACATCAAGGACTCGGTAGCCGGTGTTGAGCGCTGGAACCGGGTACTTGAAAAAACCGGC
>JANLYY010000080.1:0-8868 GCA_031365885.1 Polaromonas sp. | reverse complement strand
TGCGCGTTCAAACAACTCATTGATTATAACGAAGTCGAATTCGCGGGCTTGCGCCATTTCCTCGGCCGCGTTCTTCAGTCTCAGTTCAATCACTTCCGTGGAATCTTCTCCGCGTCGTTGCAAACGGGAGCGAAGTTCCTCCCAACTTGGCGGCAGGATGAAGATCAGCACCGCATTGGCGAAAATCCGTTTGATATTGACCGCGCCCTGGAAATCAATTTCGAGTATGACGTCGGAGCCATTCGCCATGCGCTCTTCAATCGCTTGCCGCGAAGTGCCGTAGCGCTGCTGGTGGACATGGGCCCATTCCAGAAAAGAGTTTCGCAGCACCATGCCATCGAATTCTTCCGATGACAGGAAAAAATACTCCCGGCCATGCTTTTCCTGACCGCGGGGCGGCCGCGTGGTGTGCGAAACCGCTGGCTGAACGCGCGAGTCCAGCTCCATCAACGCTTTGACCAGACTAGATTTTCCGGCTCCGCTGGGAGCGGCGACAACAAAAAGATTTCCTGGATAGTCCATTCGCGCCGATTCGCTGGTTTGTTTTAGTCTTGGGGCTAGGCTAACGCGCCTCACTCGATATTTTGCACTTGCTCGCGTATCTGTTCGATCAGCACCTTCATGTCTACCGAGATTCGCGTCAAGTCCAGTGATACTGATTTGGAGCCCAGCGTGTTGGCTTCCCGGTGAAGTTCCTGAATCAGGAAATCAAGGCGTTTGCCTAGCTCACCGCCCGCAGCAAGCAGCCGGTCAATCTCGTCGAGGTGCGAAGACATGCGAGTTATTTCTTCTGCCACGTCAATCCTGATCGCGAAAGCAGCCGCTTCAACCAGTGCCCGGTCCTGTGCCACTTCGGGCAGCGTCGAGCCGTCCGACAAGGTCATTGCCTCCCTCCAGCGATCAAGAAAACGCGTCCGTTGCTGTTCCACCAGTTTGGGGATCATCGGCACAGCGATGTCGGCCAGTGCGCGCAGCTTGGCGGTTCGGTCCATCAGCATCAAGCACAGGCGGCCGCCTTCTCGTTCGCGGGCCAGCATCAGCTCTTTCAACGCCTTTCGGGTCAGCTGCTGCAACTCGCCGCTGTGGTCATGTGGTTTTTTGTCCTCATTGGTTGCAATTCTCACAACGTCAGCCACGCTAAGCCCGGCAGCTTGTGGTAACCACGACTTGATTGCGTCTTCCAGTGCTCCCAGACGCTGCAAAGTTGCAGAGGAAGGGGGCTGTAGTGTTGTGGTGGTGGCACTTTCCATCCACACGCGTAACTCGACCTTGCCGCGCTTGAGCTTGCCAGTCAGCAACTCGCGCAGCGCCGGTTCCGACTGTCGGAGTTCGTCTGGAAGACGAAAAGCCAGGTCGAGAAAACGACTGTTCACCGAGCGAATTTCGACGCCGATGCGAGCGCTCGCGCTCGCATCGAGATCACTGCCATCGGCCGGGCGTGGTGCGCTGGATTGGACGCTTGCGTAGCCCGTCATGCTGTAAACTGCCATGTGTCGATACGCCTTCGTTGACCGATTTACTTCTGGAAAATCAAAACTGCCCGGTGATCAGGTCACTGCGGCGCCAACCAAATTATGTCAAAGGTCAAGCCCGCTTCGTTGCCCCCTGATACCGTGATTGGCGGCTATCGTGTTGTGCGAAAAGTTTCCGCTGGCGGTTTTGGGGTAGTTTACTTGGCGGTAGACAACGAGGGTCAACAAGTTGCGGTCAAGGAGTATCTTCCGTCGTCGCTGGCAACGCGCTCGCCGGGTGAATTGTTGCCGCAGGTAAATCCGGACAAGCTCTCGCTTTACAGATTGGGTCTCAAAAGTTTTTTCGAGGAAGGTCGGGCGCTGGCCCAGATCTCCCACGGCTCCGTCGTCAGCGTGCTGAATTTTTTCCGCGAGAACGAAACCGTTTACATGGTGATGAATTATCTGGAGGGGGGAACCCTGCAGGATTTCATCATTACGGCGCGTGATTTGAAAAAGCAAAAGGTGTTTCGCGAGTCGACCATCCGGTCGCTGTTTGACGAAATCCTGCGCGGGCTGCGCATCGTGCATCAGCACAAAATGCTCCACCTCGACATCAAGCCAGCCAATATTTTCATCACCGACGACAACCGCGCCGTGCTGATCGACTTCGGCGCCGCCCGTGAAGTGCTGAGCAAGGAAGGCAATTTTATACGGCCGATGTACACGCCCGGATTTGCAGCCCCCGAAATGTATCGCCGCGACTCGTCCATGGGCCCGTGGACAGACATCTATGCGATTGGCGCCTGCATTTACGCCACCATGCAGGGCTACCCGCCGAACGACGCCCCGCAGCGACTCGAAAAAGACCGACTGTCGCTTGCTTTGTCCCGACTGCGCGGTGTTTATTCCGACAACCTGATCGAGGTCGTCGAGTGGTGCATGTCACTGGACCCGCTGTCGCGGCCGCAATCCGTCTTTGGATTGCAGAAAGAGCTGAGCCGGGAAGCCGAGCGCAGCTACACCAAGCTGACGGTCAGCGAGAAGGTGCGGCTGCAATTTGACAACATCGTGTCCGAAACCAAAAAAACTGCGCGTAAGGCCACGAACTACGCCACCCGATTCAAATGAAATTTTCAGTCTTCCAGGTGAGCCGAAAGGGTGGCCGCGAAAAAAATGAAGACCGCATGGGCTACTGCTACACGCGGGAATCAGGTTTGTTCGTGCTCGCTGACGGCATGGGCGGTCATCCGGAAGGCGAAGTGGCTGCCCAGCTGGCACTGCAGACCATTTCAGCGCTGTACCAAAAAGAAGCGCGTCCTCTCATCCGGGACACCACTGAATTCCTGTCGCAGGCGCTGATAGCCGCGCATCACCAGATCATTCGCTACGCCACTGAAAAAGGCATGCTAGACACGCCCCGGACTACGCTGGTGGCAGTTATTTTGCAGGGCACGGGCGCGACCTGGGTGCATTGCGGTGATTCGCGGCTTTATGTGGTGCGCGATGGCGAGTTGCTGATCCGCACGCGCGACCATTCCTACCTGGAGCAGCGAAACGCCGGCGTCGTCAATCTTCAGCGCATCAACCGCAATATTCTTTTCACCTGTCTAGGTTCGCCGACGAAGCCGGTTTTTGATGTGGCCGGCCCGGTGACGCTGCAACAGGGCGACAAACTGCTGCTCTGCTCCGATGGTCTATGGGGCAGCTTGAGCGATGAGGACATCGTTCAGCACATGGCCAATAAAAACGTCTCTGATGCAGTGCCCGACCTGGTGGAGGATGCGCTGCGTCTGGGCGGCCCGCACAGCGACAACGTGACCGTGCTGGCGATGGAGTGGGAAACGCCGGACGCCTTCGAATCAACGCGCGGCGTCTCGACCGACAGCATCATGGACGGCGTGTTTGCCTCCACCATTCAGGCCGGTGTGCTGGACACGCTGGTCGATGAGCTGGACGAGGCAACGATCGAACGATCCATTGCCGAAATCAACGAGGCAATTCGCCGTTCGGCTGCCCGCAAAGTCTGAAATTCTTTGGCCTGGCTGCCGTGCCATGCCAGGAAAGCAGCGGCCAGTGCGGTCTTATCTTTTATCCTTCCGGCCTCTTGAGCCAGAAAGCCATTCACCATGAGCCAGTTTGTTCGCAGCAGCGCACGCGCCGCTGACGCGCTTCGCCCCGTCCGCATCACGCGTCACTACACCGTCCACGCCGAAGGCTCGGTGTTGATCGAATTCGGTGGCACCAAGGTGCTGTGCACCGCCTCGGTCGAAGAACGCGTACCCGGTCATAAAAAGGGCAGCGGCGAAGGCTGGGTCACTGCCGAATACGGCATGCTGCCCCGCGCTACGCACACCCGCAGCGACCGCGAAGCCGCACGCGGCAAGCAAAGTGGCCGAACGCAAGAGATTCAGCGGTTGATCGGCCGCTCGATGCGTTCGGTGTTCGACCTGAAGAAGCTTGGCGAGCGCACGATTTACCTCGACTGCGACGTGATTCAGGCCGACGGCGGCACGCGCACTGCCAGCATCACAGGGGCGTTCGTGGCAGTGCAGGATGCAGTCAGCCAATTGCTCGCTGAAGGCAAGTTGCTTGAAACGCCCATCCTCGACCAGGTGGCGGCGATTTCCGTCGGTATCGTGCAAGGCACGCCTTTGCTCGATCTTGAATACACCGAAGACTTCGCCTGCGATACCGACATGAACGTTGTCATGACCGGCGCCGGCAACTATGTCGAAGTGCAGGGCACCGCAGAAGGCGCGGCTTTTTCACGCAAGGAAATGGATGCGCTGCTGCTGCTGGCCGAAAAAGGCATTGCAGAACTGGTCACCCTGCAAAAACAGGCGCTATTAAATTAGTAGCTGCTTACGCACGTATTACGGGGGCTTGATGGCTATTTGACTATGAAAATCGTGCTGGCATCCAATAACACGGGCAAACTGGCCGAACTACAGGCCATGCTGGTGCCGCTGGGCGTGCAGTTGCTGCGCCAGTCTGAACTGGGTATCACGGAAGCTGACGAGCCCTTTCGCACCTTTGTTGAAAACGCGCTCGCCAAAGCGCGCCATGCGGCCCAACTCAGCGGCCTGCCGGCGCTTGCCGATGATGCCGGTCTGTGCGTCGAGGCTTTCGGCGGCCTGCCGGGCGTCGATACGGCGTTTTATGCGACGCAATATGGCTACCCCAAGGGTGACGACAACAATGTCAAGGCGCTTCTTGAACAGATGGCGGGTATCACCGACCGCCGCGCCGCGCTGGTCAGCACGCTGGTCGCCGTGCGGTCTGCCGATGACCCCGAGCCGCTGATTGCGTGTGGGCGGGTGGCTGGTGAAATCACACGCGAGCCTTTGGGTAGCAACGGCTTCGGATTCGATCCGGTGATGTATCTTCCCCAGTTCGGGAAAACCTTCGCGCAGCTGCCAGTCGAAGTTAAAAACGCCAACAGCCACCGCGGCCAGGCGGTCAGGCAGATGCTGGTGTTAATCCGCGAGCGCTGGCTTGGGTCAGAAACGCGGTAGAACCAGGTCATGGCGCAGAAAGACATCCAGCACTACATGCGAAGCGGCACGCTGCAACTCGCCGCGCTGCCGCCGTTGTCGCTCTATGTGCATTTGCCGTGGTGCATCAAAAAGTGTCCTTACTGCGACTTCAATTCGCACGAGGTCGCTGCCGAAATGCCGGAGCAGCGCTACATCGATGCACTCGTGGCCGACCTTGAATCTTCACTGCCTTTGATCTGGAGCCGCACGGTTCACAGCATCTTCATCGGCGGCGGCACGCCCAGCCTTTTTTCACCGCAGGCGATTGACCGGCTGCTCAGCGACATTCGCGCGCGGCTGCGGCTGGAGCCCGACTGCGAGATCACGCTGGAAGCCAACCCTGGCACGTTTGAGAAAGACCGCTTTCGCGCCTTTCGCAGCGCGGGCGTGACGCGTCTGTCAGTGGGCGTACAAAGCTTTGATGACCGTCATTTAAAGACGCTCGGCCGCGTGCATGACCGTGCGCAGGCGATTGCAGCCGTCGAGGAAGCCGCGCAGGCATTTGACACTTTCAACCTCGACATCATGTATGCGCTGCCTGGCCAGACTATCGATAACCTTGCGCAAGACATGCGCCAGGCGCTTTCTTTAAACCCGCCGCATATCTCGATTTATCACCTTACCATTGAGCCCAATACTTACTTCGCCAAATTTCCGCCAGTGATTCCGGAAGAAGACATGGCCTACGCCATGCTCGACAAAATCACCGAGATGACCGAAGCCGCCGGGCTGCAGCGCTACGAAGTATCGGCCTATGCTAAAGCCGGTCATCGCTGCTTCCACAACCTGAACTATTGGCAGTTTGGCGACTACCTCGGCATAGGTGCTGGTGCGCACAGTAAGCTCAGTTTTGCGCACCGCGTGGTGCGGCAGGTGCGCTTTCGCGAACCTAAGCTCTACATGGAGAAGGCGCTGGCGGGCGATGCCGTCACGCAAGATACCGAAGTCTCTCGCGCCGAACTGCCGTTCGAGTTCATGCTCAATACACTGCGGCTGCGCGACGGCTTCAAGCTGCAGGATTTTGTCGAGAAAACCGGGCTGCCGTTCACGGCTATTGAGCAAGGGCTTCTTGATGCCGAACGCAAGGGTTTGATTGAACGCGACTTGGTGCGCGTCAAGCCGACCGAACGTGGCTTTGATTTTCTAAACGACTTGCAGGCTCTGTTTTTGCCCTGATGCCTGACCGATGGAAAACGTAAATATTATTCTTCTCGTGGTCAGCTGTGCTGTCAGCTTTGGACTGGGCCGCGTCTTTGTGCATTACCGGGACAAAAAACGCAAGAAGCTTAAAGAAAAAGGCAATGCGCGTCATGCACAAATGTTGCGCGAGCAGCCCGCTGGGCCAGAATCAAAAAACAAAAGCAAGCGCAAAAGGCAGCAACAGCAAAGCCGGGCGGATCAGCAGCGCTGAGCGAGGGCAAATTTGGCGGTTGTGTGTCCGACCTGCAGGTCGGTGCTTGAGGGGCAGTTGGCGGGAAATTGCCCGTATGGCGGAAGCTGTGAGATTCGAACTCACGGAGGACTCGCATCCTCGGCAGTTTTCAAGACTGCTGCATTCAACCGCTCTGCCAAGCTTCCGGAGCCAGAAGTTTAACCGCTGTACCGGGTGATTCCGAAGCCCAGGGTCGGAAACTGGCTTTTTACAACGCGCGCAGCATGCCTTTCGTCTCGATAAACGCAACCACTTCGGCCAAACCGACGTTCGTTTTCAGGTTGGTCATCACAAACGGTTTAAGGCCCTTGGCCGTCGTGCGCATGCGGATCGTGTCTCGTTCCATCACCCCGAGATCGGCGCCGACGTGGGGTGCCAGATCGGTTTTGTTGATGACGAACAAATCGCTTTTGGTGATACCCGGGCCACCTTTGCGCGGGATTTTTTCACCAGCTGCCACATCAATGACGTAAATCGTGAGGTCGCTTAGTTCAGGGCTGAAGGTGGCGGCCAGGTTGTCGCCGCCCGATTCGATAAATACCACATCGGCGTCCGGAAAATCGACCAGCATGCGGTCGATGGCCTCCAGATTGATGGAGGCATCTTCACGAATGGCGGTGTGCGGGCAGCCGCCGGTCTCTACCCCCATGATGCGGTCGGCTTCCAGCGCACCGCTGATGGTAAGGATGCGCTGGTCTTCCTTGGTGTAGATGTCGTTGGTGATGGCGACGAGGTCGTAGCGGCCCTTCATCGCCTTGCACAGCATCTCAAGCAGCGTCGTTTTCCCCGAGCCCACAGGCCCGCCGATTCCGACCCGAAGCGGCGGCAGTTTCTTGCTGCGGTTGGCGATGTGGTGCATGGATGAGGCAACGGTCATGATCTGAACAACCTTGAATATTGAATTTCGTGCTGCGAAGAAAGAATCGCCAGCATCGGTGAAAACGACTGGCGCTCGTCATCGCCAAGCGCCATCGCGGACTCGACTGCCTCGGGAATGTCCCGGCCCAGCCGCGCCAGTATGCGCTGGCCGGCACTTTGCCCGAGCGGGACGGATTTCAAAGCCGCCTGCACCATGTTTTCAGCCCAGCCGAAAGCGTAAGCCAGCAGGCAGTCGCGCACGCTGGCACCGGCAGGCGACGCAGCCAGCGCAAACGCTAGTGGATAGGTCGGCGGTAGCGCTGCACAAGCCTCGACGTGCGCGGCGTCAACGCCATCATGGTTGCGCAACCATTCCACCAACGAGCGCCCCATCTGCTCCGTTTGCGCCCGCAATTCACGCGTTTCTCGCGTCTGCAGTATCCAGTCGTTGAGCTGCCTGACTCGCAGCAGATCATCGGCGCGCCACGCCGCAATAGCCTGCGCGACGACGGGCAGATCGCTGCGTGCCAGACTCAATCGCAACTGGTCGCTCAGCCAGTCGGATGCTATGCTTTCAGTAGCTACTCCCGCACATTCTACGGCGGCTTCAAGCACTTCTGAGTATGCAAACCCGCCCACGGGTAGCGCTGGTGAGGCCAGCCAGATGAGCTGCAGCAGGCTGGCGGGCGTTAGTGCGGTGTCAAGCATGGGGAAAGAATTTCACAAAGAGATCAAGGAGATCAAGGAGAAAAATACTATTGAAATTTTTCTTCCTCCTTGATCTCATTGATCTCCTTGTTCAAATTCTTCAGTGTCAGTGGTGGTGGTGACCGTGATCGCAATCAGGCCCGTGGACATGCGGCTTTGCAGGCACTGGGGCTGGCGTGTCGACGTGTGCATGTCCCGTAGCGCTGTACGCACCGCCTTCGGGCTCAAACGCTTCTGCAACTTCATTGACGATCAAATGCATCGCCCGCAGCAGGTCGGCCAGCACATGGTCAGGCTCGATTTTCAGGTGATCGGGTTTCAGCTCGATCGGCACATGCCGGTTGCCCAGGTGGTAGGCAGCGCGCGTCAGGTCGAACGGCGAGCCGTGGTTTTTGCAGGCTGTGATGCGCAGTACAGTCTGCGCCGCCGCGATGACGCGCACCATCGAGCCGTCTTCAGCCAGCAGCACATCGCCGCCGCGAACCAGTGTGCCGCGCGGCAAAAAAACGCCGATATGGCGACCCAGCGAGTCGGTCGCGTCGAACCGGCTTTTCTGGCGCACGTCCCAGTCGAGTTCAATGGTAGACGCGCGTCTGACCAGCACCGGCGCCAGACCGGCACCTTGCGAAATTATTTTGGAAACCTGGATCATTCAATCTTTCAAAATAAGAAGTAGCGCTGCGTCATCGGCAAACTCACCGCAGCCTCGCAAGTCAGGAGCTGGCCATCGGCACGCACTGCATAGGTCTGCGCGTCAATTTCCATCCTCGGCAGGTAATGGTTGTGGATCATGTCCTGCTTGCGAATGCCGCGAATGTTTTTGACCGCTGACAGCGGTTTATTCAGACCGAAATTGTGCTTGATGCCAGCGGCAAGGCCG
>JANLYY010000063.1:0-4465 GCA_031365885.1 Polaromonas sp. | reverse complement strand
CACCGACTGCATGATGCCAAGCGGCCCGCCGGTCAGCACGGCGCGTTCGTAATCAAGGCCGCTCATCAGCACCTTGGCGCCGCTGTTCAAGCCGCCCAGAATATTCGCCGCAGGCACTTCGACTTTGTTGAACACCAGCTCGCCGGTGTGGCTGCCGCGCATGCCCATCTTGTCGAGCTTTTGCGCGACGGAAAAACCCTTCATGCCTTTTTCAATCAAAAACGCGGTGACGCCGCGCGCGCCCAGTTCAGGCTCGGTCTTGCCATAGACCACCAGCGTGTCGGCGTCGGGGCCGTTGGTGATCCACATCTTGCTGCCGTTGAGCAGGTAAAACCCGCCCTTGTCTTCTGCTTTCAGTTTCATGCTAATCACATCGCTGCCAGCGCCGGGCTCGCTCATGGCCAGCGCGCCTACATGCTCGCCCGTAATCAGTTTCGGCAGGTATTTTTGGCGTTGTTCCTCGGTGCCGTTGCGCTTGATCTGGTTCACGCACAGGTTGCTGTGCGCGCCGTAAGACAGGCCCACCGACGCGCTGGCGCGGCTGATCTCTTCCATCGCGATCATGTGCGCAGGTAGCCCATGCCGGCGCCGCCATATTCTTCGCCGACGGTGATGCCCAGCACACCGAGGCTGCCCATTTTTTGCCACAGGTCCATCGGAAACTGGTCACTGCGGTCGATTTCTGCTGCGCGTGGCGCGATCTCGCTTTGTGCGAAATCACGCACCGTGTCACGCAGCGCGTCGATGTCTTCGCCGAGTTGAAAATTGAGGCCTGGAAGGTCGGTCATGGGAATGCTTTCGTCAGTATTTTTTGGGCACCGGCACCAGCGTCTGCTGCATCACCGCACAGGCGTTCTGCTTGCCGTCGGGCGCGATGTGCGTGACTTCAGCGGTCGTCACGATGATGCGTTTGCCGGCTTTGGCGACGCGGCCAACGGCGCGCAATTCGCCATCGTTAAAGCCAGCCAGGAAATTAATTTTGTATTCGACCGTGGTGACTTCCGCGTCAGGCACGATCACGGTCAAGGCCGCGTAGCCGCCAGCAATGTCAGCCAGCGCGCCCATCGCACCGCCGTGAAAACCGCCTTGCTGTTGTGTCACGCGGTCAGAATACGGAAGCGCAATTTCACACAAGCCCGACTCGACCCGAACCAGCCGCGCGCCCAGGTGCTGCATCATGCCCTGCCGCATAAAGCTGGCTTCGACGCGCTGGAACATGTCTGACTTGGGTTGGGATTCGTTCATTCGGGGCTCTTGAAAATTGGGGATGGCTAGCGGGCTTATGCACGCTCGCGCACGGTCGCAGGGCTCTTTTCGGCCTTGCCCAGCAGCGCCTTGGCTTCTTTTTCATGCACCCGGATTTCATCTAGATTTGCCTGCAAATCGATCATCTGCGCTTCGAGTTTTTTCCGGTGCTCGGTCAGCACCGCCAGAAACTTTTTCAACTGCGGTGCGGTGTCCCGCGGGCTGTCATACGAGTCGATGATTTCCTTGGCCTCGACCAGCGACAGGCCGAGCCGCTTGGCGCGCAGCGTGAGCTTGAGCCGGGTGCGGTCGCGCGCGGTGTAGACGCGATTGCGCCCGCCCGGCCCCTCGCGCTCGGGCTGCAGCAGGCCCATGTCTTCGTAAAAGCGCATCGCCCGCGTGGTCAGGTCGAACTCGCGGGCCAGGTCGCTGATGGAGTAGGTGGGAGCCATAAATAGGGCGGAAATTGTTGGCTTAGACTGGGCGTGGTGCGGAGCGAGGGTCGGGCTGGAGTCCTGAAATCCCTGGTATGTGACGTTTACGTAAACGTCACATCTGAACCGGATATTACCCGAATCAACTTGAACAACAAGCGCACCACACTCGCAGGCGCGCAGCTGCCGTGAAAATCGACCCGCAGCTGTGGGGAATGAGGCGGTTCCGGCGCTGGAGTGGCTGATGGGCCGACTGCGCAGTGAAGTGATATAACTATTAAACTTATAGCTGGGTACGCAATATTTACGAGGGCTTGCGGCTTTTTTTACCCCTAAGTACTCGCCGGAGACGCCAACCAATAACAGAGGCGGTCGGAAGCAGGCAACTTCACTTGCTTGCCTTTCACGCTAAAACACACTCCGCAGACAAAGTGATCACGCAAAAGCAGTGACCAACCCGGCAAGTTTTATCCGTCCGCGTAAAATTTTCGCGCTATAAAATACATAGCTGCTTACGCAAGTATCATGGGGGCTACAGGCATATTTAACCTATTCCCGCGCCGCCGCTTGCCCCATGAACCCTGAAAACTCGCCACCGCCTGCATCCCCGCTAGCCTGGTCCACCATCGACCTGGTCATCTTCGACGTCGACGGCACGCTGTATGACCAGCGTCAGCTGCGCCTCGGGATGCTGCGGCAACTGATCAGCCACGCGTGGCAAACGCGCAGCCTGGACACGCTCTTGATACTGCGCACATTTCGCCGGGTGCGTGAGGCGCTAGGTGAACTGGGTGAACTGGGTGATGGGCAGGCGGGCGCTGATTTCATGACGCTGCAGTATGCGCAGACGGCCAGCCGGCATGGCACCACTTCGGCTGCGGTGCGGGCGCTGACGGATGAGTGGATGGAGCAGCGACCGCTGCCTTTGCTGGCGGCCTGCCGCTACCCGCGTGTGGCGGAGGTGTTTGCCGGGCTGCGGTCCGCTGGCAAGCGGATTGCTGCGTTTTCTGACTACCCGGCGGTGGCGAAGCTGGCGGCGCTGGGGTTGCAGGCTGACGTGGTCGTCTGCGCCACAGACCCCGGCATTGCGCGGCTGAAGCCTGACCCGGCCGGGCTGCTGGCGATTCTGCGGCAGACCGGGGTGGCGCCAGCGCGGGCGTTGATGATCGGTGACCGTTTTGACCGCGATGCGGCGGCGGCTGCGCGGGCCGGCATGCGGGCGCTGATACGCTCGCGCCGGCCGCAGGCGCGGTGGGCAACTTTTCGGGGCTATGACGATGCGCTTTTTCAGCCGCTGCTGGCGGGGCTGGGGTAGGACTTGAATAGATCAATTAAGCCTCCAGCCCCCGCAAAACGTGCGTAACCAGCTATTAATAACATAGCGACATGGCACCCCCGATGACGCGGTCGGCACGAACCCTGACAGCATTTGACGGCTTCTTTACACAGCCGAAACCAGCGCGCATGAACTACCGTACTCCTGAACTGTCATAGTTACAGGCAAGGGTTATCACGTAGTAGCCCTTGCGCTATCCGAGACATTGAGCCGCTTGATTGGCAGTCTCCAGAGGCGACTGCTAAAATTGAGAGCTAGAGAAAAAGGAGTTCTGCTTTGTCATTTGCTCTTACCCCCCGTCATCCAACAGCTACCGCCTTGGCGGTGCCCCTTCCTGCCGCCACTGGCGTTGGCGCGGTGAATCCGTGGGCGCTGGTTCCGCCGCTGGGCAACCTCGACGCCTACATTTCTGCAGTCAATCGCCTGCCCATGTTGACACTAGAACAGGAGCAGGAATTTGCCCGTGATCTCAGGGCCAATAACAACCTCGACGCGGCCGGAAAGCTGGTGCTGTCGCACCTGCGCCTGGTAGTGTCGATTTCGCGCAAATACCTGGGTTACGGCCTGCCGCACGGCGACCTGATTCAGGAAGGCAACATCGGCCTGATGAAGGCGGTGAAGCGTTTTGACCCTGACCAGGGCGTGCGACTGGTGAGCTACGCCATGCACTGGATCAAGGCAGAGATGCATGAGTACATCCTGAAAAACTGGCGCATGGTGAAGGTCGCCACGACAAAGGCGCAGCGCAAGCTGTTCTTCAACCTGCGTTCCATGAAGCAGGGTTTCAAGGACGACGCAGACGTAGCGACGCACCGCGACACGCTGACTGAAGACCAGATCAATTCGATGGCCAAAACGCTGAATGTGAAGCGCGAGGAAGTCATCGAGATGGAGCAGCGCATGTCTGGCGGCGACGTACTGCTGGACCCGAGCCCGAGCGATGACGGCGAAGACGCCTTCGGCCCGATTGCCTACCTGGCCGACGCGACGCAGGAGCCCACGGCGCTGATGGAGTCCCGCGCGCGCGACAGCCTGGCCAGCGACGGCATTGCCACCGCGCTGCAGGGGCTGGACGACCGCTCGCGCCGCATCGTGGAAGAGCGCTGGTTGAAGGTCAACGACGACGGATCAGGCGGCATGACGCTGCATGATTTGGCAGCAGTGTATGGCGTCAGCGCCGAACGCATTCGCCAGATTGAAGTGGCGGCGATGAAGAAAATGAAGAAGGTGCTGGCTGAATACGCCTGAGCTGATTTGAAAGTTGCTTGAAAAAAGGCCCGCAATGCTGACGCGTTGCGGGCCTTTGTCATGGGCGATTGAGCTTAGGTATTCTTCATCAGCAGCTTGATATCCGACGCCAGCGCCTCGGCGCCGCTGCCATAGCGGTTGTACAGCCGAATCTGCCCCTTCGCGTCATACACATAGCTGCCGGCCGAATGGTCCATGCTGT
>JANLYY010000052.1:0-9442 GCA_031365885.1 Polaromonas sp. | reverse complement strand
GCTGGCTTCGCGGACCCGCCAGAAAACAATAGATGAGGAGTGACCCATGATCATTGGGGTGCCCGCCGAAATCACGGCCGGAGAAACACGTGTTGCCATCACGCCGGAGACAGCCAGAAAGCTGAAGGCGCAGGGCCACACCATCCGTATTCAGTCAGGCGCCGGCGTTTCAGCCAGTGTTCCGGATGACGCTTTCACGGCGGTGGGCGCAGAGATCACCGATGCCTCGGGCGCCTACGCGGCCGACATCGTGCTCAAGGTGCGCTGTCCGCTGGACGCGGAAATGCCGCATGCCAAAGCTGGCAGTGTGATCATCGGCATGCTCAATCCTTTTGACGCTACCGGCCTGCAGCGCATGGCCACAGCGCAACTGACCTCCTTCGCACTCGAAGCCGCGCCGCGCACCAGCCGCGCGCAAAGCATGGACGTGCTGTCATCGCAAGGCAATATCGCCGGCTACAAGGCCGTGATGATGGCGGCGGAAAAGTACCAGCGCTTTTTCCCGATGTTGATGACAGCCGCCGGCACGGTGAAGGCCGCTCGCGTGGTGATCCTCGGTGTCGGCGTCGCCGGCCTGCAGGCGATTGCCACGGCCAAGCGCCTGGGCGCAGTGATCGAAGCCAGCGATGTGCGGCCCAGCGTGAAAGAGCAGGTCGAGTCCCTCGGCGGCAAGTTCATCGATGTGGCGTACGAAACCGATGAGGAGCGCGAAGCCGCAGCCGGCGTGGGCGGCTATGCCAAACCAATGCCCGCGAGCTGGATGGCACGGCAAAAAATCGAAGTCGCCAAACGCGTTGCTGCGGCCGACATCGTCATCACGACGGCGCTGATTCCGGGTCGCCCGGCGCCGGTGCTGGTGACCGAAGAGATGGTTAAGGCGATGAAGCCCGGCAGCGTGATTGTTGACCTGGCCGCACCGCAGGGCGGTAATTGCCCGCTGACCGAGCCCGGCAAGACGGTCGTCAAATACGGCGTGACGCTGATTGGTGAGACCAATGTGCCGGCGCTGGTCGCGGCTGATGCCAGCGCGCTGTACGCACGCAACCTGCTCGACTTTTTGAAGCTCATCATCACCAAAGAAGGCGAGCTGAAAATCGACATGGAAGACGATATCGTGGCCGCGTGTCTGATGACGCAGGGCGGCGAGGTTAAAAGAAAATAAACAAACCCATTCGCGCTGAATTCATCGACGAGCTTCGACAGCCTCAGCCCGAACGGACACGGAGAACATCATGGACGCAGTTTCCCCCACCATCCTCAACCTCATCATTTTCGTGCTGGCGATCTATGTCGGCTACCACGTCGTCTGGACCGTCACGCCGGCGCTGCACACGCCGCTGATGGCGGTGACCAATGCCATCTCAGCCATCGTCATTGTGGGCGCCATGCTGGCGGCTGCGCTGACGGAAACCTGGCTGGGCAAATCGATGGGCGTGCTGGCGGTGGCGCTGGCGGCGGTGAATGTGTTCGGCGGTTTTCTGGTGACCCGGCGCATGCTGGAAATGTTCAAGAAAAAAGAGAAAAAAGTAGCAGCTGCTGCTGAAGGAGTTTTGAAATGAGCGCAGCGCAGAACCGCTTCAAGCAAGCTCGCGCCCCCTCGGGGGGCAGCGCAGTACACAACGTGACAAGCGTGGGGGTAAACAAATGTCTATGAATCTGGTCACGCTTTTGTACCTGGTTGCCAGCGTCTGCTTTATCCAGGCGCTCAAGGGCCTGAGCCACCCGACCACGTCGATTCGCGGCAACCTGTTCGGCATGATCGGCATGGCGATTGCCATTTTGACGACCGCCGCATTGATCGTGGAACTGTCTGCAGGCAAAGCACAGGGCATGGTCTGGGTGCTGGTGGGTCTGGTGGTCGGCGGCGGCTACGGTGCCTACCGCGCCAAGACGGTCGAGATGACGAAAATGCCTGAGCTGGTGGCGTTTTTTCACAGCATGATTGGCCTGGCCGCAGTGTTCATTGCGATTGCTGCCGTGGTCGAACCGTGGGCGTTCCAGATTGTGGCCAAGGGCATGGCAATTCCGGCGGGTAACCGGCTGGAACTGGCCCTGGGATCAGTGATTGGTGCTGTCACCTTCAGCGGCTCGGTGATCGCTTTTGGAAAGTTGTCGGGCACCTATAAATTCCGTTTGTTTCAGGGCGCCCCGGTGCAGTTTGCCGGGCAGCACAAGCTCAACCTCGTCCTTGGTTTGATCCTGCTGGCCAATGTGGTGATGTATACGGTGACGGGCAACGCACTGTTTTTTGCCATCGCCACGCTGATGGCGTTTGTCATGGGTGTGCTGATCATCATCCCGATTGGCGGTGCCGACATGCCGGTGGTGGTGTCGATGCTCAACAGTTACTCGGGCTGGGCGGCGGCAGGCATTGGCTTCAGCTTGAACAACGCGATGCTGATCGTCGCCGGTTCGCTGGTCGGCTCGTCCGGCGCCATCCTCAGCTACATCATGTGCAAGGCGATGAACCGCTCCTTCTTTAATGTGATCCTGGGCGGCTTCGGCGGTGAGGCCACGACGGCAGTAGCGGGTTCTGCCGTGCAGCGCTCCGTCAAAAGCGGCAGCGCCGATGATGCGGCCTTCGTGCTCGGCAACGCCGAAACCGTGGTCATCGTGCCCGGCTACGGCCTGGCTGTGGCGCGTGCGCAGCATGCGGTGAAAGAGCTCGCCGCCAAGCTGACCGAAAAGGGCATTACCGTCAAATACGCGATTCACCCAGTGGCCGGGCGCATGCCGGGCCACATGAACGTGCTGCTGGCCGAGGCCGAAGTGCCTTACGACCAGGTCTTCGAGATGGAAGACATCAACGGCGAATTCGGCCAGGCCGATGTCGCGATCATTTTGGGCGCCAACGACGTCGTGAACCCCGCAGCGCACGTCAAGGGAAGCGCGATTTACGGCATGCCGATTCTGGAAGCCTACAAAGCCAAAACCGTCATCGTCAACAAGCGCTCGATGGCTGCGGGCTATGCCGGTCTGGACAACGAACTGTTCTACATGGACAAAACCATGATGGTGTTTGGAGACGCGAAAAAAGTCATCGAAGACATGGGCAAGGCAATCGAATAGACACCTGTTGGCTGGCGCAATCAATGGGCGTCTGGCGCGCAGCGATTAGAGAGTTGCCCCTTCAATCAGCGGCTATTTCATAGGGAAAACGTAATTGGCGCGACGGTGGCATGCCGCGAAAATCCGGCAGTCATCAATTGTTACGGAGCCTCTCATGAATGCACCAACGCCCACCGCCAATCTGGAGCGCCCGTGGCTGAAAGCCTATCCACCGGACGTGCCCACCGACATCGACGCGTCACAGTACGAATCGCTGGTCGGGCTGATGGAAGAAAGCTTCAAGAAAAACAGCAGCCGTGTTGCCTACAGCTTCATGGACAAGGACGTCACCTTCGCCGAAACCGACAGCCTGTCGATTGCGCTGGCTGCTTACCTGCAAGGCCTGGGCCTGGCCAAAGGCGACCGCGTTGCCATCATGATGCCCAACGTGCCGCAGTACCCAATTGCCGTTGCCGCCATATTGCGCGCCGGTTTTGTGGTGGTGAATGTCAACCCGCTCTACACCCCGCGTGAGCTCGAGCATCAGCTGAAAGATTCGGGTGCCAAAGCCATCGTCATCATCGAAAATTTCGCTGGCACGCTGGAGCAATGCATTGCCAACACGCCCGTCAAGCACATCGTGCTCTGCGCCATGGGCGACCGCCTCGGTTTGCTCAAGGGTGCGCTGGTCAACTACGTGGTGCGCAGTGTCAAGAAAATGGTGCCGGTCTTCAACCTGCCCGGCGCCGTTCGCTTCAACGACGCCGTGGCGCAAGGCACCCGCGCCACGCTCAAGCGCCCTGAACTTAAGCCCACTGACGTCGCCGTGCTGCAGTACACCGGCGGCACCACCGGAGTTTCCAAAGGCGCGGTGCTGCTGCACAGCAACGTGATTGCCAACGTGCTGCAGTCCGAGGCCTGGAATATTCCGGCCATGTCTACACTGCAGCCGGGCGTGCAGCCGGTGTATGTGTGTGCGCTGCCGCTGTATCACATCTTCGCGTTCACCGTGAACATGATGCTGGGCATGCGTACCGGCGGCAAAAATATTCTGATTCCCAACCCGCGCGACATTCCGGCTGTGCTCAAGGAGCTGTCCAACCACAAGGTCCACAGCTTCCCCGCCGTCAATACGCTCTTCAACGGGCTGGCCAACCACGCCGACTTCAACACCGTCGACTGGACGCACCTGAAAATCTCGCTCGGCGGCGGCATGGCCGTGACGAGTTCGGTTGCCAAGCTGTGGCTGGAAAAAACCGGCTGTCCGATCTGCGAAGGCTACGGCCTGAGCGAAACCTCGCCCTCGGCCAGCTGCAACCCGACCAACAGCAAGAACTTCACCGGCACCATCGGCGTGCCGATTCCCGGCACGTACTTCAAGCTGCTCGACGACGACGGCAATGAAGTGGCGCCCGGCCAGCCCGGCGAGATCGCCATCAAGGGCCCGCAGGTCATGGCCGGCTACTGGCAGCGGCCCGATGAGACCGCCAAGGTCATGACGCCCGATGGTTACTTCAAATCCGGCGACATCGGAATTCTTGACGACAACGGCTTCTTCAAAATTGTTGACCGCAAGAAAGACATGGTGCTGGTCAGCGGCTTCAACGTCTACCCGAACGAGATCGAAGACGTGGTCGGCCAGCTCGACGGTGTGATGGAATGCGCCTGCGTCGGCGTGGCCGATGAAAAATCAGGCGAGGCCGTCAAGCTGGTCATCGTCAAGAAAGACGCTGGCCTCACCGAAGCTGCGGTACGCGAGTTCTGCAAAACCAACCTGACCGGCTACAAGCAGCCCAAGGTGGTCGAGTTCCGCACCGAGCTGCCGAAGACACCAGTCGGGAAAATTTTGCGCCGCGAGTTGCGGGACAAGAAATAGCCGTTGATCATTTCTGGATTTAACAGCCTGTCAAAAAGGCTTCTACAAGGCGGCGCAAGTCGCCTTTTTTCTTGCTGCTGCATGTCACGTGAGGCTTTGTCGGCAGAATTAGTGCATGACGTCTGTACCCATTTCTTCCCCTTCATCATTTGCCTCACCAGTCACGGCCATTCTCAGCGCACTGGCTGAAGAACAACATGGCCTGATCGAGCTGTTGAACCAACCCCGCCAGGTCACCCACGCCGGTCGCGACTTCTGGCTCGGTGACCTGCACGGCCAGCGGGTCGTGCTCGCCGTATCCAAGATCGGCAAGGTAGCCGCTGCGACCACCGCCACCGTACTGATCGAACGCTTCGCCGTGCGCCGGATCGTGTTCACCGGTGTGGCCGGCGGCATGGCCGAAGGCGTTAACGTCGGCGACGTGGTGATCGCCACCGGCTTTGTTCAGCACGACATGGACGCGTCGCCGATCTTTCCGCGCTATGAAGTGCCGCTCTACGGCCAGAGCCGATTTGCCAGCGATGCGGCGCTGACCGATCTGCTGCTGCGCGCCAGCCGCGACATGCTGACTCATTACCACGGCGCGCTGCGTTATCCGCAAGCGCGGCTTCATCAGGGGCTGGTGATCAGCGGGGACCGGTTCGTTTCAGGCGCGGCGGAATCAGCCGCCTTGCGCGCGGCCCTTGGCGCCGCTGGGCATGCAGCGCTTGCGGTGGAAATGGAAGGGGCGGCGATAGCGCAGGTGTGTCATGACTACGGTTTGCCGTTTGCGTCGGTCCGCACAATTTCCGACCGCGCCGATGACAGTGCGCATGTGGATTTTCCGAAGTTTGTGGGGGAGGTGGCGAGCCGGTATGCGCGGAACATTGTCGAACGGTTTCTAGGGTTGCTATGAATTGCATAGCTGGTTACGCACGTTTTGCCTGGGATAGACGCCGAAAACGTCTGTAAGAGCGGCGCGCCACGTGGTTTTTGGGGTCAGATCACAATTTCGCTGCGCAGCTAAGCGAAGCACCCGAAGGGCGAGCCGCAGGCGCGGGGAATTTGTGCTCTGACCCCAAAAACGCCCGATCCCGAATACCGTCCCCGCTTCCGTTCCCATCACCGTTCAGGCTAACTTGTCGAAGCGTTGTGTTTGATCAAGCGCTGGGTTCGTTGGTGAGTCCTGATGCCGCTCTGTCGCCGCGGCGAGCGACTCACTTTTCTTTTGCTTCGCCAAAAGCAAAGTAAGCAAAAGAAAAGGCGACCCTGGTGTCTGCGTCCCTTCGCTGCGCTACGGGCAACCTGCGGTGCTCGGTCCAGCCGGGGTCGAGCTCGAACTCGCCTGCGGCTCAAACAATCGCTCGCCCTTACCCGTCTGGACCTGCGCTCCTCGGCGCATTCACAAGGGTTTTAAATGCAAAAACAAAAATTCAACACATTTTCGAATCGCCGTTGGCAACGACGAACTATTTGCCGTCTGCCAAATATGGTGCGAACACCCGTTCCATTTGTTTTTGAAGAAGCAGGCGCGCGCAAAGTGAAAGAATGTTGTAGGTCTCCATCAGTACCAAAATGCTAGATCGCAATTGTTCAAATGAAGCAGGCTGGGTCAAATGCACTTGGTCGTCGTGACGACTAAGTAGCAACTTAAATTCCCGCGACGAGGCAAGGTTGGAAACGCGCATTTCGTCCAGTATTGAATTGATTTCAAACGGGACTAGTCGCGAGGCTGACCGAATACCCATGCTCATGAGCTCCACGAAATCGCGACTGCTGGAATTCTCCTCACTGAACATGCTGGTAGCTTCGCCCATTATTCGACCGAGATCCAGGTTAAGTTTTGCCTCTTCTTTTTCGATGTGAGCAATACGATCCTTTAAATGCGTAAAAATGTTTTCCCGCGCTTGAAACTGATGATTTTTTTCTAACTCACGCAGCTTGACCTCGAGCTGTATTGCTCCCGCACGATAAGCAGCGTATGCCGCAATAATTGCAGGACCGAGGATCTTGATAGCGTCTAGCGAAACTGTTTGCACGAGGCTAATTATTTCTGGGGCCATTTTGATATTGTCAATGATTGGTAATAAAAAAATCCGCAGGCGATCGCTTTAAGGTTTTGGCCTTGCCCTATGGATATCGGCCCCCTTCTGTCTGCGCCGAGGAGCGGAGCTTCAAGTGGATGAGGGCCCGCGATTGTCTGAGCGCAGCGAGTTCGAGCGGGACCCCGGCTGGACCGAGCACCGCAGGTTGCCCGTAGCGAAGCGCAGGGACGCAGGCACCAGGGTCGCCTTTCTTTTCCTTAGGTTTCTTTGGCGAAGCAAAGAAAAGTAAGTCGCCCGCGGCGGCGACAGAGCGGCATCAGGACTCATCAACGAACCCGGTGTTTGAATCAAACAAAAAGCTTCGATACCTCAGCCCGATCCTTCGATACCTCAGGACGAACGAAGAGAGAGAAAGGCTTCGACAGGCTCAGCCCGAACGGGGAATGGGACACGGAAACTAGAGTCGGGAGCGGGCGGAGGTGTGTAGATTTCAATCCTCCTCCCCACCCCGCAAAACCCGCCCAATCACATCCCCCCCAAACCCCCGCGCCGCCAAGAACCGCATCTGCTTCGCCCGCCCAGCCGCATCCGCCGCCGGGCCGTCGAATTTGCGACGCCATAACTCTCGCGCCCGGTCCAGCTCCGTCGCCCGCAAGCCCGCCATCGCGTCCAGCACCGCTTCCTTGCCCAGGCCCTTACCCATCAGCTCCTGCTTGATGCGCGCCGCACCCATCTTGGCTTGACGCCGGTTGATCACCGACTCGACAACGCGGGCTTCGCTGATGAAGTCTTTGGCCTGCAGTTCGTCGAGTACCTCGGCCAGCTGGCCGGGGGTTTCTTCGTGTGGCTCGAGCTTGCGTTCGAGTTCGGTGCGCGAATACTCGCGGCCCGACAGCAAACGCAGTGCGCGGCCCTTGAGCGAGATGGTGAAACCGGACTTGCCCGGCTTGGCTGGCGGATTGGAGCGGCCGCGCCGGGATGCGGACTCGTCCGCCGAAAAGGCCGCGTCGGCGCTCATGCCAGGCAACTCCATGCGCAATAAGTCGCTATGTTTTTAATAGCTGCTTGCGCACGCATTACGGGGGCTAGAGCATGATTTGGCATACAAAAACTGCTTTGAACTGCCTTAAGCCGCAATTTTGGGCGGCTTGTCAGCCTTCTCTGCCTTCGCAGGCTTGTCAGCTTTGCCGCCCGCAGGCACCACCGCTGGTTCAATCAAGCGGATGCCCAGCGACTCGCGCACCTTGTTTTCAATCTCAATCGCCAGCTCGGGGTTTTCTTTCAAAAACTCGCGCGAGTTGTCGCGGCCCTGGCCGATTTTTTCGCCGTTGAAGGCGTACCAGGCGCCGGCTTTTTCGACGATGTGGCCAGCCACGCCGAGGTCAAGTACCTCGCCCAAACGACTGATGCCCTCGCCATACAAAATGTCGAATTCTGCGGTCTTGAACGGTGACGCGACCTTGTTTTTCACCACCTTCACGCGGGTCTCGTTGCCGATGACCTCGTCGCCTTTTTTGATCGAGCCGATGCGGCGAATATCGAGCCGCACCGAGGCGTAAAACTTCAGCGCATTGCCGCCAGTCGTCGTCTCAGGTGAGCCGAACATCACGCCGATCTTCATGCGGATCTGGTTGATGAAGATCACCATGCAGTTGGCTTTTTTGATCGTGGCCGTGAGTTTCCTCAGCGCCTGGCTCATCAGCCGCGCCTGCAAGCCGGGCAGCGAGTCGCCCATTTCGCCTTCGAGTTCGGCCTTGGGCGTCAGCGCGGCGACCGAGTCGATGACGATCAGATCGACCGCGCCGGAACGCACCAGCGAATCGACGATTTCCAGTGCCTGCTCGCCGGTGTCGGGCTGGCTGATCAGCAACTCTTGCAGATTGACGCCGAGCTTTTGCGCATACTGGATGTCCAGTGCGTGTTCGGCATCGACAAACGCGCAGGTGCCGCCGATTTTTTGCATTTCGGCAATGACTTGCAGCGTCAGCGTGGTTTTGCCCGATGACTCGGGGCCGTAGATTTCAACGACCCGGCCACGCGGCAGGCCGCCGACGCCAAGCGCAATATCCAGGCCCAGCGAGCCGGTGGACACGACCTGAATGTCTTCAATGACCTCGCCGTCGCCCAGCTTCATGATGGTGCCTTTGCCGAACTGCTTTTCGATTTGCGCCAGCGCGGCAGCCAGGGCTTTGGCTTTTTCGCTGTTCAGGGCGGCGCTGGGGGCTTGTGTGGGTTTGTTGGGCAGGTCCATGAAAATCTCCTTGAAAATCAATGATGAGAAACGGTTTGCGGGTCAATCAAAAGCTGTTTTTAACGACAGTGCTGAGTGCATAGCCAGTACTTTATCGGCAGGGTTGAAATAAGTAAACCCTATTTTTAGTCAGTTTGCCTGATCAATTGCGGTACGATGTTTCGATGGTAAATCCAGCGGAAAAACCTCCTGTCAACGCCGCGCACGCAGCCAACCCTAGCTGGCGCCTGACGCACCTCGGTC
>JANLYY010000049.1:0-3766 GCA_031365885.1 Polaromonas sp. | reverse complement strand
TAAGCCCGGGATTGAGAGCGCTACATCAGTAGGTGTTCGCCCGCGTTATCGCCGCCCAGCGTCACGTAATTGACCTTGCGGATGTCCATTAGTTTCTTGCCGCCGGCATAACTGATGGAGCTTTGGATGTCTTCTTCCATTTCACGCAGCGTCGCTTCCAGCGTGCCCTTGACCGGCTCCAGAATGCGTTTGCCTTCGACATGCTTGTACTCGCCCTTGTTGAAGTCCGAGGCGCTGCCGTAATATTCCTTGAACAGCTTGCCATCGACTTCGACGGTGGCGCCCGGGCTTTCTTCCAGGCCCGCCAGCATCGAGCCGATCATCACCATCGTCGCGCCGAAGCGAACCGATTTTGCAATATCGCCATGCTCCCGAATACCGCCATCGGCAATGATCGGTTTGGTTGCCACGCGGGCGCACCATTTCAGCGCCGACAGTTGCCAGCCGCCGGTGCCGAAACCGGTTTTTGATTTGGTGATGCAGACCTTGCCGGGTCCGACACCCACCTTGGTTGCATCGGCGCCCCAGTTTTCCAGATCGATTACCGCCTCGGGCGTGGCCACATTGCCAGCAATCACAAAAGATGCAGGCAGCTTCGTTTTCAAACAGGCGATCATTTTCTGTACCGTGTCGGCGTGGCCGTGGGCGATATCGATGGTGATGTAGTCGGGCGCCAGACCGAGTGCGGCCAGCTGGTCCACCGTGTCGTAATCGGCCGCTTTTACGCCCAGTGATATCGACGCATACAGGCCCTGGCTTTTCATGCGCTGCACGAACTCGACGTTGTTCAGATGAAAACGGTGCATCACGTAGAAGTAGCCGTTTTTGGCCATCCAGACGCAAATGTCTTCATTAACCACCGTCTTCATGTTGGCCGGCACTACCGGCAGCCTGAAACTGCGACCACCGAGTTCGACGCTGGCGTCGCATTCTGAGCGGCTTTCCACCCGGCACTTGCGCGGCAGCAGCAAAATATTGTCGTAGTCGAAGATTTCCATGGTGCAGGCGTCCCAATGAACTGTGGATGAACAGAAGGGCGCTTGGGACTGGACCGGCTTGTCAGTTGGCTGCGGGCCAAGAGTCAAGGCAGCAGCAACAAAAAACCGGGCGCAATGGCTTGGGCCCGGTGTCTGATTTTAGACGCTTCGTCGTGCCGCTGTCATCGGCGCGAACTGAAAGCTTTCATATACCGCCGCGCATCAGCCGCCGGCCACGGCGCGTCGCAGCACGAATCCGTAAACGATCAAGTTCAGCGTCAGCACGCCGACACCCAGCCAGATCTGAATCGCCCGCGTCAGTCCCTCCGGGTAGATGGCTGCCATCACATAGTGTTCGATGAAATCACCTTCATAGACGCTTTGCCCGGCTGCAGCGCGCAGGTTTTGTTCCAGCGGCGTCAGCGGGCAGGTCCAGCCCATGATGACAACTGCTGCGGCCCAGGCCACGGTCGGCAGATGCGCCCACATCCAGCTGCCATGGTGCAATGCCAGCAGCCCGCCAAACACGGCGAAAAGGATGAATGCCGCATGTACCAGCACCAGCGCATCGGCAAGAATTTTGTAGCCAATCAGGGGCATGTCGTGCTTAAGGTTTCTCTAGCTGACACTGTGACGCTGCAGCGGCCACAATCTGCCCTTTTTGATTTTCAACCCAGCCGATCACACGCAGGCGGCTGGCGTCCACGCCTGGGGCAATACCCATGGAACGCTGGTCGAAGAAACGAGACCGCTCTGTTTTTGATAGCTGCTTGCGCAAGTTCCACGGCGCCTGGAACAGGTTTCTGACCAGATTTCTGACGACAGGCGAGCCCTCTAGGCCCGCAGGCAGGGTTTCAACCAGCGCCAGCCACGCGGTCCAGTTCTGCCCGCGTGCGGACGCCGGAATCGGTTTGATCTCTATCGACGCGCCTACATAGTCGGCCAGCGGCAGGCCGTGGGCGACGCGCAAGGTTGTCGCTCCCATACCGCGCACCGGTTGCATCTGCGCGCTGCTGGCAGCTGGCGGACGTTTTTTCAGCGACTCCAGCCGGGCCAGCGCATCTCGGGTCGCGATGGCCGACATCGGTGCGTCATCGCCTTTCCCGCCCGGCACAACCCAATCGAGTGCCAATTGCCCAGCGCCGGTCGTCGGCGTGGCCGGGTCGCTCCAGCAGCTGTCGCAATCAGCGTTGATGAAGCGCTCCAGCAACTGCGTGGGCCGGGGCTGACCGTCGCTGGCGCAAAACGATTGCGCATGCACGTTGCCCAGCGGAGTCAGCACCATAAGGGCAAGTAACAGGATGAAGTAACGGGCTGGCAAAGCGTGGCAATTCATCAGTGCTTTCTACAATGGGGTATGTCTTCAGAAGTCGCGTCAAACTCCCCCCTGTTACAAAATCTTAATCCCGAGCAGCTGGCAGCGGTGACGCTGCCCGCAACCCATGCGCTGATTCTCGCCGGCGCCGGTTCGGGCAAAACCCGCGTGCTGACCACCCGCATCGCCTGGCTGCTGCAAACCGGCCAGGTGGCCTCTAGCGGCATTTTGGCGGTAACCTTCACCAACAAGGCCGCCAAAGAAATGCTGACACGATTGTCCAGCATGCTACCGGTCAATGTGCGCGGCATGTGGATAGGCACCTTCCACGGCCTGTGCAACCGTTTTTTGCGCGCGCATTACAAGCTGGCCAATCTGCCATCGACGTTCCAGATTCTCGACACACAAGACCAGCTCTCCAGCCTCAAGCGGCTGTGCAAGCAATTCAATATCGACGACGAACGTTTTCCGCCCAAGCAGCTGATGTACTTCATTGCCGGCTCCAAGGAAGAGGGGCAGCGCGCCAAAGATGTGCCTGTACGCGACGAGGAAGGCCGAAAAAAGGTCGAGATTTATTCGTTGTACGAAGAGCAGTGCCAGCGCGAGGGTGTGGTTGATTTCGGCGAGCTGATGCTGCGCAGCTACGAACTTCTCCGCGATAACGCGCCGGTGCGAGAGCACTACCAGCGGCGTTTTCGCCACATTCTGATCGACGAGTTTCAGGACACCAACAAGCTGCAGTACGCCTGGATCAAGATGCTGGCCGGGCAGGGCGCGGATGCTGCCTTGGGCGAGCAGGCCATACCTCAATTAGCCGGTGGATCGGTGATCGCCGTGGGCGACGACGACCAGAGCATCTACGCCTTTCGCGGCGCGCGCGTCGGCAACATGGCTGACTTCGTGCGCGAATTCCATGTCACGCACCAGATCAAGCTCGAGCGCAACTACCGCAGCTTCGGCAATATTCTCGATTCGGCCAACGCGCTGATCGGTCATAACACCAAACGGCTGGGAAAAAATTTGAGCACCGACGCCGGCCCCGGCGAGCCGGTTCGGGTGTATGAATCAACCAGTGATTTCGCCGAGGCGCAGTGGTTCGTCGATGAAGTCAAGCAACTGGTGCGGGACGGCACCGAGCGCAAAGAAATCGCGCTGCTGTACCGCAGCAATGCGCAAAGCCGGGTGATGGAAACCGCGCTGTTCAATGCCGGCGTGCCGTATCGCGTCTACGGCGGCCTGCGGTTTTTCGAGCGTGCCGAGATCAAGCACGCGCTGGCGTATCTGCGCCTGCTCGAGAACCCGAACGACGACACCAGCTTCATGCGGGTCGTCAATTTTCCGCCGCGCGGCATCGGCGCGCGCAGCATCGAGCAGCTGCAGGACATCGCACGCAGCTCGGGTTGCTCAGTGAGCGACGCGGTCAGTGCCGTGCCCGGAAAGGCCGGTGCGAATCTGGGCGCATTCGTCGCCAGAC
>JANLYY010000029.1:0-1959 GCA_031365885.1 Polaromonas sp. | reverse complement strand
GGCTTCGACTCTGATTTTCTTGGGCATGAGGACTCCGGGTTGAAAATTGGGTAGCCCGAGATTTTAAGCTACTGCGATGCCTTCGAGGCAAGTGCCGGCTACATCGCCGCCCGCAGTGGCAAATTGATCAGCAGATTCTGCGGCTTCAGGCGCACCACGCCGTCGGCATTCGTCATCAGCCCCAGATACACCGGCTTGCCCGCCACGTCGACGCGCATCTCCTGCGGGTTGACGAAATCAAGCCGGAAAAGGCTGACGAGGCGCTTGAGCCGCCCAGCGTCAACCTCGTGGCCTTCGTATAAATCATTAAGCAGCGTGCTTGCCTCGGCGTCCAGCCCGACATGCCAGCGCCAGGCTTCGTCGTCGATCTTTTGCAGGGGCCGGATGGTGACGGCGACGCCGAGAAAATGCTGCACCCACTTTTGCAGCACGTTCGACAGCGCTTTGAGCCCCGAGCGGGCGCGCGTCATCCTGAAAATCAGTCCGTGACTGAGGTCGTTGGTGACTTCGTGCGTCAGGTCGAGCAGGAAATGGTGCCGCCCGGCCTGCTGAAAAAAATCGGCCGCGTTGTCGTCGCCCAGCACCTGCATGTTGATGTCTTGCAGTGGCGCTTTCGCCTCCCGCAGAAAACGGCCGATGTCGCCCAGACCGCCGGTCTCGCTCAGCATGTCCAGCGTTTCGCGGTCACCGCTCAGCACCTGGCCGTCCTGAATGCTGATGCGCTGGCTGCGGTGCAGCAGGTCGGCGGCGCGCACCTCGAAGGCGTCGTCGCATTTGGCCAGCAGATTGCGCAGTATGGCTTCTGCCAGCAGGTCGATGAAGAGCGGCGGGATGTCGATGACAGCCGGCGCAGCTGAACGCGTCGGCCGAAACAGGTTCAGGTAATACGCCTCCAGCGTGCCAGCAGCCAGCAGGCCATCGCGGAAACGCAGAAACAGCGTGTAGCTGTCACGCGCATCGGCGTCTTGCAACGTGGCCAGTGTGCCCGGCGCGACGGGCTTCGATGGGGACTGGAGCAGCGCCGCATGCAGCGCCAGCTCGGCACGGCAGGACTCGGGAACCGGCGCCAGCTCGGGCCGGGCCAGAAACGTGCGCAGGTAGTCGTCACTGGGCAACAGCCAGCCGCGTTCGTTGCGCTGGAGCTTGAAGTCTCCGGCAAGCGGACCGGAAGGCTGGGAATTTTGCATGGGCGCAATCGTCGCATATCAGACCATGCGTTTTCGCAGCAACTGCAAATGCTATTATTTTAATAGCTGCTTGCGCATGTATTACGGGGGCTAGAGGCATATTTAATACCCTAGTACACGCAAAACAGCGCTCAACACAACCAGAGTTGCCGGCAGCGTGCTTACAGGCTGTTTCACCCATCCCAACAATGCCGCAATCTTTACAGGTGCTTAGCAACCTTATCAACGGGCTGGTGCGTTGTACTACTACTGCGCGTTGTATAGGCCGTCCACCATGTTCACCCTGCTCAATTTTTTGACTGTCAACCCTGCATCCCTGGCTCGACAGACAAGCCCGCTTCGGTCCGTCTCAGCCAAGCTGCCGGTATTGACTATCCTCGCCGCCACCATCTTTTTCACGCTGCCCCCAGTGCAGGCGCAATTGCCGCAGGAGCTCAGCCAGCAGACCGGCTTCATCGACCCACCGGGCCGCGTTGCCCGCATGAATCTGGCCGAAGGCCCGGTCAGCTTCGCACCAGCGGGCACCGGTGACCCGCGCTGGACCCCCGCCGCGCTGAACCGCCCGCTGACCACCGGTGACCGGCTCTGGACCGGCCAACGCGCCCGCTCAGAGCTACACATCGGATCGACCGCCGTGCGTCTGGGCGAGCAGACCAGTCTCGATTTCCTGCTGCTCGACGACGACACGAGCCAACTGCGTCTGGCCCAGGGCACGATGAAACTGCGCGTGCGCAAGCTGTATGACGACCAGCGGATCGAGATCAACACGCCC
>JANLYY010000028.1:0-2614 GCA_031365885.1 Polaromonas sp. | reverse complement strand
CGCGAAAGACATCGCCATCGTCATGGCGCCCAACATGAGCGTCGGCGTCAACGTCACGCTCAAGCTGCTAGAAATGGCCGCGAAGGCGCTGGCGACCGGCTACGACATTGAAATCATCGAGGCGCACCACCGCCACAAGGTTGATGCGCCCTCGGGCACGGCGCTGAAAATGGGCGAGGTGATTGCCGATGCGCTGGGCCGTGATTTAAAAGAATGCGCCGTCTACGCGCGCGAAGGCGTGACCGGCGAACGCGACCCGTCAAGCATCGGTTTTGCGACGATTCGCGGCGGCGACATCGTCGGCGACCACACGGTGCTGTTTGCGGGCACCGGCGAGCGTATCGAGATCACGCACAAGTCATCAAGCCGCGCCACCTATGCGCAGGGCAGCCTGCGCGCTGCGCGCTTTTTGCACGGGCAGACTAGCGGCCTGTTTGATATGTTTGATGTGTTGGGGTTAAAGTGAGCGGGAACGAACGCAGCGACGGGCCGCCCCGAGCAAGTTCAGCCCCCTCGGGGGGCAGCGTATTACACGAAGTGAAAAGCGTGGGGGCATGAATTTCCTGGACTTGATGACCCAGGGCGGCGCGGTCAGCCAGATCGTCGCCATGCTCTTGTTGGCTATGTCGGTCGCCAGCTGGGTCGTGATTTTGTGGAAAGCCTGGCTGCTGCAACGCGCCACCGGCGACGTGGCGCGCAGCACGGCGGCGTTCTGGCAGTCGGCATCGGTCGATGAGGCTTCCAGCAGAGTCGCCGCCTTCGACCGCGAGCAACTCGTGCTGCCACTGATAGCCGCGACGAACATGAAGGACGGCCAGACACTGGCCTCAAGCGGCGACAAATCACAACAACTCACGCGCGTCCTGCGCGATGCCTTGCACACCGTCTTGAACAAACTTCAGTTCGGCCAGGTGCTGCTGGCCACCGTCGGTTCCACCGCGCCTTTTGTCGGCCTGCTGGGCACCGTCTGGGGCATTTACCACGCGCTGATCGGCATGGCGGGTGCCGGGCAAGTGACCATCGACAAGGTGTCCGGTCCCGTCGGTGAAGCGCTGATCATGACGGCGGCAGGTCTGGCGGTGGCGATTCCGGCCGTGCTGGCGTACAACATTTTTGGCCGCTTTATCGGCAGGATCGAAGCGGACCTGGAAGGTTTTGCGCGCGACCTCAGAGAACTTTTTTCGGGTCATCACGCTCCCGGTTCAAACTGAGTTCCAACATGGCTTTTGGTCGTTTAGAACGCACTCAGGGCCCGCAGCCCATGAGCGAAATCAACGTCACGCCGCTGGTCGACGTGATGCTGGTGCTGGTAGTGATCTTCATCATCACCGCGCCACTGCTGGCCAGCTCAATCAAGCTCGAACTGCCAAAGACCAGCGCCGCGCAAGTCAGCGAAGCGTCGAAGTTTGTCACCGTCGTCATCGACAAATCCGCGCAGGTTTTTTTGAACGACCAGCAAACTGATCTGGTTGCGCTGGCCGACAGTTTGAAGCAATCTGCTGCTGCCAATCCCGACACCGAAGTGCAGCTGCGGGCCGACGACGCCGTACCCTACGGTCGCGTGGTCGAGGTGATGGGCGTGGCGCAAAAAGCCGGTTTGAACCGCATCGGTTTTGTTGCCGAGCCGACCCGGCGCTGAAGTCTTTCGAAAGTCATTCGCTATAATTTTAATAGCTGTTTGCGCACGTATTCATTGGGCTACAGCCCTGATTTGCATATAAACCGTAAAATAAGAGCCATGGAAGAAAAATACGAACACCTGGCCGTCGAAAGCGCTGCACAAACCCACTGGAACACGCCCTCGTGGGATGGACACGACGCTTACCGCGTTCATGAACACGCACGCGATGCCAACGGCGCACTCAAGCCCAAGTACTACGCCTGCTCGATGCTGCCCTACCCCAGCGGCAAGCTGCACATGGGCCACGTGCGCAACTACACCATCAACGACATGCTCGCGCGCTACCTGCGCATGAAGGGCTTCAACGTGCTGATGCCGATGGGCTGGGACGCCTTCGGTTTGCCGGCTGAAAACGCCGCGATGAAGAACAAGGTGCCACCGGCGAAATGGACCTACGACAACATCGCCGACATGAAAAAGCAGATGCAGGCGCTGGGCCTGGCCATCGACTGGAGCCGCGAAGTCACCACCTGCGACCCGAGTTACTACCGCTGGAACCAGTGGCTGTTTTTGAAGATGCTGGAAAAAGGCATTGCCTACCGCAAGACGCAGGTCGTCAACTGGGACCCGGTAGACCAGACCGTGCTGGCAAATGAGCAGGTCATTGATGGCAAGGGCTGGCGCACCGGTGCAGTGGTTGAAAAGCGTGAGATTCCCGGTTATTACCTGAAGATTACTGACTACGCCGATGAACTGTTGAACAGCGTCAACAACAAGCTGCCGGGCTGGCCCGAGCGCGTCAAGCTGATGCAGGAAAACTGGATCGGCAAAAGCGAAGGCGTGCGCTTTGCTTTCACGCATGAGATCAAGGACGCATCGGGCGCACTGATCGGCGATGGCCGGATGTATGTTTTCACCACGCGCGCCGACACCATCATGGGCGTGACGTTTTGCGCCGTGGCGCCCGAGCATCCGCTGGCGCTGCATGCGGCG
>JANLYY010000008.1:0-9754 GCA_031365885.1 Polaromonas sp. | reverse complement strand
GGTGCCGATGGCGATCGCCAGCGCGTCGATCTGCGTCTGCCTGACGAAGTCGGCGGCCTGCTCGGGGTCGGTCCGCAGCTGCTCGCGCGTCATGGTGGCATCAGTGCCGTGGCCGTCTTCCTTGTCGCCCTTCATGGTTTCCAGCGAGCCGAGGCAGCCCAGCTCGCCTTCCACCGTCACGCCGTACTTGTGTGCCAGCTGGGCGACTTTTTTGGTCACGTCGACGTTGTATTCGTAGCTGGCAATCGTCTTGCCGTCGGCCTCTAGTGACCCGTCCATCATCACCGATGAAAAACCCAGGTTGATGGCGCCCTGGCAGACATCGACGTTCTGGCCGTGGTCCTGGTGCATGACCAGCGGAATGTTCGGGTACATCTCGATGGCCGCTTCGATCAAATGCTTGATGAAGGGCTCGCCCGCGTACTTGCGGGCGCCGGCACTGGCCTGCAGGATCACCGGGGCGCCGGTTTCTTTCGCCGCTTCCATCACGGCCTGAACCTGTTCCAGATTGTTGACGTTAAAAGCCGGAATGCCGTAGCCGTTGACGGCGGCGTGGTCCAGCAGCTCACGCATTGAAACGAGTGCCATGATTGAGTTCCTTTGTAAGTGGGTTGGTGCCTGATGAAGATGCTGGAGCGCCGGCGGCGGCTCAAAGAGTCCGGCGTGTAACCGCGCCGTAACCCCGATTAATTCTAGCGGCTGGCGTTGCTGCCGCCTGTAAGAACACGTTGGCACTTGGTGTGAGGCGGCTGTCGCTTTTCATTGCCCCAAGGTGTGCCCTACGGCATACTTCCTTGGTGCGAGCCCGCGACTGCTTAAGTGCTCGTTAAGGCGGGCGTGGGTATCGTCTGCGTTTTTGCACCTGCTCATACGGGCCAGCTCTCTTTTGCATTCCCCTGTTCCTTACCGTGCTTCAGCGTCTGGCGCGCCTGTCCGCGTCTACAGTCTGGCCGCTTTCATGCTGGTGCTGGCGTGGGACGCGTCTGGCCTGGATCTGGCGACGGCGCGCCTGTTCGGCTCGGCGTCCGGTTTTCCGGGTGAGTTGCACTGGTTCTGGCGCGGCGTGATGCACGAACCCATGCGCAATCTGGGCTGGGTGGTCGAGTTGACGCTGCTAGCCGCCCTTATTTGGCCGTTTGGCGTTCTCAAGCAACTGCCGGTTGCGCGGCGAATGCAGTTGGCACTGACGCCCTTGCTCGCGCTTATCCTGGTGGCAGGTAACAAAGCTTACAGCTTGACCAGCTGCCCATCGGAGCTGCAGGAGTTTGGCGGCTTGGCCAGCTATGTGTCGCACTGGGCGCTGGGGTTGGCAGACGGCGGACACGGGGGCTGTTTTCCGGCCGGTCATGCCTCGGCAGGCTTTGCGTTTGTCGCGGGGTTTTTCGCTTTCAGACACAACCAGCCCCGGCTGGCGGTGCGCTGGCTGCTGGGCGCCTTGATGGCGGGGGCCGTGCTGGGCCTGGCGCAGCAAGTCCGAGGCCAGCATTACATGAGTCACACGCTGTGGACGGCCTTGATTTGCTGGCTCTGTGCCGCTGCTGTCGACTGGGGCGTCAGCCAGTGGCTTGCACGAAGGCCTGCACCCGCGCCAGCACCGGCGCACGACTTCGAAGCACCGACGCCATGGATGCCACCAGCGTCACATGGCTGACGCTGTCGAACAGCGCTGATTCGACCCGCACGCCGCTGGCTTCAAGCTTCCGGGCCATCGCCAGGGTGCTGCGCTGAGGGCTGACAACGCTGTCTTGGGTGGGCGCCAACAGCAAGGCAGGCGGCGACAGTTTCGAGACATGCATCAGCGGCTGGCTGTCGGCCGGTGTGCCGGGCCACTCAAAGGCCACCTGGGTTAGCCGGTCGCCAATCGGCAAAAAATCATACGGGCCGGCCAGCCCGATCCAGCCCGCCAGCTGCGTCGGCCGCAAGCCCTCAGCGGCCAGCCAGCGGCCGTCCAGTGCCACCATGGCGGCGTTGTAGGCGCCTGCGCTGTGCCCCATCACATAAACCCGTGACGGGCTGGCGCCGTACTGGGATGCAGACTCCATCGCGTGGCGAACGGCCTTGGCGCTGTCCTGCACAAAAACCGGGTAGCGCACCGCCGGGCTCAGGCGGTAGTCGGCGACCATGGTGACGATGGCTTTGGAGGCCAGCGCCTCACCGACGAAGCGGTAGTCGGCGCGGTTGCCCGACGACCAGCTGCCGCCATAGAAAAAAACCACCAGCGGCGCGCCCTGCACCGGCACCGCCGGTTGGTACAAGTCAAAGCGCTGGCGCGGGTCGGGTCCGTAGGGCACACCTTCGGCGCGCACGTAGGTGTCATCGGCGACCGTTGCGTTGAGCAGATCTGTAGCAGAGCAGGCCGTGAGCAGGGCTGGCAACATGGCCAAGAGAGAGCGTCTGGGCAATTGAAACGAAACGGGTTGCATATCAATGCCTGTTATACGCGGCGCGCCCGGCACTGGATTCAGCGGGCGCCGCGTTGTTGCGCAGGCCGTTGTCCTGTTCTGTTGGATGCCTGCCGCAGCCAGCCGGCGCTCCGCCTGCGATCAACCCGTGCCTCAGGCGACTCGGCAGACTTTCAGCATGTTGGTGCCGCCTGGCGCGCCCATCGGTTCGCCGCAGGTGATCGCATACACGTCGCCACTTTGCACAATGCTCCGGCGCAGCAGATGGCCTTCGGCCTGATCGAGCGCGGTGTCGCGGTCGGCGCTCTGGTCCATCAGCAGCGGCTGCACATTGCGGTACAGCGCCATTTTTCGCTGCGTCGACAGGCGCGGTGTCAGCGCATAAATCGGCAGCCGAATGTCATGGCGGCTCATCCACAGCGGCGTCGAGCCGCTGTCGGTCAGCGCCACGATGGCTTTGGCGCCCAGGTGATAGGCCGTAAACAGCGCGCCCATGGCAATCGACTGGTCAATGCGGGTGAAGGTTTTGCCGGTGAAGTCGCCGTCAAGCTCCTTGTATTCGGCCTTTTCGGCTTCTTCGCAGATCTTGGCCATTTCCTCGACGGTTTCGAGCGGGTATCGGCCAGCGGCGGTTTCGGCGCTCAGCATCACCGCATCAGTGCCGTCGAGCACGGCGTTGGCCACGTCACTGACCTCGGCGCGCGTCGGCACGGCGTTGACGATCATGCTTTCCATCATCTGCGTCGCGGTGATGACCAGTTTGTCTCCGGCACGCGCCATTTTGATCATGCGTTTTTGCAGCGCCGGCACCGCCGCGTTGCCGACTTCAATGGCCAAATCGCCACGCGCCACCATGATGCCGTCGCTGGCGCGCAAAATTTCATCGAGCTTCGGAATCGCCTCGGCACGCTCGATCTTGGCGATCAGGCCGGGCTTGTGTTTAAACGGCGCGGCAGCCACGTTGCAAAGCTGACGGGCCATTTCCATGTCGGTCGCGTTCTGGGGAAAACTGACGGCCACATAGTCGGCCTGAAAGCTCATCGCCGTCCTGATGTCTTCCATGTCCTTGCCCGTCAGCGCAGGCGCCGTCAGGCCGCCACCCTGTTTGTTGATGCCCTTGTTGTTCGACAGGTCGCCGCCCAGCTTGACGGTGGTATGCACCTCTTCACCGCGCACGGCGTCCACCTTGAGCACGATCAGCCCGTCGTTGAGCAGCAGCACATCGCCCACCTTCACATCACGCGGCAGTTCCTTGTAATCAAGGCCCACGCCTTTGATGTCGCCAGGCTCGGTGCGGGAAGCATCGAGGATGAATTTTTCGCCCTGAACCAGATGCACTTTGCCCTCGGCGAACTTGCCGACACGGATTTTCGGCCCCTGCAGGTCGGCCATGATGGCGACCTCAACGCCGGCGCGCGTGGCTGCTTCGCGCACCAGCTGGGCGCGTTTGACATGGTCTTCGGCGGTGCCGTGGCTGAAATTCAGCCGCACCACGTTGACGCCGGCACGGATCATTTTCTCCAGCATCACCGGGTCACTGGAAGCGGGTCCGAGGGTGGCAACAATTTTGGTGGCGCGCAGCGTCATGGGTGTTTCCTGTAATTTGGTTGGATGATTTTCACACGCTTGTGTGACGCGGGGCCTACAAGCACGTTACGGTGCGGACCAGCTACGAGATTAATAGTGAAAAAAGCTTCTAGCCCAGGTAATACGCGCGCAAGCAGCTATTAAAATAGTAGCATGTGAAATCTTCAACCCGCCGCCCGTTTCTGCAAAATTTCAAACGCTGGCAGCGTTTTTCCTTCCAGCACTTCCAGAAAAGCGCCGCCGCCGGTCGAGATGTAGTCGATCTGTTTTTCAATGCCGTACTTGGCAATCGCTGCCAGGGTGTCGCCGCCGCCAGCGATTGAAAACGCATCGCTGCCCGCTATCGCCCGCGCAATGCCTTCGGTGCCGTTGGCGAAAGCGTCGAACTCGAACACGCCGACCGGGCCGTTCCAGACGATGGTGCCGGCTGTTCTGAGTTGCGCCGCCAATTTCGCCGTGGTCTCGGGGCCGATGTCCAGTATCAGGTCGTCTTCTTCCACGTCGGCAGCAGCTTTGACCGTGGCCGTCGCGTCAGCAGCAAAGGTTTTCGCGGTGACCACATCGGTCGGAATCGGCACCTCGGCGCCACGCGCTTTCATGGCGTCGATCACGGCTTTCGCGTCTTCCACCAGATCAGCTTCGGCCAGGCTTTTGCCGATCTTCAGTCCCGCTGCCAGCATGAAGGTGTTGGCAATGCCGCCGCCCACGATCAGCTGGTCCACGTTTTTCGACAGCGCTTTCAGGATGGTCAGCTTGCTCGAAACCTTGCTGCCGGCGACGATGGCGACCAGCGGCCGGCGCGGGTTCGCCAGCGCCTTCGAGATCGCGTCCATCTCGGCCGCCAGCAGCGGGCCGGCGCAGGCAATCGCCGCGTACTGCGCGATGCCGTAAGTCGAGGCCTCGGCGCGGTGCGCGGTGCCAAAAGCGTCGTGGACAAAAATATCGCACAGCGCGGCCATCTTGCGGGCCAGCGGCTCGGCGTTTTTCTTCTCGCCGACGTTCAGGCGGCAGTTTTCCAGCAGCACGACCTGGCCCGGTTGCACGTCCACACCGTCGACCCAGTCGGTCATCAACGTTACATCGCGCTTCATTAATTCGCCGAGGCGCTGGGCCACCGGCTCCAGCGAATCGGAAGGATCGAACTCGCCCTCTTTCGGCCGGCCCAGGTGCGAAGTCACCATCACCGCCGCACCGGCGTCGAGCGCCATCTGAATGCACGGAATCGAGGCCCGGATGCGCGTGTCTTCGGTGATCTGGCCCGCGTCGTCTTGCGGCACGTTGAGATCGGCGCGAATGAAAACGCGTTTGCCGGCGACCTGGCCGCTGGTACACAAATCGGAAAAACGGATGAAGTTCATGGGTGGCTCTCAAAATGAAAAAAGGCCAAGGGCCAGATCGCCCGACCGCAAATTGTAGGTCGCTGGGTGACGGACTTGCGAGCCTGGGCGCGACAGTCACCAACCCAAAACCAGATGCAGCGACAGATAAACGGCCATACCCGCCAGCAGCGAGAGCAGCGGGCTTTTGCGCCAGAAGTAGACAGCGACGGCCACCACCGCCGCAAACACGCGGGCATCCTGCCAGGTTGAAATAAACTCGCCGTTGGCCATCACCACTTCGGGCAGCACCACGCCCGCCAGCGCGGCGATGGGTGCGTAGTTCAGAGCCTGCAGCGCCCACGTCGGCAAGCTCCAGGGCCGGTCGAGGATGAAGAAAAAGCAGCGCGCCAGCACGGTGACCGCAGCCAGGCCGACGATGATGGCGAGGGTCCAGAGGTCGGTTTCACGGGTCATGCAAAATCTTCCCGCGCAGGTTTGCGGTCGGCGAGGGTTCTTTCCAGCCCGTAGCACACCACCACTGCCGTGATGATCGCCACGACGATATTGAGCTTGAGCGGCAGGGCATAGACCGCGACTGCCGTGGCGCCAGCCAGACCGGCAGCGAGCAGGCGCAAGGCGCTGTTGGCCATGGCGCACAAAATGCCGACCAGACACAGCACGCCGGCAAAACCCAGACCCCAGGCTGTGGGAATCAAATTGGCCAGCACAATGCCCGCTACGCTCAGGCCCATCCACGCCGACCAGGTGAGGAAGTAGCTGCCGGCCAGATAGGCCTCTTGCCCAGCGCATTCGACCGCCTCAGTGCTGGGCTGCGGGAAGCGGCGCACAAACAACGCGTAGCTCAAATCCGCCGTCAGGTAGCCGCTCAGCATGCGCCGCCAGCGCGGCTGGTGCATCAGGTAGGGCCGCAAATGCAGGCTGAAGACGACGAAGCGCAGGTTCACGCAAAAACCGGTCGCCAGAATCACCCACGCCGGCGCGCCGGCGACGATGAGCGGAATCGACGCCAGCTGGGAGCTGCCCGCATAGACAAGAAGCGTCATGGCCAGCGCCTCAACAACGCTCATGCCCGACTTCACCATGGCCACGCCGGTCATCAGGCCCCAGGCTGCAATGCCCGGCACCAGCGGCGCCATGTCCCGCATGCCGAGACGAAACTCAGGGTGCGAGCGCACCGACCGCAGAAAAAACATTCAGGCCCGCAGGTCGAAGGTCATGCCGGGCGTGAGGGGGAAGCCGCGCAGAAAGTCGCCCGCTGGCAGGCGCTTGCCGCCCGCCCGCTGCAGCTCGGTCAGGCGCAGCACGCCTTCGCCGCACGCCACCCGCACTCCGCTCGCATCTATAGACAAAATAATGCCGCAGCCCCCGTAATCCGTGCGCAAGCAGCTATCTAATTCATAGCGCCAAAGTTTCAGCATTTCACCGTTCAAACGCGCCTGCGCACCGGGAAACGGATCAAAAGCGCGAATGCGTCGGCCAATGACCGAGGCGGCTTGCGACCAGTCGATCAGCGCTTCGGCTTTTTCGATTTTGTGCGCGTAGCTGACGCCAGATTCAGGCTGGCGGACTGGTTGCAGCGCGCCGCGTTCTGCAAGTCCCAGCGCTTCAACTATCAGCTGGCCGCCCAGCTCGGCCAGCTTGTCGTGCAGCGAGGCGGTGGTCTCTTGCGCGTCGATGGGTACGCGCCCGGTCAGCAGCATGTCGCCGGTGTCCAGCCCGGCGTCCATCTGCATGATGGTGACGCCGGTCTCTACATCGCCCGCCTCGATGGCGCGGTGAATCGGCGCGGCGCCGCGCCAGCGTGGCAGCAGCGAGGCGTGAATATTCAAACATCCCAAGCGTGGCAAAGACAGCACCCATTGCGGCAATATCAGCCCGTAGGCGGCAACGACCATCACATCGGCCATACCGTTAGCGCAGGCGGCTTCAATCGCCAGTTTTGCGGCGGCGGCGTCTTCGGGGTATTTGCCGTCAAGACGTAGGCTGCGCGGCTGCGCCAGCGCGATACTGCGGCTGCCGGCCCACAGTTTGACGGGGGACGATTGCAGCGCCATACCTCGTCCGGCGGGGCGGTCGGGCTGGGTCAGAACGAGAACGATTTCATGGCCAGCGGCGTGAAGTTGCGCCAGCGCAACGCGGGCGAACGCTGGCGTTCCGGCAAAAACAACGCGCATCAGGTCGCAGACTCGCGGTCTTCGTCTTTCTTCTGCTTGATCATTTTGGTCTTGATGCGGTTGCGCTTGAGCGGCGACAGGTACTCGACAAACACTTTACCGATCAGGTGGTCCATCTCATGCTGAATACACACCGCCAGCATGCCTTCGGCGCTATGAGTCTGCAGTCTGCCGTCCAGCCCCATCGCCTGCACCTTGATGGCGATTGATCGCTCCACGCCGTCATAGATACCGGGCACCGACAGGCAGCCTTCATCGCCGACGCGGGTCTCCTCGCTGGCCCAGACGATGTCGGGATTGACCAGCACCAGCGGTTGATCGTGGTTTTCGCTGATGTCGATGACGATCAGGCGTTCATGCACATTGACCTGCGTCGCGGCCAGGCCGATGCCGGCCGCCTCGTACATAGTCTCGAACATGTCGGCGGCGAGCTGGCGGACTCTAGTGTCGACTGCAGCCACCGGTTTGGCGATGGTATGCAAACGGGCGTCGGGATAGCGAAGGATGGTGAGCTGGGTCATGGGGAAATCATTAGGGTGTCGCTATTTTCGCCACTTTTCAGGAGTTTTGCGCATCCGGCCAATCTTGAATCCGCATAATCGTTGCTTAATCAAGGGCTTAAGTACAAAATCGCCAGTGATTTATCAAGATACAAACACGCTGTTTTTGTAACAAAATAGCGTGAAAGCTCCGAGGGCGTTCATGATGCAAGCAACTTTTGGTCGTTTCTGTTCAATTTCAATAGTAACCACCGCGCTGACGGGCCTGGTTGGCACGGCCAGCGCTCAAGCGCAGAATTTTCCCATCACCCCGACTCAAAAGGCAACCGCCACGCAGGTGGCCGAAACCGGCGTTCCGCTGGCCGACCTGGCGCCCAACGCGCCCGACAGTCATACCGTGAAGCGCGGCGACACCCTGTGGGCTATTTCCGGGCTGTTCCTGAAAAGCCCGTGGCGCTGGCCCGAGCTGTGGGGCATGAACCTGCAGGACATCCGCAACCCGCACCGAATTTATCCCGGCCAGCAGCTGGTTCTGGAAAAGCTCAACGGCCGCGCCCGCCTGCGCACCCGCCAGGCCGCCGCCGATGGCCCACCGGGCGAAACGGTTCGCGTGTCGCCGCGCACCCGATCAGAAGCACTTGCCGATGCATCCATCCCCACGCTGGCGGCCAGCGTCATCGAACCCTTTTTGTCAGAGGCGATGATTGTTGACGAAGCTTCGTTTGCGGTGTCACCGAGAATTGTGGCGACCCAGGAAGGCCGCGTGATGCTTAGCCGGGGGGACCGGGCCTATGCGCGCGGCCAATACGCTTCGGTCACGCCGGATACGAAACCACTTAGCATTGAAAAAGGCAATCCGCTGGACTTCCGTGTGTTTCGCAACGCGACGCCGCTGAAAGACCCGACGACGCAGCAAATTCTCGGCTATGAAGCGCAGTATGTGGGCCGTGCCGAGCTGATTCGTGGCGAATCCACTGTGGAGATTGACGGCAAAGACGGTAAACCGCAGACCGAGACGGTGCCCGCCACGATTGACATTGTTTTTGCCAAGGAAGAGATGCGCGTCGGTGACCGGCTGATGCCCGAACCGCCACGCGAATTGCTCAACTATGTGCCGCGCGCACCGGCCAGCCCTGTCACCGGCCAGATCGTTTCGGTGTACGGCAATGCGGTGGCCATGGCGCCGGAAAATCAGGTGGTTGTCATCAACCGTGGCAAGCGCGACGGCCTGGAGCGCGGCCATGTGATGGCTGTGCTGACGGACGGACAGCGCCTGAAAGACAAAACCGACAGCGCACGCCCCCAGCTGAAGCTGCCGAACGAGCGCAACGGCCTGCTGATGGTGTTCAAGACGTTTGAAAACGTCTCTTACGCGCTGGTACTGCAGGTCACCGACGGTGTGCGGGTCGGTGATCGCTTTGCCAATCCGAATTGATTTTTCGGTGCTGGGCCACGAGCCGGGCCGGCTTTGGCCTGCTGTGATCTAAGACCATTCGGCTGGTTGTGGATTCCCAAGAGCTTGGCGCCTGGCTGCGCCTGACCCTCAGCCCCGGTGTGGGCAACGAAACCGCACGCCGGTTGCTGACTGCCTTCGGCTCGGCGCCAGCGATTTTTGACCAGAGTGCCGATTCGCTGCGGCAGGCTGGTTCATCCGACAAGCTGGTCAAAGCGCTTCAGACCGAGCCGCCCGAACTCGCGGCGCTGCTGCAAACCACGCGCGATTGGCTGGCTGTTGGGCCCGACCGCTGCGT
>JANLYY010000006.1:0-18783 GCA_031365885.1 Polaromonas sp. | reverse complement strand
GACCTGGGCGAGGCACAGTGGCGCAGCGTGTTGCGTCAGTTGATTGCGAAAAACATGGTCTGGGTTGATGCTGAGGCCTTCAGCACATTGAAGTTATTGCCCGACGCACGCCAGGTGCTCAAGGGCGAAGTCGGTGTGATGCTGCGCGAGCAAACCACTGCGGCCAAAGGTGATCGCCGCAAGCGCGTGACCAAAACATCGGTCAAAGGTCTGGCAGAAGCCGCACTGAACGCGGGCGCCCTGGAACGACTGGCCAGCCTGAAAGCCTGGCGGGCCGAAGTGGCGCGCGAACACAATCTGCCGGCGTTTGTGATCTTTCACGACGCCACCTTGCGCGCCATCGCCGAGCGCGCGCCGCAGAGTCTGAACGAGCTGAACGGCATCAGCGGCATCGGCGCCAAAAAGCTGGAGGCCTACGGCGCTGACGTGGTTCGCGTCTGCCAGCCAAAATAAATGTTAAAAGTGGCTGTAGCCCATTCAAATCGAGCGCAAGCAGCTATTATTTTCATAGCAGTCACAGGCTTGAATTAAAGCTTGAACGGCTTTGTGGAAATTTCGCCACGCACCCTTTCAACGCCTTTCAAGCTGCAAAATCTTGGCCGTTCTGCCGAGGGGCTTGTGTACTGAAAAGCTCGTTGATGGGTCTGATGATTTGCCTGACTGCAGCACGCTTGTCTTGGCGAACGTGTTTGATGCCGCCGGGCAAACGCCGATGGCGCGGTAACTTAATGCGGCGGCCAGTCGCGCCTCTGCCGGGTCGCCCAGTGCGCTCCCGAAGTCGTCTGCAACCTGGCAAGTGGGCGCCAGTCCATCGGCATAGCCGCCGTCGCCCTTGTTGTTCACGCCGCTGAACTGAATCGCGAAGTAGGTCGTGCCGCAATTGTCTTGCGGTAAAAAACCATAGGGCTTGCCGCAGGTGGTCTCGCCCATCAGATCGACCTGCACATCGACACCGCGCAGGCCGTTGATGATCGACTCACTGGCCGAACAGGTGCCCGGCCCGGTCAGCAGCGTGACGCGGCTCAAACCAAGTTGCGGCAGTGCCTGACCAGGGGTGCTGGAAAGGCCCCGGCTGGCCGAGTAAAAAGGCGTGATGGCTTCGTGGGCCGTGAGTCCGAACGGGTTTTTGCGGTTGAACAGCAGGCGTTCGAACACGGTGCCATTGGTGGCCGCCGGCGTGGCCACCATGTAGGCCAGCTGGCTGGCAATCGACAGGTAGCCGCCGCCGTTGTAGCGCACGTCGATCACCAGATCGGTGATGCCTTGCGCCTTCAACTGCGTGATGGCGGCAATCAGCGGGCCTTCGGACGTGGCGACGTGGTCGTTGAACAGCAGATAGCCGGTTCGGCCTGAAGGCGTATCGATCACCTTCACGTTCTGCACCGGCGTGCTGACGATCGTCTTGGAGGTGAGTGTGACTGCGAGCTGGATGCCATTGGCATCAACGAAGGTGAACGAATGGCTTTCGTTGGCTTTTTTGGGATACAGGCCGGCATTCAACACATCAACCGCCGCGCCGTTGATGGCGTCGGCGCCGTCAACAAACAAAATCTTCATGCCCCGGACAATGGCCGCAGCCGTTGCTGGCGTATTTGCCTCGGTCAGCGCAACGCGAATGTCCCGTGGCGGTTGCTTCTTGATGACCACCAGTTCAAACCCATAGCCCGCAGCTGCGCCGGACTGCGACAACGCCTGCCACTCGGGGGTGTCGTAGCGGAAATGGAAGCGGTCTTTTGCCTTGCCCGACGCCGTCAGCGCAGGCGTGCGCAGCGCGTCGAAGTAAACCTGCGGCGTGGCGTAGCTGGCGGCGCGAACAGAGGTCGGGATTTCGTCGAACCATAAATACGTCTCATCGATGTAGGCCCGAACCCAGCTTTTTTCTTGCGCCAGGGTGCCGGGCTGGTCGGTGAACGTCTGGCCGGTGGCAGGATCAATGCCAGAGCGCGGCGCGACGCAGACGTTTTTGACGCTGCTTGACGCTACGAGGGTGTCGCTGTCAACCGCGGCGACGACCGAACTGCCACCTCCGCCGCCACCGCCACCGCCACCGCCACCGCCACAGCCCGCCAGCGCCAGTGTTAAAGCCGCAGGAGCCACTAAAGCCGGCCAGAAGCCGAGCCGATGCGCTCGATGACCTGTTTGATGCGCTGCAAGACCATCCTCGGCGTTCGGTGTCTTTCTATTTGCTGCGCGAACACGTTGTTGACCTGCCATCCTGACCCCATCGAGTTATTTTTTTGAGTATAGGAGGCGCTGCCTTTTGCCGACAGGCTGGGTTGAATAACGCGGGCTGGCCGGATGCCTACTGCACAAACCCCATGCCGCGCGACTCGCGCACTTCGGGCTTGATGCGGTGCTCGGCTTCCAGCTGCGACAGAAAATCGTCGGCTGAAAACTCGGCTGCCAGAATATCGATCTGCCGCTTGACGGCGGCGAAATCGCCCGGGCACAGCTGCGTCAGTCTGGCGAGCCGCGTCTGTTCTGCGGGCAGCAGGCGTGCCGCGTCACCGCCCAGTGCTTCGGTAACAAACATTTTTTCGCGCTGCGCAGCCGTCAACGGCATGAATTTGATTTTGAAGGTGAAGCGGCGCAGCGCGGCGGGGTCCAGGCTTTCGAGCAGGTTGGTGGTGCAGACAAAAATGCCGTTGTAACGTTCCATGCCCTGCAGCATTTCATTGACCTCGGTCACCTCATAAGTGCGCTGCGAGCCGCGCCGGTCCTGCAGAAAACTATCGGCTTCGTCGAGCAGCAGCACGGCTTTTTCCAGCTCGGCTTCCTTGAACATGGCTGCCATGTTTTGTTCGGTCTCGCCAACGTATTTGCTCATCAAATCGCTGGCCTGCTTGATGATCAGCGGCTGCTCCAGCGCTTTGGCGATGTGCTCGGCCAGTGCGGTTTTGCCAGTGCCGGGCGCACCGTAAAAACACAGACTGCCGTGGCTGCGATTTTTCAAAGCCTCGACGATGCGCAGCACTTCAAACCGTGACTCGACGTTGAGCATCGACAGGTCATAGGTGGTGACGCTGCGGCGGCCCGACGTTTCTGATTTGTTGCCGAGCGCGACGTCGGCGTTTTTCAGCTGCCTCTCAATCAATGATTCCATCAACAGCGGCCGGCCGCCGCTCAGCGCCGCCTGTATCGCTTCGGCATCAACCTGTGCATCGATCTTTTCCAGCGGCGCGCTCGCCAGCCGCGCAAAGCGCACCGCAGTGCGTATCTGCGCGGGCGTCAGCCCCTTGCGCGCGGTGAGCCTGGCAACAAACGCATCGCTGACCTGCACGCCTTCGTGCGTCTTGCGCACCACGCCTTCGCGCGCGCCGGGCGGCGGTGAACGCAGCTCGAGGTGGTAGGCAAAGCGACGCCGGAACGCCGGGTCGATCTGTTCGATGCGGTTGGTGACCCACAGCGTCGGCACGGTGTTGGATTCGAGAATCTGATTGACCCAGGCCTTACCGTTGACCGAGCCGCTGACCGCGGCAGGAAGCTGTTCGGAGCGGGCCATGAACTGCGCCGCTTCGCTGGAAATCGGCGGGAAGACATCTTCAACTTCATCAAACAGCAAGGCCGAATGCGCGCTGCCTTTCAAAAACACCTGCGCGATCTGCAGCGAGCGGTAACGATCGCGCCCGCTGAGTGAATTGCCGTCGCGGTCGGCGCTTTCGACCTCGAACAAATCCAGCCCGGCGGCCTGCGCCACGACCTTGGCCAGCTCGGTCTTGCCGGTGCCGGGCGGGCCGTAGAGCAGCACGTTGACGCCCTGCTCGCCGCCCAACACCGCATTGCGCAGCAATGACACCAGCACGTCGGCGTCGTCCTTGACAAAAGCAAAATCGGCGAGGCCCAGTTCGCTGCGCGTCGCAGGCCGGGTGAAAACCGCCATCAGCTCGTTATTGTCGCGGTATTCACGCATCAGCACCGGCGGCAGTTTTTCGCTGACCTTCATCAGGTCGGCCAGGTCGGTGATGTTGTGCTCGGAGATCAGGTTTTCGACCATACCGATGCGCTCCAGCCGCGAACCGGCACGCAGCGCTTCGGCCACTTCGTGTGGTTTGACGCCCGCTACATCGGCCAGCGCGGCGTAGGCTTCGGGCGCGTTGTTGACCTTGAACTCGACCAGCAGCGAACGCAGGTCACGCTGGTAACGCGCCAGCGTGCCGTACAGCAGCAGCGCGCGCTCGGCGCGGTTCAGCTGCAGCAGGCTGGCCAGCGCGTCGATGTTTTTTTCCACCAGCGTCGATTGCTTTTTCAGCGCCTGCGTCAACCAGTCGCCGGTGGCGCTGAGTACCGACAGCAAATCCTTCGGCTGGTCCTTGGCGTGTTCGTCGAGGTAGAAGAACAGCGTGCCTTCTTCATACGGCCCGCGCCAGGCGCCGTAGCGCGCCATGAATTGCGCGTCGGTCAGCAGTTCGTGGCCGCGCCAGAATTCGTTGTCATTGCAGCGACGGCTTAAAAATTCACGCAGGCGCTGCAGGGCTGGCAGCGGCCACACCAGGTGCCGACCCGACAGCGCAAGCAGGCTGTTGAGGTCGCGCCGCAGATTGAATTTGCCGCCCTGCCTTGCCGCGAGCGTCAGTACAAAGTGCGAGCACATCAGGTCCAGCACCGGCGCGTCTTTCAGACCCGGAGACAGCAGGCATTGCAACTCATCACTGACAAAACGCTTGGTTTTCATCACACTCTCACTGGCAAAAAATACAAGGTGTTCTGTTGCTTTGTTGTTTTGTTTTCCTGGCGACACCTGAACGATTCAGGACTCCACCATAACGCAGCTTGAAGCATCATGGAAGACACTACTACAGGGACCCCGCGTGAAATGCAACACGCAAGCAGCGCAAACTACACTGCCAGCCCGGAGAACCCTGATGCTCACGTTGAACGATATCGAAGAAGCTGCCGCGCGCCTCGAAGGCCAGCTGCTGAACACGCCCTGTGTGGAGTCAAAAACACTGTCGCAGCTGACCGGCGCGCAGATTTATCTGAAGTTTGAAAACCTGCAGTACACGGCCTCGTTCAAAGAGCGTGGCGCGTGCAACAAGCTGGCGCAACTGACAGCGGCCGAGCGCCGCTGCGGCGTGATTGCGATGAGCGCCGGCAACCATGCGCAGGGCGTGGCGTATCACGCGCAGCGGCTCGGGCTGCGGGCAGTGATCGTGATGCCGCGCTTCACGCCGGGTGTGAAGATCGAACGCACACGCGGCTTCGGTGCCGAGGTGGTCCTGCACGGCGATACGCTCGATGAATCGCGCCAGCACGCGCAGCAACTGGCCCAGGCGCAGGGCCTGATTTTTGTGCATCCGTATGACGATGAAGCCATCGTGGCCGGCCAGGGTACCGTCGGTCTGGAGATGCTGCTGGCCGTGCCTGATCTGGACACGCTGGTGGTGGCGGTGGGCGGCGGCGGGCTGATTGCCGGCATGGCGACAGCCGCGAAAGCGATCAAGCCCAACATCGAAATCATCGGCGTGCAAACCTCGCGTTTCCCGGCGATGTTCAACGCTATCAAGGGCACACACCATACGCAGGGCAACAGCACGATTGCCGATGGCATTGCAGTCGGCACACCCGGCGTGATTGTGCACGCCATCATCACGCGGCTGGTCGATGACCTGCTGTTGGTCGATGAAGGCGATATTGAACAAGCGATGGTAATGCTGCTGGAGATTGAAAAAACACTGGTCGAAGGCGCGGGCGCGGCGGGCCTGGCGGCGCTGCTCAAGTACCCGGCGCGCTTTGCCGGCAAAAAAGTCGGGTTGGTGCTATGCGGCGGCAACATCGAGCCGCTGCTGCTGGCCGCGATCATTGAGCGCGGCATGGTGCGCGCCGGGCGGCTGGCGCGCATCAAGGTCAGCGTGCGAGACATTCCCGGCTCACTGGCGAAGATCACGGCGATGGTGGCCGACGCCGGCGCCAACATCGACGAGGTGCATCACCAGCGCGCGTTCACCATGCTGTCGGTGCAAAACGTCGAGATTGAACTGGTGATTCAGACACGCGGGCGTGAGCACATTGCCGAGGTGCTGGCGGTGTTGAATGCGGCGGGCTTTGAAGCAGTGGAGCTGCATTGAGGTGCGCAAGCGCGCATCTTCGTAACTACTCAGGTCGCTTTGCGGGGCCGTGCCTCTGCTTCCCGCTTTTCTCCTTCCCGCCTTTGGGGGAAGGTGGGGATGGGGGTCGGTGTGCCTGCGCCGCTCGGCGAAAACTGCGCCAGAACTGCCCCCACCCCCGCCCTCCCCCAGCAGGGGAGGGAGTAAGTCCGAAATGGGGGATGCTGAGCAGTTACGCATCTTCAAGCAAAAAACGGCTATAGCCCATGTATTACGTGCGTAAGCAGCTATGAAAAACATAGCGGCTTGCCACGTCATCACTAACGCAAATGCTTCGCCATCTTGGCTGCAAAGAGCTGCGGAATGCTCACGCTGCGCCTGCCCGCGATCAGCTCGAACGATTCATCCGCACGCAGCACACCGGGCGTTTGCACGGCCAGATAGAAGCCGCAAAACCCGCTTTTTGCCATCAACCGGCTGGCCTGCGAAAAGCCGATGCTGGCGTTGAACTTGAAGCACGGCTCGCGCGGCAAGGTCACCCGCAATTCGCAGTGGGCGAACTTCAACAAGTCACCGGCCCAGACACCGGTTTCCAGCAGTCCGGAAAGCGTCAGGTTTTCACCCAGACTGCCATGCGGCAGGCTGTCGTCGATGCGGCCCAGACCGGCTTGCTTTCGCGCGTCTTGCCAGAAGGGGTAATGCTCGGACGGGTAGGCGTAAACAGCTTTTTCCAGCCCGCCGTGAATCGACAAATCTGCCTGTTCGTCGCCGAACAAACCCAGCGGCATCACCGGCACGCTGCCACCTGCGTCCTGCTTGCAGGATGCGGTGAGAACGCTTCGTTCACCGATTTTTGAGCGGCGGGCAAGGCCCACCTGGATTGATAAAAGCTGAGGCATTTTTAAAAGACTGAGGCAAGCAGTTTGCGGCAAGTGATGTCATGACTTTAGAGCCTGATTTCGAATACCGGGCAAAAAGGTAAAATTGCGGTAATTTTCAAGCCCTTTCAGGAACCACCATCATGGCCAGCTCGACCGATCACACTACCAACGCCGCTCACAGCAGCCCCTCGCCCGCCGCCGAACAGGACGCAGTTGAGGCCATCGTGCCGCTGCTGCCCATCGTCTTGCCATTGGTCGGCGGTGTGCTGATGTTTTTGCTGGCCTTCATTGCGGTCTTCATGGCCTGAAGCGGCTATCTGGTCATTAAAAGTCCGCTTTGTGCGGACTTTTTTTATGGCCGGGCGTTTTTCGCTGGGCGCTGGGCGCTGCCGGGGCTGATTGAACTGCGGGTTTCGAGCAGAGTTCTATATCGAATTGGCTTCCAGCCCACATAAAACATGCGTAGGCAGCTACTATATTCATAGCTAAATTGAATTCTAATCCCCACTCTTTGATCGGTTGCAGGCGTTTTGCTCCAAAGAAAAGTTCACTGGCACCTGACTAAGTAAAAGAATTATCATTGCAAAACAAACATCGTGACTCCATAATTTCAATGATGTTTGATCGATTTATTACTCCAGAGGTACAGCGGGCGCTGCTCAACTCACCGGCTGTTGTACTGCTCGGCCCGCGCCAGATTGGCAAAACCACGCTGGCCTCAAGGCTGGCGCAACCCGGTAGCGCGTACTTTGACCTTGAATCTCCCGAAGACCGCAGCAAGCTCAGCAACGTCGAGCAATACCTGCGCACCCAACAAGACCGGCTGGTGGTGCTCGACGAAGTGCAGCGCCTGCCGACCCTGTTTGAAGCCCTGCGCGGGCTGATTGACCATGCGCGGCGCAGTCCACCAGGGGGCCGTAAATCCGGCCTGTATTTGCTGCTGGGCTCTGCCTCGCTGGACTTGATACAGCACAGCAGCGAGACCCTGGCGGGACGCGTGGCGTTTATCGAGATGAGCGGCTTGCATCGCCTGGAAGTGCCCAGCGCCCTGTGGGACGACCTGTGGTTGCGCGGCGGCTTTCCAGAATCCCTCACGGCGCCGAGCCGTGCAGCCAGCGTGCGTTGGCGTCGCGACTTTGTCCGCACTTACCTGGAGCGAGACGTGGCCCAGTTTGCCCCCCGCATCGCCGCCGAGATGCTGCGCCGCTTCTGGACCATGCTGGCGCACCTGCAGGCCAGCACCGTCAACGTCGCGCAACTGGCGCGCAACCTGGGCGTGGACACGCGCACCGCCGGTGGCTATCTGGACTTGCTGACTGATTTGCTGCTGGTGAGGCGGCTAACCCCCTGGCATAACAACCAGGGCAAGCGCCTGGTGAAGTCACCCAAAATCTACATCCGCGACAGCGGCCTGCTGCACAGCCTGCTGGGCATCACCGACATGGACAGCCTGCTGTCGCACCCGGTCGTCGGTGCCAGCTGGGAAGGCCATGTCGTCGAAAGCCTGCTGGCCGTAGCGCAGCCAGAGGTGACCCCCAGCTTTTACCGCAGCAGCGCCGGCGCGGAAATTGATTTGCTACTGACCTGGCCCAACGGCGAGCACTGGGCGATAGAAGTCAAGCGAAGCACCACGCCCAAAGTCGAGCGCGGCTTTCATAGTGCGTGCGACGACATCAAGCCGGTCAAAAAATGGGTGATTTATCCGGGGGCTGAGGCGTATCCGTTGGGGGGCGATATTCAGGCGATGCCTTTGGATGCTGGAATGCGGGCGTTGGCTGATAGGCGCGGACATTGAGGCGTTGAACTGCGCCGCTTCCATGTGCGATGAACCCAGACCGCAAAGATACGATTGATAGACACTCGAATTCAATTGAGTTTTGATGGTCAAATTTTCCTAGCCTGCATCCAGCTCATGCAGCAAAGCCGTCACGACGGCCAGCAAGCCTGGCAGGGACTTCTGGGCAATATTCCACACCACAGTGCTGTCTACTGCGGCATAGGCGTGAATCAGCTGATTTCTGAACGCCACAATTTTTGCCAGCTCGGGTATGCGGGCGGCCAGGGTGGGCTCAAATTTTGACAACTGGTTAAGCGCTTCACCGATGATTTCAAACTTGCGCTCGACCGCCGCGTTTACCAGTGCAGAGTCGGCTTAAGACTTGGCATCCAACCCTGCCGTGAACCTCCCAATCGCACGCGCAGCTTCGGCTGCATCCCACAGATAGGCGCGCGGGTCACGTTGCTGCATAAACCAGCTCGCGGCTTTGGTTGATGCTGGCAAGCACGTAGGGGTTGCGCACGGCGTTGGCTTGCACCAGATCGACAGCGCGACCGAGGATTTGCTCCAGATCGGCTTTGGCTCCGAAAAATTCATTCAAGCCCGGTTGGGTCGTGGGCAAAAACTCCACCAAAAAGTCTGCATCACTTGATTTTTCAACAAAATCAAGCGCACGCGCAGCCGAACCGAAAACCTCCAGCCGGGCGATGCCGTACTTGGCACACACCTGACCAATGGCGGGGAGTTGGCGTTGAATGGCGGGATGCATGTCGGGCATGGTAGCAAAGCAGGTCAACCTGCTTTTCGGGGTGTTTCAAAGCCGCGCCCGGACGGCCCAATTACGAGCTCGGCCCGACAGCAACTTTCAACCCTGCCGCACCGGCATGATGTGCACCGCTTCAGGCGGAATATGCAGATAGAGCACTGCCCCGGGCGCCGCGCCGAGTTGCCGCAGCAGAGCGCTTGACAGGTTCAGCGTAATGCACTGGCAGGGCAGTTGCGCCGGCACCAGCGTGCACAGGCTGATCTCGCCTAGCGGCAAAACCTCACGCACGGTGCAGGCCAGGGTGTTGGCCGACGGCGCACCGGCCTGCGCGGACATATCGAGCAACTCGCCGGCCACCACCCAAGACACTTCGGCACCGTCGTCCAGCCGCTTTTTGTCCACCACGTTCAAGGAAATACGCGCGGCGCCGACCGCATCGCCATGCCACACCAGGCGGCCCAGGCCCGGCGCATCGGCAGCGCTGTTTGAAAAAAACTGCCCCTGAAAATGATTCTGAATGCCCACCAGCTCGGCCACGCGGGCGTTGCGCGGGCTGGCGAACACCTTGGCGGGCGGGCCGACTTGCAGTGACTCGCCAGCATCCAGAATCACCACCCGGTCGGCCAGGCGCCGCGCCTCGTTCAAATCATGCGTGACCAACACCATCGGGATCGCGATGCGCTGGCGTAGCGCGGCCAGTTCGCGGTACAAAGTCTGGCGCGTGGGCGCATCGACGGCCGAGAAAGGTTCGTCGAGCAGCAGCACCTGCGGCTCCCGCGCCAGCGCCCGAGCCAGCGCCACGCGCTGTTGCTGGCCGCCCGACAGCTGCGCCGGGCGGCGGTGTTGCAGCCCGGCCAGGCCCATGCGCTCGAATAGAGTATCAAATTGAGCTGCAGCCCAGGTATTGCCTGCGGGGATAGCTACGTTTTCAATAGCAGTCAGGTGCGGGAACAGAGCGTAGTGCTGAAACACCAGCCCGACGCGGCGTTGCTGCGGCGGCAGGTGAATGCCGCGCGCGCTGTCGAACCAGACCTGGTCAGGGTCGCCGCCGACGCGCACGCAGCCCTGCAGGCCGGGGCTTTTTAACAGGCCGGCAATCGCCCGCAGCACACTGGTCTTGCCACTGCCCGAGGGGCCGACCAGCGCCAGCAGTTCGCCGGGCTCGCTGTCGAACTCGGCGTTGAGCCGGACCGGACCGGTATTTTTAAGTGAAACATGCAGCATGTCCAATGATTACATGCGCAAGGCGCTATCGTTCCTGTAGCGGTCTGGCCCTGTCAAAGGCAAAAACAAAGGCCAGCGCCAGCAGCGACGCCCCCACCAGCGCCAGCGCCATCACATGGGCAGAAGCCATGTCGAAGGCCTGCACGCGGTCATAAATCGCAATCGACAGGGTTTTGGTCTCGCCGGCGATGCTGCCGCCGACCATCAGCACCACACCGAATTCACCCAGCGTGTGCGCCATCGTCAATGCCACGCCAGCCAGCAGCCCGGGCCAGGCCAGCGGCAACTCGATCTTCCAGAAGGCGCGCCACGGGCTCAGGCCGCAGACCCACGCCGCTTCGCGCAGGCTGAGCGGAATCGCGGCAAAGGCGCGCTGCAGCGGCTGCACCATGAAAGGCAGGTTCACCAGCACGCTGGCCAGCAGCAGCCCTTCAAAACTGAAGACGAAACGCAGATTGAGCGCGCGCGCCAGCCAGCCGCCGAGCACCGAGCCCTGGCCCAGCGTGATCAGCAAATAAAACCCGATCACGGTGGGCGGCAGCAGCAGCGGCAGCATCAGCAGCGCTTCGATGACCGGCCGGGCGCGCCAGGCCGTGGTGGCGAGCCAGCGTGCCAGCCAAACGCCGACCGGCAACAGCAGTGCCGCCGTACACACAGCCAACAGCAGGGAGACGCGAGCCGCTTGCCAATCCATGCGGTGGATTGTCGGGGAAAGCGGACTAACTCAAGGCAAATCCGTACTTCTGGAGAATTGCCCTGGCTTTGGTCGTCTGCAGATAATCGTAAAGCGCTGTTGCTGACGGGCCGGCATTTTTGGTCAGCACCATTCTCTGGCGCAGCGGTAAATGCAGGCTGGCCGGTAGCAATACATGATCGCCCAGAGCTGCCACGTCCTGCGCCAACGCCAGCGAAAGCGCCGTGATTCCCGCTTGTGCTGCGCCTGTCGAAACAAACTGGGTGGCTTGCGAAATGTTTTCGCCCAGAACCAGCCTGGATTGAACCAGCTCCCACAACCCCAGCTTGCGAAGCGCCTGGAGGGCCGCTCTGCCATAAGGTGCATGTTCGGGATTGGCAATGGAAAACTTGGTCACAGCAGCCCAGCTTTCGCGCAATCCGCGCAACTCCGGATCAAGCTTAATCGGGGATCCCCTGGGCACATACAACGCGATGCGGCCAACGGCATACAGGCTTCCCCGGTCTCGGGTAAGGCCCGCATCTGCCAGCTGGAAAACGTAGTCTTCATCGGCCGAGAGATACAACTCAACGGGCAAACCTTGCCGAATCTGCTGCGCAAAAGTACCGGAAGAACCCAGGTTGAGCGCGAATCGATGCCCGGTATCCTTTTCCAGCTGCGCCACGATTTCTGTCAACGCAAACTTCAAATCGCTGGCAGCGCCCACCAACGCCTTTTTGCCGTCGGTCGCCGGACCCTGCGCAAGACCGGGCAAGACGCTTGCTCCCAGCAATCCGGTGACTGCATGGATCGTAATGTTTACTAGCTCGCGTTTGCGCATCGATTGACTCTTTTTAAAAATTGCCTGCCGGAAGCCATCGGCTCGACCTGTGAACTCGCGTTGACGATAGCAAAGTCTCTGTTTTTATTTTGATTCGCTCTGCATAACCGTGATGCATAACCTCATGCGGGTTTTGCATAATATTTGGGGGTAACTGTCAGGTAACCGTCGGCGATGTTCTTAAAATGGAAGATCAGCCGACCCGGCGGACCCTGACGAAAGCGCACCACAAATTGCCTTTTCTCCTCGACCCCGCAGCTATCCGCTGCAACTTCTCCCGCCGAGCCGGACTTGTCCGATGCAATTTTGCTCTGGTGTCCTGCCAAATTCTGGCGTCGGGTTTGAGATGCTAGCAAAGCCTGTTTTGACAATCGTTTTTATGTCTAACCATCGACGCTTCATCGCCGGTGTGCCTGGCGCCGTCCCTGGCGGGACCAGACGGTTGTTGAAAACGCGCTTTTAACTTAGGAGTTTTTTTGATGAACCATCCCGCCATGCAGGGGCTCGAACTCAACACGCCCGGCTATGTGAAAAATGCAAAACTGATCGCCTGGGTCGCTGACATGGTCGCGCTGTGCAAGCCCGACACCGTTTGTTGGTGCGACGGCAGCGACGCCGAATACCAGCGCCTGTGCCAGCAATTGGTGGACGCCGGCACCTTCAAAAAACTCAATGAAGCCAAGCGGCCCAACAGCTTCCTGGCGCTGAGCGACCCGAGCGACGTGGCCCGCGTTGAAGACCGCACCTACATCTGTTCGGCCAAGAAAGAAGACGCCGGCCCGACCAACAACTGGATGGCACCTGCGGCGATGCGCGCCACGCTGCAGCCCCTGTTTGACGGTTGCATGCGCGGCCGCACGATGTATGTGGTGCCGTTCAGCATGGGCCCGCTGGGCTCGCCGATTGCGCATATCGGCATCGAGCTGTCGGACAGCCCCTATGTGGCCGTCAACATGAAAATCATGACGCGCATGGGCAAGGCGGTGTTTGATGTACTAGGCGTGAACGGAAAATTCGTGCCTTGCGTTCACACTGTCGGCGCGCCGTTGCAAGCGGGCGAAACAGACGTCAAGTGGCCCTGCAACGACACCAAATACATCGTGCATTATCCCGAGACGCGCGAGATCTGGTCGTATGGTTCGGGCTACGGCGGCAATGCGCTGCTGGGCAAAAAATGTTTCGCACTGCGCATTGCTTCCAATATGGGCCGAGACGAAGGCTGGCTGGCCGAGCACATGCTGATTCTGGGCGTGACGAACCCGCAGGGCAAAAAATACCATGTAGCGGCAGCGTTTCCATCGGCCTGTGGCAAGACCAATTTTTCGATGCTTGTGCCGCCTGCCGGCTTTGACGGCTGGAAAGTCACCACGATTGGTGACGACATCGCCTGGATCAAACCGTCAGCCGACGGCAAGCTGCGCGCCATCAATCCGGAAGCGGGCTATTTCGGCGTGGCTCCGGGCACCAACATGCTGACGAATCCGAACTGCATGCGCAGCCTGGACCGCGACGCCATCTTCACCAACGTCGCGCTGACCGATGACGGCGACGTGTGGTGGGAAGGTATGGAAAACGATGCTCCCGGCAAGGCACTGCCGACGCACCTGATCGACTGGCAGGGCAACGACTGGACGCCCGAAATTGCCAAGGCGACGGGCGTCAACGGCAAACTAAAGGCAGCCGCGCATCCCAACTCACGTTTCACCGTCGCTGCCATCAACAACCCGGCGCTGGACGACGCCTGGGACGACCCGAAAGGCGTGCCGATTGACGCCTTCATCTTCGGCGGCCGCCGCTCGACCACCGTGCCCCTCGTCACCGAGGCGCGCAACTGGATCGAAGGTGTGTACATGGCAGCCACGATGGGCTCGGAAACCACCGCCGCCGCCACCAGTGCCGCTGGCGTGGTGCGCCGCGATCCGTTTGCAATGCTGCCATTTGCCGGCTACAACATGAGCGACTACTTCCAGCACTGGCTGGACCTGGGTGAAAAGCTGGCCGCGTCAGGCGCCACGCTGCCAAAAATCTACACCACCAACTGGTTCCGCAAGGGCGTGGAAGGCGAGATGAAGGGCAAGTTCGTCTGGCCCGGCTACGGCGAAAACATGCGCGTGCTGAAATGGATGATTGACCGCATCGAAGGCACCGGCAAAGGCACTGAACACATCACCGGCGTCAGCCCGGCGTATGAAGACCTGAACTGGACCGGCCTGGACTTCAGCGCCGAGCAGTTCAAGACCGTCACCAGCATGGACAAAGCCGCCTGGCTGAAAGAGCTGGAACTGCATACCGAGCTGTTCAAGCAGCTGGAGCACCATTTGCCGAAAGAGTTGAGCGAGACCAAAGCCCGGCTGGAGCGGCGTCTGGCGGCCTGATTCCGGCCCGCATGATGTGTAGCAGACCACACGTCATGCACAGACTAAAAAAAGCCTCTCAACCCAAAGTTGAGAGGCCTTTCACCTTCTAGCCCTCGTAATACGTGCGCAAGCAGCTATTAATTTAGTAGCATTAAAAGCTGCTTGACCCAAATCCGCGTGACAGGCGTTTCGCCCGCAGGCTGCTCGCCAGGACGCTGGGTGAGCCGGGTGATGCAGCGTCGGTGTCGTATTGATCGTGGCGGCTGGCTGCGGCTTGCAGATCGGCCATCACGCGGGCGTCGGTTTTTGCGGCGGCCCAGAGGCGCTCGTCGGCGCGGGCTTCGGCCAGCGTGCGCGACCAGTCATCAAGCCCGCCTTTGAGCCGCGTCGCCAGCTGGCCGGCCGTTCCTGCAACGGCCGACAGGCCGACGAATGCCACTGCCCACAGCGCAATCCACAGCACCAGCAAATGGCCTTCGGCGGAGCTGTCCATGACTTCATAAGCCACCACCATCACAGCAGCGGCCATGGCCGACAGCAGCAGCGTGGCCAGAACGCGTTTGCCCGTGAAGCTGCGGCCAATGTGCTGCGCAGACTTGATGGCGGACTCGACGCGGACAACGCCCGGGTGATATTTGGGGTATTCAATGTTGATGAAGCGGGTCATGGTGATTCCTTTTTTTCCCTCAAGCGCAGTAATTTTTCGCGCGATGGACAGATATTAGGGTTTCTACGCATGTTATTCAACTTTATCTTTGTAATGTATTCCATTCACAATGGTGATTAATTGACGACCCGATGATCGCAAACACCTGAGCCTCCATGAATCCCCTCAACTTCCGCACCCTTGACCTGAATCTGCTGCGGGTTTTCGACGAAGTCATGACCGAGCGCAGCCTGACCAGGGCTGCGCGCAACCTGTCGCTGACCCAGCCTGCGGTGAGCAATGCCTTGCGCCGCCTGCGTGAAACGCTGGGCGACGAGCTGGTGCAGCGCAGCGGCCAGGGCGTGGCGCCGACCGCTCGAGCGCTGGCCATCTGGCCGGCGGTGCGCGAAGCGTTGCAGCGTTTGCAGGAGTCGCTGTCGCCGCACGAATTTGATCCGGCCAGCGCCAGCTCGACCTTTGTACTGTCCATGGCCGATGCAACGGCGGCCGAATTGATGCCGGGCCTGATCAATATTCTGGAAAACGAGGCGCCGGATATTTCGGTTCGGGTGCTGCCGCTGTCCACGCGCGACCCGCGCCGTCTGCTTGACGAGCAATCAACCGACCTGGCGGTCGGCTACTTCCCGGCCGTGCTGGCTGACCTGACCGCGCGTGAGCAGGCCGGCGATGCGCCGGGCTTTTCGCACCAGCGGCTGTACAGCGGTGACTATGTCTGCGTGATGCGACAAAGCCATCCGCTGGCGCGCGGCCCGCTCACACTGGCGCGCTTCTGCGCCGCGCGCCACTTGCTGGTCAGCTTTTCAGGCCGGCCTTTCGGCTTCATTGACGAGGCACTGGCATCACTGGGACGCAAGCGACGCGTGGTGATCACGGTCAACCAGTTTTTTACGGCGGGCCGGGTTGTCGGCAATTCCAATTTGCTGACGGTGCTGCCGCGTCACTTTGTACGCGTCACCGGCCACGCCGACGAGCTGGTGCTGCGTGAGCTGCCCTTTGACGTGCCGCCGGTGCATGTCGATGCGCTGTGGCACCGGCTGGCGCAGCACAACCCGGCCCATGTCTGGCTGCGTGGCGCGGTGCTGCGCGCGGCCACGGCGGCGTTTGCGGCTCAGGCGCAGTAGTCAGGCGTTGAGCGCTTCTTCGACCTTGTCAAAGACCTTATCAACCGCCTGGCTTGCAGCGCGATAAGGCTGAAGCCGCAGCGATGCCTGAAAGCCGTGCGTCTGCCCGGGCAGGGGCGACGTCAAAATGAGCTCGCCGCGCTGGCGCTCCATCAGCGTGGTGACAATCGACATGCCGAGGCCATAGCCGGACGTCTCCTGAGAGCGCCGAACATGCCGGTGACGAAGCAAGTCCAGCTGCTTGGGGCACACGCCTGGCCCGTTGTCGGTCACGCGCAGGGTCGCCGGGGCTTCGATCGTCACCGTCACCTGGCCGTCTCCGCCGTGACGTAAGGCATTTTCGATCAGGTTGCGCAGCGCGATGGCAAGCCCGTCAAAGTCGCCGTGGGCCATGGCATCTTCGTCTTCCGATATCGACAATTGCAGGCGATCAAGCGCAACCGGATCGGCCCAGAACTGTTGCACCACTTCGTAGGCCACGTGAGCAAGATCCACCGGCTGGCGCGCCATTGACGCGCCCGCTTCGGCACGCGAGAGTTGCAGCAGCTTGTCGGTGCGGCGGCTGAGTCGGTCCAGCGCATCGACGGCAAAATTCACTTCCTCGCGAGCCGCAACGGTTAGCGGATGCGACAGCGCATTTTGCAGACGCAGCCTGACGGTAGCCAGCGGCGTTCGCAGTTCATGCGCAGCATTGGCAGCCAGCGCGCGTTCGGTGTGCAGCGCATTGCCCAGGCGCTGCATCAGGAAGTTGGTGCTCTCGCCGACGGAGGCCAGTTCTGTGGGAAGCGGCCCCAGCGAAACCGGTCTCAGATCATGTTCGGTGCGTTCGCGAATCTGCAGCGCGAGTTCGCGCACCGGCGCCAGCCCGCGGGCAGCAATCCAGTGTGTCATCCAGGCGATCAGCGGCAGCATGGCCAGCAGCGGCAGCAAGACCCACAACACCGACGAAATCTGAAGTTGTTGCCGATAGGCGCGAGGCGAGGCGATATGCATGCGTACCGGCAGCACCGGGTGTTTGAGCGTGTAGACGCGCCACTCAAGCGTGTCGAAAAAACCATCGGTCATCGGCACCGAAAATTCCACCTTGGGCGCGTCCGACGAGCGAATCAGCATGTGCCCCCGGTTACTCAGCACCTGGTACAGCAGGTTGTCATCTTCAACGATAGGCCCTGTTGGCAACGGCGGGGCCACCTTGGAAAGCGTCATCTCGTCGAGCGGCACATCATGCTCTGACAATTCGTGGGTTGCAATTTCAAGCAGCCGCTGGGCGCTTTCGATCAGCGCGGCATCCAGCATCCGGCCCACTTCTACCTCGGCGCGCCAGGCAGAGCCTGCCGCCGCGAGCGTCCAGATCAGCGCCAGCGGCAGCAACAGCGACCGGTTAAGCCGCTGGGCCAGACTGTAGGAGGGTGTCAATCCGCGTCTCCGGTGAGCCGGTAGCCCAGCCCACGAACCGTGCGAATGCTGTAGCGCCCCAGTTTGGAACGCAGGTGGCTGATGAAAACTTCCAGGGTGTTGCTGCCGGTTTCGCTGTCGAAGCCGTAAAGGGCATTGAGCAATACGCTTTGTGAATGCATGCGGTCGGGCCGGTTGGCCAGCACCCTGAGCACTGTCCATTCCTTGGACGTCAGATTCACCGGCACACCTCGGCGGCTCACGCTCATGCGTGCCAGATCGATTTCAAGGGTGCCGATAGTCACCATTGAACCCTGAGCGCCACTGATGCGCCGGTCAACGGCCCGCAGGCGTGCCAGCAACTCATCCGGATCGAAAGGTTTGACCAGGTAGTCGTCAGCGCCCGCATCGAGTCCGCGAATACGGTCGGTGATCTGGTCGCGGGCTGTCAGCATGATGATGACCGAGTCTGCAGACGCCCGCTTGACTGCGGGGACGAAGCTCATTCCGTCGCCATCCGGCAATTGCAGGTCCAGCAGAACCACCGCCCACTGCGCTGCGGGAAGCGCTGCATTGGCGTCCGCCAGCGTGCTCACGTGGTCAACGATAAACGCCCGGTCACGCAGAAAGGACACCAGCGCACCCGCTAGCGGAAGATCGTCTTCGACCAAAAGCACTCTCACGGCACACTCCCCAATCTGGTAATCCTGATTTTTGTATTAAAACGCAACTGACCCGGTTTTTTCTTGCCTGTCGATGCGCGCATCCTTGACGGTGAGCAGTTTGTCACGGGTTTGCCGCATGGCCTGCGCAGGCCACAGCAACCCGGGTAACAAACCTCTCGCCCACGAAGGCAGGGGGTTTCGGTCGGCGCCTGTGACACCTGCGCCGTCAAAGGTGCCAGTCAGTGGCTTATAGCATCAGGTCCGCAATAGTCATGGTGTGATGGCCCGTCAGCTGAATCTGGAAGTCAGCCGTGCCGTTGCCATCGACGTCACCTTCCACAATGGTGTTGGCACCCGCAAAGCTGTAGCGCA
>JANLYY010000268.1:0-3609 GCA_031365885.1 Polaromonas sp. | reverse complement strand
AAGGCGTTGACCTGCCCGAGCCGCCGTTTCTGGACAAGGTCACCCTCGACTTCGGCGTGGCTGATGCCAGCCAGCACTATCATGTGCCGCTGCTGGTCAGTCCCTGGAGCTATTCGACTTACCGCGGAAGTTGATTGAGCTGCAGCTTTCGTCACACGAAAGCCGCAGGAAGATTTTATAAAAGTGCCGCTAGCCCAGGTAAAACGTGCGTAAGCAGCTATAAAAAATGTAGCAAAAAAATGGTCGCATCCGATTTGCAAGCAGGGGCCGCAGGCGGACGGCGCCCTTCTGGGGCAGAGAGTTACGCGAAGCGAACGAACGTGGGGGTCACGTCTGACCCTCAGTCAGCGTATCGAGCTGAAATTTCCCGCTCACATGCCACAACCAGGTATCGGTGTAGATCACCTTGCCCATGCGCGTCGGTGCCGGAAATGGCGCTGCGCTGCGAATCGTGCGTTCGATCTCGGCCATGACTTCGGGCGCGTGCCTGGGTGCGCGCAACCAGTCGAGACGCGTCACGCGGCCGGAGTTGTCGATCTCGACATTCATCACGCCAACAGCGTAAAGCAGCGGCGGCATTTTGCCCTTGTAGATGCGGCTGGCGTTCAGGCCATACAGATGACTGGCACCGTCTTCGCGGTACGCGCGCGGCGTGCTGGCGTTGGAGCTGCGCGCCGACCCGCGAGACCCAGCGACCGGGCCGGTCACCCCAGCTGCATCCGGTTGGGGCGGTGCCGCTTTCGGACTGACGTCGCCCAGCGGTGCGGTCTTGCAGGCGCTGACGACGGCTGCAGCTGCTGTTGACATAAGCGCCAGCAGCCAAAAGCGGCGGGCGGACGGAACGATGGTTTGTGGTGTCATGGCTGTGGCCTTTCTGAGCTTTAATTTTTGCCTGATGCCGTGAGGCCTGGCCTGCTCTGAACCGTTCGCAGGCCGCCCGGCGGTGACATTTTGCACAGGATGGCACATTTTTGGCTTATTCTGTGGCGTCGCCGCGTCACTCATGAACCCTAGTCCGAGCAGTCCCCAATTCGCCTCGCCGTGCCTACGCGAGTTCCTGGGCCGCCTGGCGCGCGAGCCCGCCGTGCTTGTCAGCGTGGCGTCCACCGAAGGCTCGGCACCGCGCGAAACCGGCGCCTGGATGGCGATTTTTGCCCACACGCAGGTGGGCACGATTGGCGGCGGCCATGTGGAGTTCGAAGCCATTGCGCGGGCCAGCGCTCAACTCGCAGGCGCCGCGCAGCCGGGCGACAGATACCTGCAGCGCTTTGCACTCGGCCCCGCGCTGGGCCAGTGCTGCGGCGGTGCCATACAGCTGCGTTTTGAGTCCGTCAGCGCGGCCGACACGCCGGTGCTTGCGGCGCGGCTGGGCGACGACTGGCGTCGCCAAGCGCGGCCAGTGGCGCTGTTTGGCGGCGGCCATGTCGGTGTAGCGCTGGTCCGCGTGCTGTCAACGCTGCCCTTTTTTTTGACCTGGGTCGACAGCCGCGACGGCGTGTTTCCGGTGCAGCTGCCCGAAGGCGTGATCTGCGAGCATTCCGACCCGGTTCACGCGGCGGTACGCGTCCTGGCGCCGCAGTCGCGCGTGCTCATCATGAGTTTTAGCCACGCCGAAGACATCGACGTGCTGGCCGCGTGCCTGTTGCGCCAGCGCGAGCAGGGCGACCTGCCCTACATCGGATTGATCGGCAGCAAAACCAAGTGGGCGACGTTTCGGCACCGGCTGGAGGCGCGCGGTTTTACGGCTGAAGAACTGGCGCATGTCACCAGTCCGATTGGTGTGCCGGGCATCGCGGGCAAAGAGCCTGAAGTGATTGCAGTGGCGGTTGCGGCCCAGCTGCTGCAAACCAGATAAAGCGGAAAATTGGCGCGTATGGAAAGCTACCTTCTCGATTGGGCCAACCTGCTGCTGCGCTGGGCCCATGTCATCACCGCCATTGCCTGGATAGGCGCTTCGTTTTACTTCGTCTTTCTGGACTCCAGCTTGACGCCACCGGTGGATGTTGCCTTGAGAAAAGAGGGCGCGACCGGCGAGCTGTGGGCCGTCCACGGCGGCGGGTTTTATCACCCGGTCAAATACGCGGTGCAACCACCGCAGTTGCCGGAAAATCTGCACTGGTTTTACTGGGAAAGCTACGCCACCTGGCTGACCGGTTTTGCGCTGCTGACGGTGTCTTATCTCTGGAACGCCAGCGCCTACTTGATTGATAAATCGCTGATGGACTGGTCGCCTGCGGCGGCTGTTGCCGCGGCGCTGTCGTCTTTGCTGGTGTTCGGTTTTCTCTACGACCTGATCTGCAAAGTGTTTGGCCAGCGAAAGCATGCAGAAAAAATCATCGCTGTGCTGGTTGCGCTGCTCGTCTGCGTGGCGTCCTACCTCGCATGCCAATGGTTCGCCGGGCGCGCGGCGTTTCTGCTGGTCGGCGCGATGCTGGCGACCGCCATGAGCGCCAACGTGCTGCTGTGGATCATTCCCGGCCAGCGCAAAGTCATCGCCGCCATCAAGGCCGGGCAGCCGGTGGACCCGGTACATGGCCAGCGCGGCAAGCAGCGCAGCGTACACAACACCTACTTCACGCTGCCGGTGCTGTTCGCCATGCTCAGCAACCACTACAGCTTCACCACCAGCCATCCGCAAAACTGGCTGGTGTTGATCTTGATGATGGCCGCCGGTGCAGCGATTCGCCAGTTTTTTGTGCTGCGCCACGGCTACAAGCTAGGCCGCAACCGGCATCCGCTGCCCTACGCGCTGGCGGGCGTCGCCGTCATCATCGGCGCCATCGTCTGGATGAAACCAGCCGCTCCTGATTTAATAGCTGCTTACGCACGTAATACGGGGGCTAGCGGCATAAAAGACTATCAACAAGTGCAAAACGTACTGGAACAGCGTTGCACCCAATGCCACGGCGCGCAGCTGCAGATGAAAAACGTCCGGCTCGATTCACCGCAGCTCGCCCGCCAGCATGCGCAGGCGATTTACCAGCAGGTGGTGGTGACGCGCCTCATGCCGATGAACAACGCCACCGGTATCACCGAGGCGGAACGCGGCCTGCTCAAGCAGTGGTTTGAGGCGGGTGCGCAGACGCCCTAGCACCTGTCCGTTGGCCAGGCCCGTTGCCCTTTGCTACAGTCGCCTGAGACCGAAAGCAACGCACAGGAGACCGCGTATGAAGACTTATCAAATTGCCTGTATCCCCGGCGACGGCATCGGCAAGGAAGTGGTGCCTGCAGGCCAGACCGTGCTGGAAGCCCTGGCTGCCATCAGCAAATTCAAATTCAGCTTTGAAAACTTTGACTGGGGCGGTGACTACTACCGCCAGCACGGCGTGATGATGCCGGCCAACGGGCTTGACGCACTGCGTGATCAAGACGCGATTTTGTTCGGCTCGGCTGGCGATCCGCATATTCCCGATCACATCACGCTGTGGGGTTTGCGCCTGAAAATCTGCCAGGGTTTTGATCAGTACGCCAATGTGCGGCCGACGCGTATCTTGCCCGGCATCACCTCGCCGCTGCGCAATTGCAGCCGTGAAGATTTGAACTGGGTCATCGTGCGTGAAAACTCCGAAGGCGAATATTCCGGTGTCGGCGGCCGGGCGCATCAGGGGC
>JANLYY010000258.1:0-11397 GCA_031365885.1 Polaromonas sp. | reverse complement strand
ATCTGGTCGTAGCCTTTGGCTTCGCCGCCGTATTTGGCTGCCATGACGGTGGTGATTGCTGCGGTCAGCGTGGTCTTGCCGTGGTCGACGTGGCCGATCGTGCCGACGTTGACGTGCGGCTTGGTCCGCTCAAATTTGCCTTTTGCCATTTTCAACTCCAGAAATTTGTAAAGAGTTACAAAGCCAGTTAACTACTGCGGCGAACCACAACACCTGGCTGTGCCCGCTCAAAATATGGTGCCCATTCCGGGAATCGGACCCGGGACCTCTCCCTTACCAAGGGAGTGCTCTGCCACTGAGCCAAATGGGCCAAAACTGAAACTCATCAAAACTGCTGTCAACCGATAAATTCAGCAAAAACCCCCATGAAAACATGGAGCGGGAGACGGGAATCGGACCCGCGTCATTAGCTTGGAAGGCTAGGGTTCTACCATTGAACTACTCCCGCGATCACTTGCAGTTTGACCCGCGCAGTTCTGCTTTTCCGTTCTTGCAACTCATCCGTCAACAACACCGCCTGAGAACCAAATTCAACAAAAATCTGGTGGATGAGGCTGGATTCGAACCAGCGTACGCGTTAGCGAACAGATTTACAGTCTGCCTCCTTTAGCCACTCGGACACCCATCCTTCAAGCGAACCTAGGATTATGCCATGGTTTTAGGGTGCTTGGTATAGCCTCTCACCCCAAAATGACCAGCGGTTGCCGGCAAGCTGATCGGGAAATAGTCAGTCGTCAGTTGACCCTCAAGGTGTTGAATGGCTTTTTCTTGTCCCATGCATGTTTTAAGCCTCTAGCCCAGGTATTACGTGCGTAAGCAGCTACTAAATTAATAGCGAACAATCATCATTTCCGGAACCGGAAAGCTGCCCACCGTGCCACGCCCGCGCTTCAGAAAAATGCCCGCAGCCGATAAACGGCAGCGGCGGTCGCAGTGCCGACAGCGGCGACGGGTGATTAGCCACCAGCACCTTGTGGCGGCTGCCATCGATAAGCGCCCGCTTGCTTTGCGCATGGGCGCCCCAGAGCATGAATACGACCGGCCGGTCACCGCTAGACACCTGCCGGATTACCGCGTCGGTGAGCAGTTCCCAACCTTTCCCGGCGTGACTGGCGGGCTTGCCTTCCTCCACGGTCAGGCAGGTGTTCAGCAGCAGCACGCCCTGCGCGGCCCAGTGCATCAGACTGCCGCCTGGCACCGGAAACTTCGGCGGCAGTACGCCCAGGTCGCGCTGCAGTTCCTTGAAGATATTGCGCAGCGACGGCGGCAGCGCCACGCCAGATGCGACCGAAAACGCCAGCCCCTCGGCCTGCCCGCGGCCGTGGTACGGGTCCTGCCCCAAAATCACGACGCGAACCTGCTCCGGCGGCGTCAGTTGCAGCGCGCGCAGCGGTTGCGGCGGAAAAACGGCCGCGCCCTCGTCTAGCCGACCGCGCAAAAATTCGATCAGCTTTTGCCCGGTCTCACTACTGAAAAAATGATCGATCAACGCCTGCCAGCCTATTGCCACGGGCCATGCAGACGGGTCTGCGTTTTGCAATTGATCGGCCGTGCCCAGATTAGCAGCGAGAACCGCGTCCGATCCGTCCTGGCCATCAAACAGCGACTGCGGCATTCAAGGCCCCTTGAACAGTTGCTCCAGCGCAACGCCCGGGTCTTCGGCGCGCATGAAGGCCTCGCCGACCAAAAAAGCGTTGACGCCGGCAGCGCGCAAACGCTTCACGTCGGCCGGCGTGGCAATGCCCGACTCGGCGACCCCAATCCGGTCGATCGGCACTTTGCTGATCATGTTCAGCGTCGTGTCGAGTGAGACTTCAAACGTCTTCAAGTTACGGTTATTGATGCCAATAAGCGGTGTTTTGAGCTTCAGCGCGCGCTCCAGTTCCGCCTCGTCATGCACCTCGACCAGCACCGCCATGTCGAGCGAAAACGCCAGCGCTTCCATGGCCTTCATCTGCGCATCGTCCAGACAAGCCGCGATCAGCAAAATGCAGTCGGCGCCCATCACGCGCGATTCGTAAATCTGATACGGATCGATCATGAAATCCTTGCGCAGCACCGGCAGGCTGCACGAGGCGCGCGCCTGCTTCAAATAATCGACGCTGCCCTGAAAAAAGTCTTTGTCGGTCAGTACCGACAGGCAGGCCGCGCCGAATTCGGCGTAGCTCTGCGCGATATCGGCCGGAATGAAGTCGGCCCGCAGCACGCCTTTGGACGGACTGGCTTTTTTCACTTCAGCAATCACCGCCGGTTTGCCGGCTGCGATTTTTGTCCTCAATGCACCGACGAAATCGCGCGTCAGCACGCGCGATTCCGCATCGAAGCGCATCGCCGCCAGCGGTTTTTGTTTGATCGACGCGGCGATTTCTTCGCGCTTCACGGCAACGATTTTGTTCAGGATGTCAGACATGTTTGGATAGCCTCAAGCGGCGATTTGTTGGGTCAAGGAAGTGAACTGCTGCAGGCGAGCCTTCGCTGCGCCGGATTCCAGCGCGGCACGCGCCAGGGCTATACCTTCGCGCATCGACGCCGCCACATTCGCCGCATACAGCGCAGCCCCGGCGTTCAAAATCACGATGTCGCGCGGCGCGCCGGCCTGGTTGTCGAGCACGCCCAGCAGCATGGTTTTGGATTGCTCTGCGGTTTCGACGCGCAGCGCGCGGTTGCTGGCCATCGGCATCGCGAAGTCTTCCGGGTGAATTTCGTATTCAGTGATTTCGCCGTTTTTGAGTTCACCCACCACCGTCGCCGCGCCCAGGCTGATCTCGTCCATGCCGTCTTTTCCGTAAACCACCAGCGCGTGTTCGGCGCCCAGGCGCTGCAGCGCGCGAATCTGGATGCCGACCAGGTCGGGGTGGAATACGCCCATCAGAATATTCGGTGCGCTGGCCGGGTTGGTTAGCGGGCCGAGGATGTTGAAGATGGTGCGCATGCCAAGTTCCTTGCGAATCGGCGCGACGTTTTTCATGGCCGGGTGATGATTCGGCGCGAACATGAAACCAATGCCGACTTCGTCGATGCAGCGCGCAATGGCTTCGGGCGGCAGGTTGATGTTAATGCCGAGTGACTCCAGCACATCGGCACTGCCCGACTTGCTGCTGACGCTGCGACCGCCGTGCTTGCTGACGCGCGCACCCGCCGCCGCCGCCACGAACATCGCGCAGGTTGAAATGTTAAAGGTATGCGAGCCGTCGCCGCCGGTGCCGACGATATCGACCAGATGGGTTTTATCAAGCACCTCCACCTTGGTTGAAAATTCGCGCATCACCTGCGCGGCGGCGGTGATCTCGCCGATGGTTTCTTTCTTCACACGCAGGCCGGTGATCAGCGAGGCCATCATCACCGGCGACATCTCGCCGCTCATGATGAGCCGCATGATGTGCAGCATCTCGTCATGAAAAATCTCGCGGTGTTCGATGGTGCGCTGCAGCGCTTCCTGCGCGGTGATTTTGTGGCTGTTGGACATGACTGACTTCTCGATTTCTCTGTGATGGCTTGCGGATTTCTAGACTGGATTTTCCACCAGCGCCAGCCGGATGCCAAAACCGACAAACATCAGCCCGGCCCCGCGTTCCAGCCAATGCATGCTGGTCTTGACCGTGCCAAGACGCCGGGCCATCCACGCCGCCGTCAGCGCCCAGCCGACGTTGACCCACAAGCCGTTGAAGTTGAACAGCAGGCCGAGCAGCAAAAACGCCAGCGGTTTGTTGGCCACGCCCGTCGCGATGAACTGCGGCACGAAAGCGAGAAAGAACAGCGCGACCTTCGGATTCAGCACATTCGTCCAGAAGCCCTGAAAAAATATGCTTTTAAGGCCTGTAGCCCAAGTAACACGTGCGTAAGCAGCTATTGAATGAATAGCAACTGCTTGCGGTGCAGCAGTCGCGCGGGCCAGAAGCATGCGCAGGCCCACGACCACGAGGTAAGCCGCGCCCGTCCATTTGAGGACGGTGAACGCGGTGCTTGAAGCGGCCATCAGTGCGCTCACTCCGGCGGCAGCCGCAAAGATATGCATGAAGCAACCCGCTGTGATGCCCAGCGCCGCCACCACGCCGGCACGCGCGCCCGAACGCAAGGCGTTCGTCACGATGTACAGCACATCCGGGCCGGGTGTGAGGTTCAGCAGCAGGCCGGCGGCGATGAAAAGAAGGAGCTGGCTGGCGTCCATGTCAATCTCTGAACAACATCAGGTTTTGAAGAAGCTGCGCATAGCCGCCACGGCACGGTCAACGCCGTCTGCATCGACATCCAGGTGCGTGACAAACCGCAGCCGGTACAGTCCGGTCGCCTGAATGCCGTGGCTCGCCAGATGCTTGAGCAGACCGGCCGATTGATCTTTCGCCGTCCCCGTCAGATCGACAAACAGAATATTCGTCTGCGGCGCTTCGACACGCAGCCCGTCGATGTTCGCCAGGCCATCGGCCAGCCGACGCGCCAGCGTATGGTCATCGGCGAGCCGGTCAATATGGTGATCGAGCGCATGCAGCGCCGCTGCCGCCAGCATGCCACCCTGCCGCATGCCACCACCGGCCATTTTGCGAATGCGGTGCGCGCGTGCGATGAAGTCTTTCGAGCCGCACAGCGCCGAGCCGACTGGCGCGCCCAGGCCCTTGCTGAAGCAGACCGAAACGCTGTCGAAGCAAGCCGCAATGCGTCGCACCTCTGTTTTTGCATCACCACCGATCAGCGCTGCCTGCGCCACAGCCGCATTGAAAAGACGCGCGCCATCGAGGTGACGATTCAGCCCCTTGCTTTGTGCCAGCGCGGTGGCCTGCTGCACATAGTCAAACGGCAGCAGCTTGCCGCCCAGTGTGTTTTCCAGCGCCAGCAGGCGCGTGCGGGCGAAGTGCGCGTCGTCGGGTTTGATCGCGGCTTCAATCTCGTCCAACGCCAGCGTGCCGTCAGGCTGGTGGTTCAGCGGCTGCGGCTGTACGCTGCCGAACACCGCCGCGCCGCCGCCTTCCCAGCGGTAACAATGCGCCATCTGCCCAACGATGTATTCATCGCCGCGCTGGCAGTGGCTCAAGATGCCGCAGAGGTTGCTTTGCGTGCCGGTGGGGACGAACAGCGCGGCTTCAAAACCCAGCATTGCAGCGATTTTTTCCTGCAGTGCGTTGACGCTCGGGTCGTCGCCGAACACATCGTCACCGAGCGGCGCGGCATGCATCGCCGCGCGCATGGCTGCCGTGGGCTGGGTGACGGTGTCGCTTCGCAAATCAACTGTTTTATTGATCATTTCGGCCTCCAGCCCAGGTAATACGTGCGCAATCAGCTATGTTTTTAATAGCGTCTTGCATTATTGCTACGCGCGTTGCGAAAGGAAATTTTTTAGCATCGCATGACCATGCTCGGTCAGTATCGACTCCGGGTGAAACTGCACGCCCTGAATCGGAAGTGCCCGGTGGCGCACACCCATGATCTCGCCGTCGTCCGTCCAGGCAGTCACTTCAAGCACGTCGGGGCAGGTCGATTTCTCAATCGCCAGCGAGTGGTAGCGGTTGACGGTGAACTGCTTGGGCAAATCGGCAAACACGCCCTGCTGCGTCGTCGTGATGACGCTGGTTTTGCCATGCATCAGCTGCTGGGCGCGAATGATGTTGCCACCAAACGCCGCACCGATCGCCTGATGCCCGAGGCATACACCGAGGATGGGCAGCTTGCCGGCAAAGTGCTGGATGGCGACCACTGAAATGCCTGCCTCTGCCGGTGAACACGGCCCGGGTGAGACGACCAGACGGTCAGGGTGCCGTGCTTCGATTTCCTCGACCGTGATCTCGTCGTTGCGAAAGGTCTGCACGTCTGCACCCAACTCGCCGAAGTATTGCACGATGTTGTAGGTGAAGCTGTCGTAGTTGTCGATCATCAGGATTTTCATGGCGCAGCTCCTTACTCCAGACCCTCTTCAACCAGTTCACTCGCCCGCAGCAAGGCCCGCGCTTTCGCTTCGGTCTCTTTCCATTCCAGCTCGGGCACCGAATCAGCCACCACGCCAGCCGCCGCCTGCACATACAGCACCTGGTCCTTGATGATGCCGGTGCGGATGGTGATGGCCACATCCATGTCGCCTGAATAACTCAGGTAGCCGCAGGCGCCGCCGTAAAGGCCGCGTTTGGTCGGTTCGAGCTGGTCGATGACTTCCATTGCATGCACCTTGGGCGCGCCGCTGAGCGTGCCGGCGGGGAAAGTTGCTTTCAGCACATCCATACCGGACATGCCCGGCAGCAACTCGCCCTCGACATTGCTGACGATGTGCATCACATGGCTGTAGCGCTCGACCGCAAAGGCTTCGGTCACTTTCACCGTGCCGGTCTTGGCGATGCGGCCGATGTCGTTGCGCGCCAGGTCGATCAGCATGACGTGTTCGGCGCGCTCTTTGGGGTCGTTGACCAGTTCATGCTCGGCGGCTTTGTCAAGCTCGGGCGTGGACGCGCGGGGGCGCGTGCCGGCGAGCGGTCTTATCGTGATCTTTTGACCGTCCTCATCACCGATTTTTATCCGCTCCTGCCGCACCAGAATCTCGGGTGATGCACCGACCACATGGAAGTCCCCAAAGTGGTAGTAGTACATGTACGGCGACGGGTTGAGCGAACGCAGCGCGCGGTACAAGCTCAAGGGTGATTCGGTGTAGCGCTTCTTGATGCGCTGGCCGACCTGCACCTGCATGAAGTCGCCAGCCTCGATCATCTTCTTCGCGCGCTCAACGGCGGCGATGTAATCGGCCTTGGCAAAATCACGCTCGGCCGGGTAGCTCTGCGACGCTTTCACGCTGGGCGCGCTGACCGAATACTTGAGCTCGTCTTTCAAGCCCTTCAATCTTTTTTTCGCGTTGGCATAGGCCTCGGGCTGCGCCGGGTCGGCGTAGACGATGAGGTAAAGCTTGCCCGACAGGTTGTCGATGACGGCCAGTTCTTCGCATTGCAACAGCAGAATGTCGGGGCAACCCAGCGTGTCGGGTGGGCAGCTTTTCTCCAGCTTTTTCTCGATGTAGCGCACTGCGTCGTAGCCGAAATAGCCGGCCAGCCCGCCGCAAAAACGCGGCAAGCCGGGACGCAGCGCGACCTTGAAACGCTGTTGGTAGTCGCTGATGAAGTCGAGCGGGTTTTGCTTCGAGGTTTCCACGACCTGGCCATCCGTCACGACTTCGGTTGTTGCCTCGGCACCGAAGCCCGAGGCCCGCACCAGCGTGCGCGCCGGCAGGCCGATGAAGCTGTAGCGGCCGAAGCGTTCGCCGCCGACCACCGACTCGAGCAGGAAGCTATAGGCACCGCCGGGCCGCCCCAAGGTGCCGACGGCCCCCTCGGGGGGCAGCGCAGCGTGGGGGTCAGCTGCTTTGCCACCGTGCTTGGAGAAAGCCAGCTTGAGGTACAGCGACAGCGGGGTTTCGAGGTCAGCAAAGGCCTCGGCCATCAATGGAATACGGTTGTAGCCCTGGCCGGCAAGGCTTTTGAATTCAAGTTCAGTGATCACAAGGAGTTCCTTCGCGGGCGGCGGGCGTACAGGTGGCCCTCCCGCTGTTCATTCAGCAGACCCCAAGTGTCGGGGCCGGGATGCTCGTGACTCAAGGCCACAAGCGCATCAAATTCAGCTTGGCGCTGGGCCTGCGGCGATGAAGCGGGAACGCATGAAACGTTAGCCCGCGAACAGCTCAGGCGTGCGCGTGAGGGCAGGAACGCCAGGGCCAGGCTCCCCGGCCTGAAAGACCTGTCTGAGTGATGCGATGAATGAACATGGCGCCAAGTGTAGCAAGAGCGGCTGTGCGCTGGCATGCTGTCGATTTGGATGCTGCATGAATGGCCTGTCAGGCCGCAGGCTGAACATCCACACTGAATTATCAATTCTTGAGTGGTACGTTCGCAACTAAAAATACCATTCAGTACGAAGTTCTCACGACTTGCTCATCAGGTTTTTTTGAAAACCGCGCCACCAGCGCCCGCACGGCAATATCGCCGCCATGAACAACTCAAAAAACAAGGGCTCAGTGGCCCAGCATTCGATCCACCATTCGATTTTCCCAACAACGCGTCCTTCTTTTTTCAGGCGAGCCCTGGATCCCTTGCTTGGCACTGTCCTTTTTGCCTGCTTTTGCGCAGCCCTTGGCATGGCCGCCGCGCACGCCGGCGTTGTCGATGTGGCCGGCGTCAAGGTTCCCGATGAAGCCATCGTCGCCAACAACAACCTGCTGCTCAATGGGGCAGGCGTGCGCTACAAAGGGCCGTTCAAGGTGTACACAGCTGCCCTGTACCTGAACAGGAAGGTTTCCACACCGGAAGCTGCGCATGCAGCGCCTGGTTCCAAGCGCATCGTGCTGACCATGCTTCGGAAATCAAGGCCGAAGAACTGGGCAGTCTTTTCATGCGCAGCATGGAGCAAAACACGCCGAAAGCCGACTTGCTAAAAGTGCTGCCGGCGCTGCCGCGCATGGGCGAAATTTTTGTCGAGCAACGGAAAATGTTGTCGGGAGACTCGATCACCATCGACTGGATTCCGGGCACCGGCACCGTGCTGAGCGTCCGGGGCAAGCTGCAGGGCCAGCCTTTCAAGGAACCCGAATTCTTCCACGCCATGCTTGACATCTGGTTGGGCAAAGACCCGGCGGACTGGATGCTGAAGGACGCGCTGCTCGGTCTTTCCAAATAGCTGCCAACGGTTTTAATACGCTCTGACTGGCAAAAAAACGCGGCCAGACCGGACTTACTCCTCACCGGAATCATCCATTCCGGGGCCAACCCTCTTGCTGCACCAGCGCTTGCGCCACAGAATCCTCAACTGAAAAGCACGGGCGTGCTTTTTTTGTTGATTAAAGGAGTTCTCATGGTGCTGACGAAAAAATGTCTTGTCGTGGCGGCTGGGCTGTTGGTTGCGGTCAACGTGCTCGCTGCACAGGTGGACGTTGGCGGCGTCAAGATGGACGACAGCGCCGATGTGAAAGGCTCGAAGCTCGTTCTCAACGGCGCCGGCGTGCGCTACAAGGCGGTTTTCAAGGTCTACGCGGCTGGCCTGTATCTGGGTCAAAAGCAGGCCACATCTGAAGAAGTGCTGGCAGCCCCCGGCGCCAAACGCATGCAGGTCACCATGCTGCGCGACATCGACGCCAATGAACTGGGCAAGCTGTTCACGCGCGGCGTGCAGGACAACGCACCGAAGGAACAAATGTCCAGACTTATTCCGGGTTTGATGCGCATGAGCCAGGTCTTCTCGGACCAGAAAAAGCTGCTGGCTGGCGATGTTTTCATCCTTGACTGGGTGCCCTCTGCCGGCACCGTCATTTCCGTCAAGGGCGTACCGCAGGGAGAGCCTTTCAAGGAGCCAGAGTTTTTCAATGCGCTGCTGCGCATCTGGCTGGGACCGCAACCGGCGGACTGGAAGCTGAAAGACGCGCTGTTGGGCAAAGGCGGCTGAAGACTGGCGCGAATTTTTAAATCGGGCGAAAGCCGTGCATTTACTGGTGCGCGAACAGCGCTGCCAGCGAATCAACAAATCCATCCGAATCAACCTCGCGTACCGGCACGCCATGGTTGTAGCCATAAGTCACCAGCACCACCGGGCAACCGGCGGCCCTTGCGGCTGCGGCGTCGTTGCTGGAGTCGCCGATCATCAAGGTGCGCGCAGGCCCCGTGCCCAGCGCCTCGCAGGTTTTGAGCACTGGCAGCGGGTCCGGCTTTTTGCGGTCGAACGAATCACCGCCGAACACTTCGCTGAAAAAGCCTTCCAGCCCCTTCAGCGCCAGCAGCGGGCGCGCGAAAGCAAGGGGCTTGTTGGTCACGCAGGCCAGTTTCAAGCCAGCCGCCTGCAGCGCCAGCAGGCCTTCCGGCACGCCAGGATAGACGCTTGAATACAAGCCGCTGACAGCTTGGTAATGGTGCTGGTAGCGGGCAAAAGCCTGGTCGTATTTTGCTATTAAATCAATATCTGCTTGCGCACGTTTCACCTGGGCTTGAGCATGATTTAGCACTGACCTGACGAGGTTTTCAGAACCCTTTCCGACCCTAGTTTCTACGGTTGCCGCATCCACCGTAAGCGCAGCGGGCGCGTCGGGCCACAGATCACGCAGCATCAAATTGATCGCCGCAACGAAATCGCCCACGGTGTCAACCAGCGTGCCGTCTAGGTCGATGATCACCCCATCAAATGCACCCAATTGAAGCCGGAAAGCGGGAACAGGCACAACTGCCACGACACTACCCGGCCAGCGCTGCGCGCATCGCTTCGATGACCTGCTGGTAGTCGGGTTTGCCGAAAATTGCGCTGCCGGCCACAAAGGTGTCTGCGCCGGCTGAAGCCACCCGCGCAATGTTGTCTGTTTTAATGCCGCCATCGACTTCCAGGCGAATGTCCTTGCCCGACGCGGTGATGCGCTTGCGCGCGTCCTCGATTTTCCGCAGCGCCGAATCGATAAAACTTTGCCCGCCAAAGCCAGGGTTGACGCTCATGATCAAGATCAGGTCGATGTCGTCAATCAACCAGTCCAGCACGTCCAGAGACGCCGCCGGGTTGAACACCAGCCCAGCCTTGCAGCCTTTGGCCTTGACGGCCTGCACGCTGCGGTGGACGTGCCCCGAGGCATCGGGGTGAAAGCTGATCAGGTCGGCACCAGCGTCAGCAAACGCAGCGGCCAGGGCATCGACCGGTTGCACCATCAGATGCACATCGATGGGCACCGCTGTGCCGTCTGCCTTTTTGGCATGCGGCTTGAGCGCCTGGCAGATCATCGGCCCAAAGGTCGGGTTGGGAACGTAGTGGTTGTCCATCACATCGAAGTGAATCCAGTCCGCGCCAGCGGCGATCACGGCTTTGACTTCGTCGCCCAGACAGGAAAAGTCTGCCGACAGGATGGAGGGGGCGATGCGGTAGGTGGGTGAGCTGGTTTGGGGCATGGGCGAATTGTGGCAGCAAGGCGCCTGCTTTCCACCGAATCGCATCGAGCTGACGCAACGCGTGCCATGAGGGGCGGTTAACATGTTATCGGCTTGTGCGTCAGCTACGCGTGCCAGGCTCTGCTGCACTGCCTGCGCCGCCCTCGCACGCGGCTTGCGGCCCCCTGCCACCGGCGCATTTTTTCTGACCGATATCTAACTTCCAGCCCACCCCGTCATGCCGAAATACCAGTTCTCCTGCCAGGTTGTCGCCACCTATTTGCCCGAGCAGTCTTCGGCGGAGCAGAGCGCCTATGCCTTTGCCTACACCGTCACGGTCACCAACACCGGCGACGTCGCCGCCCAATTGATCGCACGTCACTGGTTCATCAGTGACGCCAATGGCCACCTTGAAGAAGTCAAGGGACTGGGCGTGGTGGGCCACCAGCCCTTGCTCAAACCCGGCGAGTCGTTCCAGTACAGCAGCGGTTCGCGCCTGCGCACGCCCAGCGGCACCATGCACGGCAGCTATTTTTGCGTGGCC
>JANLYY010000198.1:0-6665 GCA_031365885.1 Polaromonas sp. | reverse complement strand
GCGCAGCTCGACCAGCTCAAGGCCGACGGCGCCACGCGCATCCTCATCCTGCCGTGCTACCCCCAGTACAGCGGCACCACCACCGCCAGCGTGTTTGACGCGGTCTACACCTGGGCGGCCAAGACGCGGCTGATTCCCGAGTTCCGCTTCGTCAACCAGTACCACGACGATGCCGGTTACATCGCCGCACTGGCGGCGAAAATTCGACATCATTGGCAGAAAAATGGTCAGGCCGAACAACTGGTCATGAGCTTTCACGGCGTGCCCGACCGCACGTTAAAACTTGGCGATCCTTACCATTGCCACTGCCATAAAACGGCGCGCCTGGTCGCTGAAAAACTGGGGCTGTCCAAAGACCGCTACAAGGTCACGTTTCAGTCACGTTTCGGCAAGGCCAAATGGCTGGAGCCGTACACCGAACCTACCTTGATAGACATGGCGAAGGCTGGCGTGAAAAGCGTTGACGTGATGTGCCCTGGCTTTACCGGCGATTGCCTGGAGACACTGGAAGAAATCAACATGGAAGCGCGCCATGCGTTTGAAGAAGCGGGCGGCAAGGAATTCCATTACATCGACTGTCTGAACGACAGCGCCGAGTGGCTGGCTGGTCTGGCTGACTTCAGCATCACGCAAATGGGCGGCTGGCCGACCGGGCCGGTCAAGGCCGATACCGAAAAGTTGGTGGCATCGAAGGCGGCTGCGCTGAGGCTGGGCGCTGCGCAGTAGCTTTTTTCAGCAATGTGTTTGCTATAAATTTCATAGCTGCTTGCGCACGTATTTTGGAGGCTTCAGCCTGTTTTTATAGTGAACACATCGCCTCAGGCACTCACCGCCGCGCCGACCAGCGCCTGGCCAGACGCGGCAACACCAGCACCGCGACGACCACGCCGATCAGGACCAGCGACACCGGCCGCTGCACAAACACCACCGCACTGCCCTCGCCAATCGACATCGCGTTGCGCAGTTGCGCTTCGGCCAGCGGGCCGAGAATCATGCCGACGATGACCGGCGCCGTCGGAAAATCAAAGCGGCGCATCAGCACGCCGAGCACGCCAATCGCGTAGAGCAAAAACAGATCGAACGCGCTTTGCCGCATGCCATAAACGCCGACTGTGGCAAAAATCAGAATGCCGGCGTACAGATACGGCTTCGGAATTTTCAGCAGCTTGACCCACAAGCCGACCAGCGGCAAATTAAGCACCAGCAGCATCACGTTGCCAATGTAGAGCGACGCAATCAATGCCCACACCAGCGCCGACGAATTGGTGAAGAGTTGCGGGCCGGGTTGAATGCCGTAGTTCTGGAAGGCGCCGAGCAAAATCGCGGTGGTGTTCGATGTCGGAATGCCCAGCGTCAGCAGCGGAATCATCGCGGCAGTCACGGTGGCGTTGTTGGCGGCTTCCGGGCCGGCCACGCCTTCTATCGCGCCTTGCGCACCGAACTCTTGAAGGTCGTCGCCGGTGGCGAGTTTTTTCTCGGTGGCATAGCTGAGGAAGGTCGGAATTTCGGTGCCGCCAGCGGGAATGCAGCCGAAGGGCACACCGATGGCGGTGCCGCGCAGCCAGGCGGGAATCGAGCGCCGCCAGTCGCGGCCGGTCATGTGAACCTTGCTCATCGTGTTTTGCGAATCGCTCACGCGGCCTTCGTACAGCACGGCATACAGCGCCTCGGCCACCGCAAAAAGCCCGACGGCCACCAGCACAATTTCAATGCCATCGAGCAATTCGGGCACACCGCCGGTGTAACGCGCCTGGGCCGAAATCTGGTCCAACCCGACCAGCCCGGCAGCCAGGCCGATGAACAGAGCCGTCATGCCGCGCAGCGTGCTTTTGCCCAGCACCGCGCTGACGGTGGTGAAGGCCAGCAGCATCAGCATGAAGTACTCGGGCGGCCCAAGCTTGACGGCCTGCTCGGCCACGATGGGCGCGAACAAAGTCACCAACACCGTGGCGATGGTTCCAGCCACAAACGAGCCAATGGCCGCCGTGGCCAGCGCCGCGCCGGCGCGCCCGCTCTTGGCCATCTTGTTGCCTTCCATCGCCGTGACCATGCTGGCGGTTTCCCCCGGCGTGTTGAGCAAAATCGAGGTGGTCGAGCCGCCGTACATGGCGCCGTAATAAATGCCGGCAAAAAAGATCATCGATGCCGTGGCTTCGACCTTGACAGTGATCGGCAGCAGCATCGCGACCGCCACCGCAGGGCCAATGCCGGGCAGCACACCCACGGCCGTGCCTAGTGCGCAACCAACAAAACACCAGAGCAGATTGACGGGTGTGGCAGCAGTGGCAAAACCCTGCAGCAGCAGATTGAAGATGTCCAAGACCTAGAAACCGCAGTTGGACGCACCCGAGTGGGCCGTCATGGGGTGGGATGGCAAGGCGCGACGAGGCAGCGGGCTCATGCCCTCAAGGAGGAGCAACGCCGCCAGCGCGCCACAGGGCGGCTCAATCGGGGGCGTAGCGATGTCGCCGACAGCGCAAATCGAAAAAGAAGAAAACATCTTGGTCTGCATGCGACGCTCCTAAGTGAACAAGCGGTCAACTGCGGTTTTTAGGTCACAACCACCCGCTTTTTGTGAGGCCAGGAAGATTGATCGCCAGAAATTTGGTGAAGGCCCAGTAAACCGGTGCAGAAATTGCCAGCCCGATCAGGGTGTCTTTCAACCAGGTGACGGGGCGCCGGTCTGACTGGTCCGACGCATTGCGCAAGCCCTGCACCGCCAGCACAAAGCAGAGCGCGCAGCTGAGGATGAAGCCGATGGTTGTGATCAATGCCGCGTTGGCAAGCAAGCCGGCGGACACCCAGACAAATCCGGGCCAGTAGGCCGGAAAACTGTCTTCCGCGTCGTCCATCGCCCGAAAACCGCCGGTAAGGGATTCCCGGATGATGAAGCCGCCGCAAACCGTCAGCGCTACGGCAACCAGCCACGGCAAAAAATTAGGTCCCACGCCGCCGTAACCAGCTGCCGACGGAATACTGACAGCGCCGGCTCCGAGCCCCAGTCCCAACAGCAAGACGCCTGCGCCGACCAGCGTCTGCACGGTGTGGAATTTCGACAGCGAAGCGGATGTTGTTGTCATTGTTGGTGCCCTGCAATCTGGAGCCTGTGGGTATGGACAAAAAAAAGAGCCTGCCGCCACGCGCTGGCGCAGCGGCAGGCCTCGAACCGGGGTCTAAACCATGCCTGACTTCACCATCGTCGCCCGCAAACTGGCAAAGTCATCATCAACAAATTTATCGAATGCCGGTCCAGTCAGCACCGCAGGCGTCCAGTTATTTTTCTCTGACGCATCCATCCATGATTTGGCTTTGACGGCTTTCAGAATCATGTCGGTCAGGGCCTTGCGCTGCTCGGCAGAAATACCGGGTGCGCCATACACGCCGCGCCAGTTGCCGATCACGACATTGATGCCCTGCTCTTTCAACGTGGGCACGTTCACGCCTTTGAGGCGCGTGTCCGATGTCACGACCAGCGCCTTCATCTTGCCGGTGTTGATGTATTCGGCAAACTCGCTGTAGCCGCTGCCACCGATAGTGACATTGCCGCCCAGGATGGCTGCGGTCGCTTCGCCGCCGCCACGGAAGGCGACGTAGTTGATCTTCGATGGATCAACACCGACTTCGCGCGCGATCATCGCCGCCGCAATGTGCTCGGTAGAGCCGCGCGAACCGCCGCCCCACTTCACGCTGCCGGGGTCTTTTTTCAGCTGCGCAATTACTTCGTCCATTGACTTGAACGGCGAGTTGGCGGGCAGCACGAACACGTTGTATTCGCTGGTCAGACGCGCAATCGGCGTGGCTTGTGACAGGCTGACCGGCGGCTTGCCGGTGATGATGCCGCCCAACATGACGGCGCCCATCACCATCAGGGCGTTGCCGTCACCCTTGTTGGCGTTGACGAACTGCGCCAGGCCCAGCGCGCCAGCCGCTCCGCCCTTGTTGTCGAAGGTGACGGTGTCGGCCGCGCCGGACTCCTGCAGCGCCTTGCCCAGGGCGCGGCCCGTGGTGTCCCAGCCGCCGCCCGGGTTGGCAGGAATCATCATCCTGACGTTGGCTGCGGCCAGTGCAGACAAGGGAAAGGCACCACTGGCGGCCAGGGCAGCCATGGATTTGAGGAAGCTATCGCGGCGCATGAAATGTCTCCTTGGAAAAATGAACCCACAGGGAAGATCGACAGTTTACGGCCCTTCGGTGCAGCTGCAGTCTGCGCGGCGATCACTCTCAAACTGGGTCCCTCAGGGCCGGATTGACGGGCTGGTCGCCACGGTAGGTTTGCCCGTGGCTGCAGCTCCGCCACCATTGGTTCAAAATGACACCAGATGGAAAAATTACGCATCGACAAATGGCTCTGGACCGCCCGCTTCTACAAGACCCGTTCACTGGCTGTGGAAGAAATCAGCAAGGGGCGCGTCCATGTCAACGACCAGGAAGCCAAGCCTGCCCGCGAAGTAAAAGCGGGCGACACCGTGATGCTGCGACAAGGCCCGGTGACCCGCACGCTGGTGGTGCGCGGCATCAGCAGCCAGCGCGGCGCGGCGCCGGTGGCGCAGCAACTTTATGAAGAAACGCCCGAGAGCATTCGCCTGCGCGAAGCGGCTGCCGAACAACGCCGCATGAACAACGACCCGGCTGCGGCGCACGACCACGGACGGCCCACGAAGCGGGACCGGCGTGACATCGAGAAGGCCCAGAGCACCGCCTGGAACAGCCGTTGGAGTGCGTCAGCAGACTAGTGCAAGAAAGCAGTTGCTATTGTTTATATAGCTGCTTGCGCACGTATTACGTGGTCTACAGGCACTTTTTGTAGGTGAACGAGGCTGTGGAACGCGCAAGCGCCCTGCCTTTGCGATTGATGGCCGCGCGACCTGCATCGCACGCCGCCGTCTCACTTGAATCACCGACTTACATAGCCGGTTTGTCGCTCAGCGCTTTGAGGTTGTCCTTCAACTCGGCCGACATCGGCAGGTTCAAATTTACGCCTTTTGGCGGAATCGGCGACATGAACCACTTGGTGTAGAGGCGATTGAATTCGCCGCTCTTCATCAACCGCGCCAGCGTGCCGTCGACCAGCTTCTTGAAGTCCGGGTCGTCCTTGCGCATGAAGCAGGCATAGGGCTCGACCTGAATCGAATCGCCAACCACTTCGAGCGCAGCCGGGTTTTTGCTGTTGGCGCGCAGGCCGAACAGCAAGATGTCGTCCATCGCAAACGCCTTGGCGCGGTCGTTTTCAACCAGCAGCAAGGAGTCATCATGGTCCTTGCCGAGCACGATCTGCATGTCGAGTTTTTTGTCGGCGCTGTACTTGCGAATCACCTGCGCATTCGTCGTGCCGGTGGTGCTGGCCACGGTCTTGCCGGCCAGGTCGGCATAGTTCTTGATGCCCGAATCTTTTTTGGTCAGCAGACGCGTGCCGGTGTAGAAAATATTCGTCGAAAAAGTGACGTCTTTCGCGCGCGTGGAATTGTTGGTCGTTGAGCCGCATTCCAGGTCGATGGTGCCGTTGACCATCAACGGAATCCGGTTTTGCGACGTGACGGCCATGTAGTTCACTTCAAGATTCGGCTTCTTGATTTTCTTGCGCACGTCGTCAATGACGGCTTCTGTCAGCTCGACTGAAAAGCCGATGGCCGTTTTAGAGCCGATTAAATAACTGAAGGGCACCGATGCTTCGCGGTAGGACACGCTGATTTTGTTGGCGTCAGCGATTTTTTGCAGCGTTTGGGCACCGGCGGTGGTGGCCAGACCGGCACCCAGCAAAGCGGCGGTCACGATGAGGGAAAACTTCATGGAATGCCTTTCGGGCTGGAGGAATGAAAGGCTTTATTTTCCCGATAAACCATCTCGCAAACCCTCATCGTTTACCCAGCAAGAATGCGGCACTAACAAGCGAGCCGAAATGCAAAAAGCCGCCCAAAGGCGGCTTTTATTTGATCCACTGGCGGAAACGGAGAGATTCGAACTCTCGATGAGGCTCTACACCCCATACTCCCTTAGCAGGGGAGCACCTTCGGCCACTCGGTCACGTTTCCAGTGTGCTGATTATCTCACGACTTGTCGGGCCGCATCAGTGCAGCTTTCAGGCTACCGGTTGGTCCAGATCAAACGCCTTGTGCAGCGCCCGCACCGCAAGTTCCATGTACTTTTCGACAATCACCACCGAGGTCTTGATCTCGCTGGTCGAGATAATCTGGATGTTGATGCCCTCTTCGGCCAGCACGCGGAACATGCGGCTGGCAATGCCGACATGGCTGCGCATGCCGATACCGACGATGCTGACCTTGCAGATCTTGGCGTCGCCGACCAGTTCCTGCGCGCCCAATGCGGGCATGACTTTCTCTTTCAAAAGATCGATGGCCCGAGAGTAATCGTTGCGATGCACGGTGAAGCTGAAGTCGGTTTTGCCGTCTTTACTGATGTTCTGGATGATCACATCGACTTCGATGTTGGCGTCGGCCACGGCGCCCAGAATCTGGTAGGCAATACCCGGGGTATCGGGCACGCCGAGCACGGAAATTTTGGCTTCGTCGCGGTTGAACGCGATACCCGACACGATGGCTTGTTCCATTTTTTCGTCTTCCTCAAAACTGATCAAAGTGCCCGATTGCGCTTCTTCGTTGATGTCGATGTCCCAGTCGGTAAAGCTCGACAGCACCCGCAGCGGCACC
>JANLYY010000196.1:0-11126 GCA_031365885.1 Polaromonas sp. | reverse complement strand
GCGCCCAGGCCCAGAAAGCCCAGTGCCGCTGCGTCGAGGATGGCGGTGGACACACCCAGCGAGGCCTGCACGATCAGCGGCGCTGCGCAATTGGGCAAGATTTCGTTGAACATCAGGCGCATGCGGCCCGCGCCGCTCATGCGTGCAGCAGTCACGTAGTCGCGCGAGGCCTCCAGAATCACCGCTGCGCGCGTGATGCGTACATAGTGGGGAAGCACCACAATGGCAACCGCCAGCATGGCGTTCATCAGGCCAGGGCCGAGAATGGCGACGATGACGATGGCCAGCAGCAGGCTGGGCAGCGTCAGGATGATGTCCATCAGCCGCATGATGGCGATTTCAAAAATGCCGCGAAAGTAGCCAGCCAGCAGGCCCAGTACTGTGCCGATGACGACCGACAGCGCTACTACGGCCAGACCAATAACAAGTGACAGGCGGGCGCCGTACATCAGGCGCGACAGAATGTCGCGGCCAATGGCATCCGTGCCCAGCGGGTAGGTCCAGCTGCCACCCGCCTGCCACGCGGGCGGCTGCAGGAACACCGCGTTGTTGGTGATGTTGGGCGCATGCGGCGCCAGCACCGGGGCCAACAGTGCGATCAGCAGCACGCCCACCACGATGAAAAGACCGATGACTGCGCCGCGGTTGGCGCTGAAATAGCTCCAGAATTCCCGCAGCGGCGTGGGCGGTACCGGTACCGGTGCCTGTGCCGTGGCCAGCGCAGCGGGTGCAGATTTGAGCGTTGCAGTGTTCATCGCTGGTGCCTGATGCGCGGATTGATGATGCCGTAGGTGATGTCTACCAGCAGGTTCACTGCCATCACGATGGCGCCCAGCAGCAAGATGCCGCCTTGCAACACCGGGTAATCGCGGCGGGCGATGGCTTCAATCAGCCACTTGCCGACGCCTGGCCAGGAAAAAATCGTTTCAGTCAGAATCGCGCCCGTGAACAGCACGCCGACCTGCAGGCCGATGACGGTCACAACAGGAATCAGGGCATTGCGAAACGCGTGCAGCGCCACCACGCGAAGATTGGAAAGCCCCTTGGCGCGCGCGGTACGAATGTAGTCTTCGCCCAGCACCTCCAGCATGGCCGAACGTGTCATGCGGGCAATGACCGCCAGCGGATTGGTTCCCAGCACAATAGTCGGCAAAATCAGATGCGACACCGCAGACCAGAAGGCCCCCTTGTCATCGGACAGCAGCGTGTCGATCAGCAGGAAGCCGGTAGTCGGTTCTATGAAGTACTGCACCGACAGCCGACCCGACACCGGCGTCCAGCCGAGCTGTACCGAGAACAGCAAAATTAGCAGCAGGCCCCACCAGAAAATCGGCATGGAATAGCCGGTGAGCGATATGCCCATGACGCCGTGGTCGAGAATGGAATTGCGTCTTACCGCCGCGAGAATACCGGCCGGTATGCCGATCAGCAGCGCAAAAATAATCGCGCATACCGCCAGTTCAATGGTGGCCGGAAAGAGGGCTGCAAATTCACGCAGTACCGTTTCCTGCGTGATCAGCGACTTGCCAAGGTCACCTTTAAGCACGCGACCGATGTAGATACCGTATTGCACCAGGATGGGCCGGTCCAGCCCATACTCTTTAAGCAGCTGTGCATGCCGGACTGTATCGATGCCGCGTTCACCGGCCATGGTTTCAATCGGGTCGCCAGGCACCATGCGGACTAGAAAAAATGCCAGCAGCGTCATGCCCAGAAAGGTAGGGACAATCAGGCTGAGACGGGTAAAAATAAAGCGGAGCATGAAGGCTGAGTACCCAGAGAACGGTTTTTTACAGCTTGCGCTGACCACAACGATCGTTCTGCGTGAACGTAGAGACGCGGCGCAATGATTCGTGGATGGCGAGTGGAGTCTGCACTAAAAAGCAGACAAAGTAAGTCGGACAACGGCTTATGACGTCGGACAATGGCTTATGACACGATAAAAATCTTCCACAGCGCCAGTCTTCGACTGTTGCATGCAAAAAAAAGGCCGGTGTAAACCGGCCTTTTTGAAATCGGTAAAGACCGACTATTTGACGTGCTTTCCGATCAGGCCAGCCATCTCGAACATCGACACTTGCGCCTTGCCGAAAACGGCCTTGAGCTTGTCGTCGGCGTTGATCATGCGCTTGTTGATTTTGTCCTGCAGGCCTTTGGATTTGATGTAAACCCACAGTTTGCTGACAATCTCGGTGCGCGGCAGGGGCTTGTCGCCAACGACAGCAGCCAGAGCCGGGCTCAAGGTCAATGCCTTCATGAACGCAGCATTGGGTGTGCGCTTTTTGGCCGGAACCTTCTTTGCGGCCGCTTTCTTCGCTGGAGCCGCCGTCTTTGCAGGAGCTGCTTTCTTCGCGGCTACCTTTTTCGCAGGAGCTGCTTTCGCGGCTACCTTTTTCGCTGGAGCTGCTTTCGTTGCAGCTACTTTCTTTGCCGGAGCAGCCTTTTTTGCAGGCGCTTTTTTTGCCGGTGCTTTTTTCGCAGTTGCCATGATTATTTTCCTTCTAGAAGATTGATAAATCACTGCCGGGATAACTACTTCCCGGCAGCAAGCGCGATGCTACTGGAAAAAAACGCGGCTTCATAGGGGAAATCGCCTTTATTTGCCCTCCGATGTCGTGAATCCCCCTCTGAGAAGAGAAAAATCCCGGTGCGGAGTGGTGATACTTCATTGGCGCCTAGCGCGAGCGTCATTGCTATGGACATAAAAATATCAAAAAAGATAGCACTTTTCGGGCGGTCGCATGAGGCCGGTCCCGAATTTTGCTCGCCCTCGCAGCGCCGCAAGGTGGCTGGGTTTGCAGAATATTCTGCATTTTTCGTTGTGAATTGTGCTTACCGCAGGGCCGTTGTCAGAACCTAAAGTCTTTTGACACGCCAGCCGAACCGGTCTGTTCATCCACGGCGTGCCTACATCAGGAGAGCACCATTCACGCTATTCAAACCCACCGCCTGCTTTGTAAACTGGTTGGAGGCGAGACAGTCTCCAGGCTCGGCAGGGACGGGCGGATCGTTTTGTTGAAGTCGTTTAGCACAGGAGTCGCTGCACTGGCCATTGTGGCGTTCGCGGGCTGCCAGCAATTCGCCGGCAAGACGGGCAAGACTTCGGTGGCCCTGCCCGAGACCGTGGCTCAGGAGATCTTCGAGGCCCATGACAGCAACTGGATATCGCAGGCGCATGCCGTGGCTTCAAAAATCGGTTCCGAGGCCGCAGTGGCCGACCTGAGCTACTAGGCCGGCGTCGCCCACGCTTCGGCTCGAAGCTTTTCTACACACACATGACGGGCCAGGCCTGCGACCAACGGGTCCAGGGCGGCTGACGCAGATGACCAAATCATCAATAATTGTGCAGTCGCGTTCGCGTCGCAGGCAACAACATGTCAAGGAGAAGCCTTGAAAGACGGAGACCCGGTCAACAGCGCTTTCATTGACTGCGCCAACGCGGCGGCGACATCCGGTTACGGCTTGCATGCCGACACCGCACTGCACCGGCTGGCCAAGCTGGGCCGATTGCACCGCTTTGCGCCGCAAACCATTTTCATGATTGAGGGTGACCTGGCCGATACGGTTCACATCATTCTGGAAGGCCGCGTGAAGGTGTTCTCGTCCGAGCCTGACGGCGGCGAGATCGTGCTGAATATTTGCGGTCCGGGCGAATGTCTGGGCGAAATGGCGCTCGACGGTGGCCGTCGCTCAGCGTCTGCTATCGCGCTGGAAAGCGTCAGCTGCTCGGTGGTGACGCGTCAACACCTGCGCGATGCCATTGCAAAAGACCCCGACATGGCGCTGAAGATCATCGCCTTGCTGATCGGCCGGGCGCGGCTGGCAACCGACAAGATCAAAGACCTCGCCTTGCACGACGTCTATCAGCGTGTGACGCACTTGTTGCAGAGCCTGTCTCAGGATCAGGCGGGCGTGTCAATGGTGTCAGAACGCCTGTCGCAGCAAGAGATAGCCGACCGGGTCGGCGCGTCGCGTGACATGGTGGCAAGGGTCATGCGGGAGCTGGTGACCGGGGGCTATGTTGAAGTGGACCGCAAGGCCATCAAGCTGGTGAGGACGTTCCCGGCGCGCTGGTAGTGGCATTTGCGTCGAGCCGGATTCGAGGCGCTTGCCCACCTGGTTTATGTAGAAAATTCGCTACCGCTGATGCGGTATTTTCCATAACGCCAACCAGCGTTCCCAACCTAAAGTTGATTTACACGCCAAGCCTTATTTTTTGTCAGGGCGTGTCAACTTCAGGAGATTGCCATGACCACGAATCGTATTGAACGGCTGACGCGGGAAGCCCTCGGAACTCAAGCACCTGCCAACTCAGACGCTGACAGCACAGCATCCTATGCAGCGCCAGCGCTGCTGATCGTTGCCGTCACAGCCGTGCTGCTGCTGTCCGGCTGCGCATTCAGTCCCGATCAGCCTGGCCAGCAAGATGCCACCAACACGAGCGGGCTGGGTCACTCGCAAGTTTTGGGCAACATGCTGTTCACGGGCCCTTGAACCCGGAAAACCTCCCAAGGCATTCAGAATAAAATCGCTATGAAAATAATAGCTGCTTACGCACGTTTTACCTGGGCTAGAGGCCGATTTGATACTTGTATTGAGATGCAAGGGCAACACGGCCATGAACCAAGGCGCGCTGCGCGGGAACCCGCAGTTTCCTATCGCGGCGCGCGCTCCTGGAGCGACTTTGGATGCAATGGCGGGTGTGGAACCTGACTACCCCGCAGCCCGCGCCATGGCCTGCTCCAGCGCCTGGCCACCGCCGTAGCTGGCCTGCACGGGCGGCGTGCCGCCCAGCGTGACTTTGATCGCGCAGTACTTGAACTCCGGAATCTTGGCGAAAGGGTCCAGCGCGGCATTCGTCAGCCGGTTGATGGCTGCCTCGTAGTAGCAGAACGGCACAAATACTGCACCGCGCGGCGAGCTTTCATCGGCGCGGGCATACAGCACCACTTCGCCCCGTCGGGACTTGAGGGTCACCACGTCGCCTGGCTGGCCACCCAGCGCGGCGAGGTCCAGAGGATGCACCAGCGCCACCGGGTCGGGCTCGATGGCGTCGAGCACCGTCGCGCGGCGCGTCATGCTGCCGGTGTGCCAATGCTCCAACTGGCGGCCGGTGATCAGTACCATCGGGTACTCGGCATCCGGGCGCTCAGCGGCCGGGATAATGTCGGCAGGAACGAACTTGGCGCGGCCGGTCTCGCGCGGGAAGGTGTCTGTAAACACCACCGAGTCACCTGGATCGCCTTCCTTGACGCAGGGGTAAGTCACGGCGTGTTCACGCTCCAGCCGGTCCCAGGTGATGCCGCCGATGCTGGGCATGGTGTGGCGCATTTCGTCGAAAACTTCGCTGACATGGCCGTACTGCCAGTCCACGCCGAGTCGCCTAGCCAGCTCCTGAATGATCCACAAGTCCTGTTTGGCATCACCGGGTGGGTTGACGGCCTGGCGGCCCATTTGAACCAAGCGGTCGGTATTGGTAAAGCTGCCTGTTTTTTCCGGGAAAGCGCTGGCCGGCAAAATCACGTCGGCCAGATAAGCGGTCTCAGTCAGGAAAATATCCTGCACGACCAGATGATCGAGTGCGGCCAATGATTCGCGGGCGTGGTTGGCATCCGGGTCTGACATGGCCGGGTTCTCGCCCATCACGTACATGCCGCGAATGCCGCCGGCCTTGATGGCGTGCATCACCTCGACCACCGTCAGGCCGGGCTGATCGTCGAGCGAACCTGCGGGGACGCCCCAGGCCCTTTCAAAACTGGCCCGCACGACCGGACTGGAGACATGCTGGTAGTCAGGCAGCATCATCGGGATCAGCCCGGCGTCGGACGCGCCCTGCACATTGTTCTGACCACGCAGCGGGTGCAGGCCAGTACCCGGTCGACCGATCTGCCCGGTCATCAGCGCCAGGGCAATCAGGCAGCGGGCGTTATCGGTGCCGTGTACGTGCTGCGACACGCCCATGCCCCACAGGATCATCGAGGCTTTCGACGTGGCGTAAAGCCGGGCCGTGTAGCGGATGGTGTCGGCATCAATCCCGCAGATAGGCGCCATGGCTTCGGGGCTGTAGCCTTCAACGTTTTTGCGCAGATCCTCGTAGCCGATGGTGCGGCTGGCGATGAATTCCTCATCGACCAACCTCTCGGTCACGATGACGTTCATCATTGCGTTGAGCAGCGCCACATCGGTATCGGGCTTGAACTGCAAAAATCGGTGGGACATGCGCGCCAGATCGGATCGGCGAGGATCAAGAACGACCAGCCGCGTGCCGTTTTTGATGGCGTTCTTGAGCCATGTTGCGGCGACCGGGTGATTCACCGTTGGGTTGGCGCCAATCAGAAACACCACGTCGGCTTTGGTCACGTCCATCACGGGGTTGGAGACTGCTCCTGACCCGATGCCTTCAAGCAGGGCGACCACCGACGAGGCATGGCACAAGCGGGTGCAATGATCGACGTTGTTGCTGCCAAAACCGGTGCGCACCAGCTTCTGGAAAAGATAGGCTTCCTCATTGCTGCCCTTGGCCGAGCCGAAGCCAGCCAGCGATTTCTTGCCATGCTGGTCACGAATCGACGCCAGCTTTCCGCCAGCCAATTCAAGCGCCTCTTCCCAGCTGGCTTCGCGGAAGACGTCCATCACGCGGTCAGGGTCCATCACGAAATCACCGGTTTTGGGTGCGTCAGCCCGGCGGATCAGCGGCACCGTCAGGCGCTGCGGATGGTGCGCGTAGTCAAAGCCATAGCGGCCCTTGACGCACAGCCGGCTGTGATTCGCCGGGCCATCGCGGCCTTCAACAAACAGTATCTTTTCGTCCTTGACGTTGTAGGTCAGCTGGCAACCGACGCCGCAATAAGGGCAGACCGATTCGACCTGCTTGTCGGGCACGACCAGCGCAGCCTCGCGTGCTGGCATCAACGCGCCGGTAGGGCAGGCCTGCACGCACTCGCCGCAGGCGACGCAGGTGGATGCGCCCATGGCGTCGTCCATGTCGAAGACGATTTTGGCATGGTCACCACGGAAGGCCAGACCGATGACGTCGTTGACTTGCTCGTCACGGCAGGCGCGCAGGCAACGCGTGCATTGGATGCAGGCGTCGAGGTTGACGGCGATAGCCGGGTGGCTCAAGTCCTGGCGGACCTGCTGGCGGGCTTCAAAACGCGGTTTGCCTACTCCGAGCTTTTCCGCCCAATGGTCCACTTCGTTGTGACGGGTGTATTCCTTTTCTGGCATGTCGGACAGCAGCAGCTCAAGCACCAGTTTTTGCGACGCTACGGCGCGCTCGCTGTCGGTGACGACTTTCATGCCCTGCGTCGGGAAGCGGCAGCACGAAGGCGCCAGCACCCGTTCACCATTGATCTCGACCATGCAGGAGCGGCAGTTCCCTACGGCTTCCAGGCCCGCCATGTAGCAGAGGCGAGGAATCTCCACGCCTTCGCGGTCGGCGACCTGCAGTAGCGTTTCATTCGTCCGGCCTGTGACTTCGCGGCCATTGAGGCTGAAGCTGACCAGCGGGACCTCCAGTTCGGCAAGTTCGGTTCGGGTGATTGCATTCATGAAAAGTCCTTAAATTCCACTGTTAGCCGGTCACCCCGAGGCCGCAGCGCCGGGCCGCCCCAAGCAAGGCCAGCCCCCTCGGGGGGCAGCGTAGTACACGCAGTGACAAGCGTGGGGGTCACAGTTCATTTGGGAAGTACTTGACTACGCAGTCGATGGGATTGGGCGCTGCCTGACCCAACCCGCAGATCGACGCATCGCGCATGACCAGCGACAGGTCGGCCAGCAGTGGCAGGTCCCATTTCGGCTGATTCATCAAATGCGCGGCTTTGGCGGTACCGACGCGGCAGGGCGTGCATTGCCCGCACGACTCATGCTTGAAAAACTGCAGGGTGTTGCGCGCGGCGCCGACGGCGGTGTCGTAGTCGGACAGCACCACCACGGCGGCCGAGCCGATGAAGCAGCCGTAGGGCTGCAAGGTGTCGAAGTCCAGCGGGATGGTGTTCATCGTGGCCGGCAAAATGCCACCGGACGCGCCGCCGGGCAGGTAGGCGTAAAAGGTGTGCCCGGCCTGCATGCCGCCGCAGTATTCGTCGATCAGTTCCTGAATGGTGATGCCGGCAGAGGCCAGCTTCACGCCAGGACTTTTGACGCGGCCAGAAACCGAAAACGAGCGCAGGCCCTTGCGGCCGTTGCGACCTTGCGACGCGAACCAGTCCGCTCCTTTTTCAAGTATTTCGCGCACCCAGAAAAGGGTTTCGAAATTGTGCTCAAGCGTGGGCCGTCCGAAAAGGCCAACCTGGGCAACGTAAGGCGGGCGCAGGCGCGGCATACCGCGCTTGCCTTCGATCGATTCGATCATGGCGGATTCTTCGCCGCAGATATAGGCGCCAGCACCGCGTCGTAAAACGATCTCGGGCATATTTTTCATTGGGAGGGAATTGCGCAGCTTGTCTAATTCGCCCTTCAGCATCTCGCGGCAGCCGTGGTATTCATCGCGCAGGTACAAATAGATTTTGTCAATGTTGACCGCCCATGCCGCGATCAGCATGCCCTCCAAAAAACGGTGCGGGTCAGTTTCAAGGTAGTAGCGGTCTTTAAAGGTGCCGGGTTCTCCCTCGTCAATATTGACGGCCATCAGGCGCGGGCCGCTGTCAGCGCGGACGATGCGCCATTTTCGGCCGGTGGGGAAGCCGGCGCCGCCCAGGCCGCGCAGGCTGGAGTCTTCCATGGTCTTTATGACTGATTCGACGTCGCGCTGGCCCGAAGCGCATTGTTCGAGTAAGGCGTAGCCACCGGAAGAGCGGTAGCTGTCCAGGTCGATAAATTTCTGCGGCAAGTGCTTTGTGGCGCCAGCCGAAACGGCTGCTTGTACGTTTTCACACGTCGCGTGGGGAACGGGGTTCTGCCCGACAACTGCTGCCGGCGCCTGTTCGCATCGGCCGATGCAGGGAGCAGGAATGACACGTACATCGCGGCCGAGCAGCGCGGGCAGTTTGGCCAGCAGATCGCGTGCGCCCGCCATCTCGCAGGAAAGCCCGTCGCAGACGCGCACAGTGAGTGCTGCCGGCGCTGCATCGCCTTCCTTGACGACATCGAAGTGGTGATAAAAAGTAGCGACCTCATACACCTCGGTCTGTGCGAGCTGCATTTCCTGCGCCAAAGCTGCAAGATGCGCAGCCGACAATTTGCCGAAGTGATCCTGAATCTTGTGAAGGTGCTCAATCAGCAAATCAGCCTGACGCGACCCATCGCCCAACAAGCCCTGCACATCCTTCAGCGCGGTCGGGTCAACGCGGCGTCCCTTGGGGGCTTCGCGCTTGCGCTGTCTCTCCGCATTCTTCACGGCGATAGGGATGATTGGGTAGTTCATGGAGGTCTCGGTTTTCTTCATGTAGGCGATCACTCGTCCATTGCTGCTCTTGACGCTAAGTGGCGTGCGTCTCAGAACTTTTTATTATTCACTGCACCCTACAGTGTGTTGCACATCTAAATTTCATGGCGTTATGGCGTTTTTTGGGAACTGGCTTTCGAGCTCTGTCAGTCGTTTGAGTAAATTTCGTTCCTCCGCAAACCGGTCTGTCTCATCGCGAATCACGGCAACGATTGACGACACTTTTTGATCTGGAGAATGCAGCAACGCTACCGTAAACGCAATTGAAAGCGCATGCCCGTCCTGATGGACCGCCGGCACCTTGAGCACGTCGTGGCCGTACTTGGTTTGCCCGGTCTGCATGGTTTTGTAGTAACCATCCCAGTGCCGCTTCTGATGCCGCTGCGGCGTGATCAGATCGAGTGATTGGCCCATTGCCTGCTCTTGCGTGTAGCCGAACAGGCGAGCAGCCGCTGGATTCCAGAAAATAATGGCGCCACTCGCATCAGCCGCGATGACAGCATCACCCACGGCGTTGACGAGTTGCCTGAAGTCGAGTTCCGGTTGCATAAGTAGCCCACTGGTTAACCGATGTTTCAAGCGAAGACGGCGCCCATCTGAACGCCGCCTTTGGTATGTCCCTAAAGGAACAATTCCATCTTAATGCTAGCTCAAACTGCTCCGGCGGCATGCATGCTGGCGATCTGATCTTTCGAGTAACCCAACTCAGCAAGAACTTCGTCAGTGTGCTCGCCCAGCAGCGGAGAACCGGTGATCTCTGGTTTCAGGTCGGAGAACTTGATCGGGCTTCCGACCGTAAAGTAACTGCCGCGTTCTTTATGAGGCACTTCAACGATAGAGCCACTTGCGCGCAGCGACGGGTCGTTCAGCAGTTCTTTCATGGAGAGCACTGGGGCGCACGGAATATCGAACTTGCGCAGAACATCCACTGCTTCAAACTTGGTCTTGTCCTTGAGCCAGTCTTCAATGGTGGCGAAGATGTCGGTGATATGCGGCTGGCGGGCCTTGGGCGTGTTGTAGGCGGGGTCAGTTTTCCATTCTGGCTTGCCCAACGCATCACAAATCGGCGCCCAGGCATGGCCCTGAACGGTGAAATAAATATAGGCGTTCGGGTCGGTTTTCCAACCTTTGCACTTCAGAATCCAGCCTGGCTGACCGCCACCACCGGCGTTGCCGCCACGCGGTACCACGTCGGTGAAAGATTCGTGCGGATACTGCGGATACTCTTCGAGGTAGCCCAGCTTGTCCAGACGCAATTGGTCGCGCATCTTGACGCGGCACAGGTTGAGAACGGCGTCTTGCATGGCTACCGCCACTTTTTGACCCTTGCCGGTCTGCTGGCGACCAATGTACGCGGTCAGGATGCCGATGGCCAGGTGCATGCCGGTGTTGCTGTCTCCCAGGGCGGCAGCCGAAATCATGGGACCGGATTGTTCACCTTTCCACCAGCCGGTGGTGGAGGCTGCACCGCCAGCGCACTGCGCCACGTTTTCATAAACCTTCAAGTCTTCATAGTGGTGGCCTTCGCTAAAACCTTTGACCGAAGCCAGGATCAATGCAGGATTGAGTTCCTGAATTCGTTCCCAGGAAAAGCCCATGCGATCCAGGGCACCTGGGCCGAAGTTCTCTACCAACACGTCGCTCTCTTTGATGAGTTTTTCCAGAATGGCTTTGCCTTCTGGCTTTTTCGTGTCGAGAGACAAGGAGCGCTTGTTGCTGTTGAGCATGGTGAAGTACAGAG
>JANLYY010000178.1:0-1727 GCA_031365885.1 Polaromonas sp. | reverse complement strand
AGCTGGCCTGCTTTTCTTCCGGGCCTTTGCGCGACAGCCCCTGCTTGCCCTGCAACAGCAGGCTTTGAGTTTCGGTGAATTGCAGCTGGATGCCGAAGTCTTTGCCGGGCAGCTCGGCGGCATAGCTGCCTGGCTGGCCGGTGATGACTTGAAGCTGCCAGTCGCGCAGCTTGACGCTCATGTCGGTCTGGCTGGCGGCGGCGATACCGAAGCCGTCACGGGCGATGCGCTGGTCGTGCCAGAGTTTTTTGCCCTGCACGTCGGTGATGGCGGCGTGGGCAAAAACGAGTTGTTTGGCGGCGAAATTCGACGCCATGGCCTGCGTGCCATCGACGCGCGAGCGGAAAAAAGTTAGCTGAAAACCGAACTCGCGCACCTCCTGGCGAGTCCCGCCGGCGGTAGACGCGTGGCCCGTGATGTACCACCACTCGGTACGAAAGTCGGGGTGTGCGCCGCGGTCACGCGGGAAGGTGAGGGCTTTTGGTGGCAGGGCGTGGGCGGTGTCGATTCCTGAAACGGACAAGCCCGATGCGCCGGCGGCTAGTAGCACGCTTCTTCTCGTCAAGCCAGGCAGGCTGTGTAAGGTTGTCGTGAGTCTGTGAGGATGCATGCGCTGATTCTGGCAGCAAGCCGCCAGACAGTTCGGCGTCAGCGCCTGGTAGCCTTGCGGCAGGCGGGACAGGCGCCGGTTGTTGCGTTAAGTCAGGGCAACGCCTATCCTTGAAGCGCATCAGCAACCCCCGCAGGAGATACGCCATGTACCAACAAATTTTGCTCGCTTACGACGGTTCAAAATCGGGCCAGCAGGCCTTGCTTGAATGCCGCGATGTCGCCCAATGGAGCCAGGCCACGGTAAGCCTGGTGGCGGTGACGCCGCTCTACATTCACATGGTGGGCGTGGAGGCGGGCATTTACGACAACGAACTGGCCGAGCAGGAAAAAGAAAAATACAAAGGCATTCTGGGCGACGGCATTGAGCAATTGCGGGCCGCAGGGTTTCAGGCCAGTGGGGAAGTGCTGGTCGGGGAAACGGTCGATGAAATTGCCAGGTATGCCAAAAAAATAAATGCAGACCTGATCGTGGTCGGCCATCGGCACCTGGTGGGGTGGGCGGCGCGCTGGTGGCGCGGCTCGGTGTCCAAGTCGCTGATTGAGCATGCCCCCTGCAGCGTGCTGGTGGTTATTACAAGCTGACTTGAGCAGCCTGCTGCAGCAATCAGCAACCGAGGGGCGCGGGTGAGGTCTGAAAAATAATTTCACCGCTGGGGATATGCACCACGCGAACTTGCTGGCGCGTGGGGTCCGCGACGCTTTTCACTGCGACGGCAACGGCCAGCGAAGAGTCGGCATAGATATGTTCAAAGGCGGGGTGCGGCAGCAAGCTGCCAAACGATGAGTTGGTGCTTTCGATGCGGTATTGAGCAGAATTCATGATCGGAAGTCCTTGAAAAGGAGACCAAAGGGAAGATGCGTACTGCGGTCTGGGTCATAGCCGTCGGTGCGAAAGTGACACTCTGACAGTGTCAAGTTGCCTCATTTATAGTAGGCCGGAGTTGTTTGTTATGTAGGACAACGCGTACAAAACTTTTCCCTAAGGTAAGTAAAAGAACACGCGCTTACATGGCTGAAAGAAAATCGTTTTCAGCAAATTGGTCAATCATTGGTCAGCGTTACCAGTCTTCTTTAACCGCCAGCACGGCGTCTTTGCCCGCTGCCGCACGGCCCGC
>JANLYY010000139.1:0-15249 GCA_031365885.1 Polaromonas sp. | reverse complement strand
TTGCTGCTTGTATTTGGGAAACGTTTCTGGATGCGTCGCCGAGCCGCTGGGGTGACACATATTGCAGTTTTGGCCATTGGTGCCCAATTGGCGATCCTTCCACAGCATCTCTCCGCGCTGAACGACCTTGTCGGTTTCCTCACGGGTCTTGCGCACCAGCTCCGGGTCCAGCCGGGGGTTTTGCAGATGAACACCTCTGGGAGTTCCGGTCGCGCCATCTGGCCCGGCCGCAGACAGTGGCGCCAGGTTGAAGGCCAGCAGCACGCCGAGCAGAGGTGGCAGGACGGATTGAAAGCCTGTTTTCTTCATGATGACGTTCTCCCTTGCTACATGTTTATTGGGCTGGCAACCGCACTTCAACGCGATGCAGGTTTTCAGGCCACTGGTGATTTGAGCGTCCACAAAATATCTTCGTGGCTGATCTTGCCGCTGCCGCCTTCGACCCTGGCAATGTGCCAGCCCAGGCCGTCATAGAGATTTGAAGGATTCGGCCGCGGCATCTGTCCGGTCAGGCCCAGCGTGTGGTAGCGCTCCGGGTAGGGATGCGGCCAGGAAGTCGACAAGATGCCAGTGAACTTCATGTTGGCAATCTGATGCTCGACCAGTTGATGCACATGCGCATGAAACACCTGCACATTGCGAAACGGCCTGAGGATGGCGTGGGCCTGATCGGCGTCCTGGGTCCAGAAGTTCCAAGGTTCGTGGTAGTGGTAAAGCGGCGCGTGGCTGAAGATCAAAATCGGCGCATCCTTCGGCACGTTCGCCAGGTCGTTTTGCATCCAGTCCAGCTGCGCCCGGCCCAGCGTGAAGGGGCCCTGGCTGGCATCGGTGATGTCGCCGGCCACCTTCATGCGCTCTTCCGGGCTCAACCTGCGCTGGGTCCAGAAATCGCTCAAGTTGCAGCCATGCAGCGCCATGACGTGCGCCCCCTTGTGGCTGAAGGAGTAGTAAGGATTGGCGCGCTTGATCATGTGCTGCATGTAGTAGTCGCCCATGTCCAGGTACCAGTCGTGCTCGCCAGCCAGGTAGTGAATCGCGGGTTTGAGGCCGGCAATGATCTCTTCAAAATACCTGAATTCCTCCCGCGTGCCATCGTGAATGGCATCGCCGAGATACATCACAAAATCGGGCGCCGGGTCCATCGCGTTGATCTGCCTGATGGCCGCCTCCAGCCGGACTTTCATCGGGCTGTTTTTAAGGCCCATGGTGTGGCTGTCGGCCAGAATCGCAAACGTGAAGTCCTGCACCAACGAGCCCGCCAGGGACGGGCTGGGCAGCAGCATCGAGGCCAACGGCGCGACCGCCAGAGTCAATCCTGTCAAACCAACAGTTTGGATGAACCCTCTGCGGTCCCAGCCCCGGCATAGTGCGTTGCGGCTGCCGTTGAACAGCAAGCCTTCCCCGGTGACACCGGTAGAGATCACCGGGGAATCTGGCTGCTCCAGCCGATTTTTTTTGCTGGTGAAGTTCATCGCTCTCTCCTCTGGTTAACGAAGCGTTTGGGGCCGGCTTTCGTGACAAGGTCAGTTTGAAAGAGAGGGACCACATCATCAATACCCAAAAAATGGGTACGTTTGTTACGATTTGCGACGCAAATATGCAGGTCGAATTGCGCTTTCGACAACCCATGGCGGCGTTGCACGCGCTCTGACGCTCTTCTCCTTTTTGTGACTTTATGTAACCAACGAAACTAAATCTTACATATACAAAACCTGATTAGATGGATGAATCGTCTGCCGTACGGCAGCGTTGATGTGGCGCTGGCTTATCAGCGCGCGACAAGCTGTCGTTAGCGTTTGCAGCTAGGCCGATACCTGCTCGACGAATGGGACGCCAACCTCGACGCCAAAAACCGCGCCAGTGCGGAGCAGCTGGTGGCGATGCTGGCCGCACGCGCGCTGGTGGTCGAGATATCGCACCGCGACCGGGTTTGAGCCGCGTGTAGAGGCGTTCAGATATCAAATAAGGCTGTAGCCGCCGGTTTTCGTGCGTAATCAGCTATGAAAATAGTAGCAACTCGGTTGATGCAGTCACGCTGGTGAAGGCTCATTTCCTGAGCCTTCCCCGGGGTACGCTTCCATCATGTCCAACCAGCTTTCAGCCCCAAAGTCGCTACCCCGATCCGTCCCACCCAAGCTGGCGGCGATTCCTGTTTTTTACACACCGTTGATGGGGGCCGAAGCCGGCAGCTTTTCACCCAGCGCGGCCAAACCCAGGGCGGCTGTCGAGTCATGGCTGAAGCTCGGCATCAAGCTCGACATTCCGATCCAGGTGATCACCCCGGAACCCGCGAGCGTCGAAGATCTGGCGCGGGCGCACCTGCCAGCTTTTGTCGATGCGGTGTTGTCGTGCCGGTCTGACAACGGCTTTGGCAGCCGCTCGAAAGCCGTCGCGGCGTCGTTGCCCTACACCAGCGGCGCCATGCTCTCAGCCGCGCGCGAGGCCCTGCGCAACGGGCGTGTGGCCGTGGCGCCGTGTTCAGGCTTTCATCATGCGGGCTATGCGAACACCGGCGGCTTTTGCACCTTCAACGGCCTGATGGTTGCTGCGACGGCTTTGTATGCGGCGGGCGAGGTGAAGCGCGTCGGTATTCTGGACTTTGACCATCACTACGGGGACGGCACCGACAACATCGTTGATCGCTTGCGCATCGACTGGATCGACCACTATTCAGCCGGGGAGCATTACGGATTTACAACTGAAGCCAGGCGGTTTTTATCGTCCATCCCAGGCTTGGTGGCTGGCATGAAGGGCTGTGACGTGATCCTGTACCAGGCCGGCGCTGACCCGCATATCGACGATCCTTTGGGCGGCTGGCTCACGACCGAGCAGTTGTACGAGCGGGATTTGCTTGTTTTTCAAGCGGCTGCGGAATTGGGGATTCCGGTGGCCTGGAATCTTGCGGGCGGGTATCAGACTCCGCTGCGGAAGGTGCTTAGGATTCATGATGGGACGATGTGGGCTTGTGCTGAAATTCACCGTATTGAAAGGCCATCGTTGCCTTGATAAAAATATCTAGGAGAAATTGTGAAAGTCGCTAATTTTGATCTAGTCAACTATGAAGAGCTGACTTCTAGGCAGCAAGAAAATTTCAATTTTCAGAAGGTATCAGCATTGCTTGCTGACTACGGCCTCATGACTCTTCGCTTAAGTAGTGATTGGCAAAGCGCAGATTTCATTGCGCAGCATATCGACGGTGTCAGATTCCTAAAGGTTCAGTTGAAGGGACGATTTGGAATTGATAAAAAATACATGGGTAAGGATCTGCACATTTGTTTTCCCGACCGGGGACAGTGGTACTTGTGCTCTCATGACATGCTGGTATCTGAAACCCTGAAAACTACGAAGATAGGGGAGACGATTGCTTGGAAAAAGCCAAAAGGAAATTACCACTGTAAAAAAGTCCCTAAGGCAATGGTCCCATTCCTGAAAAATTTCACACTTGCATGATTTGTTCCAATCAGCTCCCCCTTGCGGTGTTGAAAATTGTCTTACTTTCAATGCTCAATTCCGCCCAAAGAAAAACAACCAGTCATCAATATCCAGCTTAACCCGCGCGTCGGCATTCGCGGCCAGCACTTGTTGCCAGCCGTCGTATTGCAGAACCTGCTGGGTGTGATGACTGAGTTTTTCGAGACACTCGCTCAGGTCTTTTTGCAGGTCATTGCGCACCATCACTTGCGAACCCCGGTCCCAGTCGCGTGACTTGGGGTTGCGGTATTCCAGCGCAATCTTTTCGTCAATCTCAAGTCCTTCGGAGCGGATGATGGTCATAACCTCCAGGCGCTTGGCTTTCCACCAGTCGAGTCGTTCCTGATGAAAAGCCTGTTTTTGGGCGGCTGCTTCGGCCAGCTTCGTTGCGGTGTAGTCAAAACCCCAGTCTTGTCTGAGCATGAAAAGCCCTTCCATGTGCATTGCGTCAAAAGTAACGTCTATGCAGTGTCGGAGCGGCGTGGCTCATAACTTGAGCCTGCGCGGGAAGTTACGGCCCTGCCGCGCTATCGGCGTATTGCTCGACTGCCCGCTTCAAGCCCGCCAGCACCTTGTCGCGCAACGCCACCGGCGCCATCACGCGCACGTCTGCCCCGTGGCGCTGAATGTCGAGCAGCAACTCGTCATCGTGGGTGTAGGGCACTTTGAGCTCCAGCGATCCGTCGGGCAGCTTGCGTGACCTTTGATCCGGGTGCCACTGTTCGGGCGCCACCCAGGTGGCAGACCACGGCGTGAAGAGCAGGGTGGCCCAGCGCAGTTTGGGTCCAGCGTAAATGCCGTAACCCTCGTCCATGGCCTGCTCAATCGCCGACAGGGTCATCTCGTGAGCAGGCACATCAAGAATATGCGCCTCACGCACCGCATCCAGCGCAAAACGCTTTAACTGCTTGCTGCTGTGGCACCAGGCGTCGAGATACCAGGTGTTGCGGTGGTGTACGAGCCGCTGCGGTGACAGGCTGCGTTCACTGGTTTCATTGCGACTGCGTGTGAAATACGTGACTTGCAATTTGCGCCGCTGCGTCAGCGCCAGGCCCACCACTTCAAAGAACCGACTATGTACTTCGCGCCGCGCCGTGCCGATGATGCGGACGCGGCGCTGCAGCTCTTGCGCCTGCATGGGCGTGCTGCCGAGCATGGTGGTCAGGCGCTGCAAAATCGGTTGCAAATGGCGCTGCAGCATGCCCGCCGAATCCAGGCTGGCAATCAACTGGTACATCGTCAGCAAGGCAATGATTTCCTGCTGGCTGAACCAGACGCCTGGCAGCTCCTGCCGGGCCGCCCCGAGTTGTTTCAGGTGGGTTGACTGGCTGATCGAATAGGTATTGGAATAGCGGTCGTACAGCACGGGTACGTTCATCCGGTCGCGCAAAAGGTCGAGGTAGCGCTTGAGCGTTGCCCGCGAGATTTCCAGTTCATCCATCAGCGCGTCGCGGTCGAGGGCCTGACGGCTTCGCAACAGACGTTCGAGCTGGTAGAGCCGGTCAAGCTGGTTCATCGACAGTATTGTTGCCAGTTTTGGCAGGCAACGGACTACCATGGTTGAAAGCAAGCCAAAGAAAACCAGGAGACAACCATGCCCCACATTTTTGACCACGACCTGCCCCGCACCGAGGCCAACTACGCCGCACTGTCGCCGCTGTCATTCATCGAGCGCGCGGCAGAGGTGTACCCGGATCGGCTGGCGGTGGTGCATGGTGATTTGCGCCGCTCTTGGGGCGAGCTGTTCGTGCGCTGCCGCCGGCTGGCCAGTGCGCTGTGGCGACATGGCGTGAGGAAGGGCGACACGGTAGCGGTGATGCTGCCGAACACGCCGCCGATGGTTGAGGCGCACTTTGGTATTCCGGCGACGGGCGCGGTGCTCAATGCGCTGAACACCCGGCTCGATGCCGAGACGATTGCCTTCATGCTTGACCACGGCGAGGCGAAAGTCGTGATCGTTGATGTGGAGTTTGCCGGCGTGATGAAAAAGGCTTTGACGCTGCGCAAGGCGACCACGCCGCTGCTGGTGATCGACGCGGAAGACGCGTTGTATGAAGGCAAGGATGGCGGTGAGTTGCAGCGCATCGGCAGCATTGGCTACGAAGCGTTTTTGGCCTCGGGCGATGCGGCGTATCCGTGGCGGCTGCCTGATGATGAATGGGATGCGATTGCGCTGAACTACACCAGCGGCACCACCGGCAACCCGAAGGGCGTGGTATATCACCACCGGGGCGCGGCGATGAACGCCGTGTCGAATATCCTCGAATGGGACATGCCCAGGCACGCGGTGTATTTGTGGACGCTGCCGATGTTTCACTGCAACGGCTGGTGCTTTCCGTGGACGGTGGCGGCGCGCGCTGGCGTCAATGTCTGCCTGCGGCGTACCACCGCGCAAACCATCTTCGAGGCGATTCGCGACCACGGCGTGACCCACTACTGCGCCGCGCCCATCGTTCACGGCATGCTGGTGAATGCGCCGGCTGCGCTGAAGCAGGGCCTGCCGCCAGGCGTCAAGGCGATGGTCGCGGGCGCCGCGCCGCCGGCGTCGATGATCGAAGGCATGGAGGCGCTGGGGTTCGATTTGACGCATGTCTACGGCCTGACCGAGACCTATGGCCCGGCCACCGTGTGTGCGGTGCAGGGCGGTTGGGAAAAGCTCGACATCGGCGAGCGCGCCCGCCTCAATGCGCGGCAGGGCGTGCGCTACCACCTGCAGCGGGATGCGCGGGTGCTCGATTCGCTGACCCTGAAGCCGGTGCCGCAAGACGGCGAAACCATGGGCGAAATCATGTTTCGCGGCAACATTGCAATGAAGGGTTATCTGAAAAACCCGAAGGCGACCGAAGAAGCTTTTGCAGGCGGCTGGTTTCACAGTGGCGACCTGGCCGTGATGTACCCCGACGGCTACATGAAGATCAAGGACCGCAGCAAGGACGTGATCATCTCCGGCGGCGAAAACATCTCGTCGATTGAAGTCGAAGACGTGCTCTACCGCCACCCCGACGTGCTGGCCGCAGCCGTGGTGGCCAAACCCGATGCACGCTGGGGTGAAACGCCGTGTGCGTTTGTCGAGTTGAAAGACGGCGCGCAAACGAAAGAGGCCGATATCATCGCGCACTGCAAAAAACACCTGGCCGGTTTCAAGGTGCCGCGCGCCGTAGTGTTTGGCGAGTTGCCAAAAACCTCGACCGGGAAGATACAGAAGTTTGAACTGCGCAAGCTGGCAGGATCGGTGGTGGCGATTGATGTTTGACGGGTTCGTTAGTCGCTATTAATTCTATAGCTGCTTGCGCACGTATTATATGGGCTACAGGCCTATTTGATGCACAAAAAAGGCTCAAGACGATGAAAATTGGCCCCCAGGCTGCCTACGTACTCAGCCACCCTGGCGACTTCTCGCTGCGGGTGCTCAAGGGCTTTCGCGCCAACCAGGGCCTGCTGCTGGCCGGCGCCGTGGCGTATTACGCCTTGCTGTCGATTGTTCCGTTGCTGATTCTGGTGGCGATTGCGTTGTCGCATGTGATTGACCAGACCGCGTTGTTAGAGGCCATCGGCCGCTACGTCGGCTGGCTGGCGCCGGGGCAGTCGCGCTTTATCGTCGGCGAGCTGGCTAATTTTCTGGCGCACCGCGAAGTCGTCGGCTGGCTGCTGCTGGCCACCATGCTGTTCTTCAGCTCGCTGGCTTTTACCGTGCTGGAAAACGCCATGTCGGTGGTGTTTTTACACCGGGTCGCGATTCGCCGGCGTCACTTTCTGGTGTCGGCCGTGCTGCCCTATTGCTACATCCTGTCGCTGGGCGTCGGGCTGCTGCTGGTCACGCTGGTGTCGGGCAGCTTCGCGGCGCTGGGCGAAAAGAGTGTTGAATTTCTGGGCTATAGCTGGTCACTGAGCGGCTTCTCGGGCGCGCTGCTGTACCTGCTCGGCCTGACGGGCGAAATCTTCCTGCTGACCTCGGTTTACCTTGTGATGCCGGTGGGCAAGCTGCGGCTGCCCCACGCGCTGATCGGCGGCGTGACGGCTGCCCTGCTGTGGGAAATCACGCGCCATGTGCTGCTGTGGTACTTCAGCACGCTGTCGCAGGTTGGCGTGGTGTACGGCTCGCTGACGACGGCCATCGTCGTGCTGTTGAGCCTGGAAATCGCCGCCACCTTGCTACTGTTGGGCGCACAAGTCATTTCCGAATACGAGCGCATCGGCACGGCGGCACACGGCAGCCCGGCGCAGCCGATGCGGACTGCTTGACCAGAACCATGTCGCTACAAAATACATAGCTGCTTGCGCAAGTAATGACTGGGCTGCAGCCTGTTTTTACCAGAAAATATGCTGCCCCGCATTCACTGGCCCGGTGCGCGCCTAGACTAACATCACCCACCGACATCACGAACCGACATCACGAACCGACACCACCAAGATTTCGGCTACTCAAACCATCTGGATCACACCATGAGAGAAAACCGCCTGCGCACCCTTTGGAAATCCGGCGGCGCTGCCGTCAACGGCTGGCTCGCCATTCCCAGCAGCTTTTCCGCCGAGACCATGGCGCACCAGGGCTGGGACACGCTGACCATCGACATGCAGCACGGCATGATCGATGACGCGGCGCTGGTACCGATGCTGCAGGCCATTTCAACCACCGACACCGTGCCCGTCGTGCGCGTGCCGTGGCTGGAACCCGGCATTGTGATGCGGGCGCTAGACGCCGGTGCCTACGGCGTGATCTGCCCGATGGTCAACAGCCGCGAAGACGCGCAAAAGCTGGTCGCCTACAGCCACTACCCGCCACGCGGCAGGCGCAGCTTCGGCCCCCTGCGGGCGGTGCTGTATGCCGGTCTTGACTACGTGCAGCACGCCAACGACACCATCGCAGTCTTCGCCATGATTGAAACCGCCGAGGCGCTTGATAACCTCGACGCCATCCTGTCGGTCGAAGGACTGGACGCGATTTACATTGGCCCGTCCGACCTGTCGCTGGCGCTAGGCTGCAGGCCGACGTTTGACGACCTGGAGCCGAAGGCGTTTGAGGCGGTGGAACACATTCTGGCGCGCGCCAAGGCCCACGGCGTGGTGGCAGGTATCCATAACGGCTCGCCGCAAGCCGCGCGCAAACGCATCGCCAAAGGCTTCCAGTTCGTGACCATCGGCTCGGACGTGCGGCTGATGGCTGACGGCGCGCAGCAGGTGATGGCGGCGATGCGTGCGGGTTAGTAGTGCTACAAAAAACATAGCTGCTTACGCACGTTCTGCGAGGGCTAGAGCCATTTTTAATGCCTAAACCGTAACTACGCAGCTTGCCGGATGATCCCTGTTGACGCATCCGCTCGGCCCCTTCCCGCCTTTGGGGGAAGGATGGGATGGGGATCTCCCGGCTTCAAATCCGGCGCGCGCCAAACAGCAGTCAGCGTTTCCAGCCACGCCCAGGCAAGGCAGACCGCCGGCGTTTGAGCACCGCTGGCCCCCATCCCAACCTTCCCCCAAAGGGGAAGGAGGAAAACTGGTGTGGTGGTCTAATTTAAACCGGCTTCGCCGCCAGCCCCAGGCGCTCAATCACGGCTTTTTCTTTCGCGTAGTTGTCACGCGCAAACTGCGTGTAGTCGGCAGTGTTCATGTAGATCACTGACTGGTCGTATTTTTCAAACGATGCCAGCACGGCCGGGTCTTCCAGCGTCTTTTTGAAGGCGTCGTGCAGACGCAGCGTCAGGGCGGGCTCCATGCCCTTGGGTGCGCCGATGCCGAACGGCGAATCGGACACGGTATCAAAACCCAGCTCGGTCAGCGTAGGCACGCCGGGCCAGCGTTTGGTGCGCTTGCCGCCGTAGGTGGCCAGTAGCCGGCAGGTGCCTGCCTCGACATGCGGCCCCCAACCGGTAGCGTCGCTGTGCGACATGATGTGGCCGCCCAGCAGCGCCTGCATGCCGTCGGCGTTGCCCTTGAACGGCACATGCTGCAGCTTGACGCCAGCGCGCGACGCAAACTCTTCTACCGCCAGATGGGGCGTGGTGCCGTTGCCGGTCGAACCAAAGGTGAATTTTTCCGGATTCACTTTGGCGTAGTCCACCAGATCCTTGATGCTCCTGATGGGCGAATCGGCCCTGACGACGAGGCCAAAGGTGTAGCCCGTCAGGCAGGCGATGTAAGTGAAGTCTTTCATCGGATCGAACTGCATTTTTTGCATGTGCGGCAGGCGCAGCACGCCGATGGTCAGCTGCGATAACGTGTAGCCATCGGGCCGCGCGCTGACCAGCTCGTTGGGGCCGAGCATGCCGCTGGCGCCGGGTTTGTTGTCGATGATCATCTGCCCGCCCAGCGCCTTGCCGGCGCTTTCTGCCAGTGCCCGCATCACCGCGTCGGTTGAGCCACCCGCCGGCCAGGGGCAGATCAGGCGGATCGGTTTGGCCGGAAAGGCCTGGGCACGCACCAGACCGGGCAGGGCCAGCCCAACGGCGCCCGCAAGGCTGGCCTGCACGAAACTGCGACGCGTGGGTTGGGACAGGGGCATGAATGTCTTTCGAAAAAGGTGGGCGCCTTGGAAGGCGAATTCCCAGACTTTAGAGCCCGCACCCTGCAACACCACTGGGACTTACCCATGAGCCAAACGCTTGCATCAGGCCGGACTCAATCCCCAAGCACCAGCCCCTCGCGCCGCGGGTCAGCGCCGCCGAAAAAACCGCCCGGTGTTTTCTGGATCGCCTGCAATCCGCTGGTCATGGCTTGTTCGCGCACCTCGGCGCCGCGCACACGCAACGCTTCTACGGTGGCCGGCGAGAAGCGTTTTTCTTCGAGCAGGCTCGGGCCATTGAGTGACGCAAAGTTCGGCAGGTCAATCGCCTGCTGGGTGTTCAACCCCCAGTTCAATACGCCGTAAAGCGTTTTGGCGGTGTAGTGAATGATCATCGCGCCGCCGGGGCTGCCGACTGTCATCACGAGCTGGCCGCTGGCCTTGTCGAACACCAGCGTCGGCGCCATCGACGAGCGCGGACGCTTGCCAGGCTGTACGCGGTTGGCCACCGGTTTGGCTTCGGCGTCTGTCGGTGCAAAGCTGAAATCGGACAGCTCGTTGTTGAGCAAAAAACCGCCGGGCTTGCCGGTGCCGCCGTCGGTCATCAGGCGCGCACCGAAGGCATCTTCAATCGTCGTCGTCATCGCAATCGCGTTACCGAAGCTGTCGACGATGCTGATGTGCGAAGTGCCGGATTCGGGCTGATCGGGCATTGGTGCATGCGCGATTTTGACGGCGCCTGGCACGCCGGGTTTGGCGGTTTTCATGCTCTGCGCGCCGGGAGCGGTGACTATGAGCTTTGCACGCTCGGCGAGGTACCCGGGCGCGAGCAGGCTCATCCAGCTGCCGCCGGGTGGCTGCACGAAGTCGGGGTCGCCCAGGTACTGCGCGCGGTCCGCAAACGCCAGTCGGGATGCCTCAAGGTACAGGTGCAGCCAGTCGGCAGACGGCATCGGCCCTGTTGTGCCAGGCACGCCGCCCGGCCCGGTGGCGAGCGCCGGCATGGCGGCGGGTATGTTGTTCAACAGGCCCAGAATCTGGCCGACCGCTATCGCGCCCGAACTGGGCGGCGGCATGCCGCACAGCACATAGGTTTTGGCTGGCGTGCTGTAGTCGTGGCAGATCGGGTGGCGTTTTTTTGGCTGGTAGTTTTCGAGGTCGCTCAGGGCCAGCTTGCCGGGGTTGGTCGGGTGGCTTTGCACCTTGGTGACGACGGCCTGGGCGACTTTGCCGGTCAGCAGCGCGTTCGATCCCTGGGCAGCAACTTGCCGCAGCACGTCGGCCAGCGCCGGATTTTTGAGTGTGCTGCCGACATCGACTGGCGAACCGTCAGCCTTGTAAAAGTAAGCCGTAGCGACCGGATCGGCCTTCAGATATTTCTCGTCTTTCAACAAGGTCGCCAGTCGCGCGCTGACCTTGAAACCGCTGTCAGCAAGTTTAATCGCTGGCGTGAAAAGCTGCGACCACGGCAGCTTGCCGTGTTGCCGGTGCGCCATTTCCAGCATCCTGACCACGCCGGGCGTGCCGACGGAACGCCCGCCAACCACCGCTTCGTAAAACGGCAGCGGTTTGCCGTCCGCCCCGATGAACAGCTTTTCGTCGGCGGCCATCGGCGCGGTTTCGCGCCCATCAAAGGCCTCGACCTGGCCACCCGCTGCATGCAGCAAAAATGCGCCACCGCCGATGCCGCTCGATTGCGGCTCGACCAGCGTGAGCACCATCTGCACGGCAATTGCTGCATCGATGGCTGAGCCCCCGGCTTTGAGGATCTGGTAGCCCGCATCGGTGGCCAGCGGGTTGGCGGCGGCAACGGCGAATTTCGTTGTTGCCCAGCCGGGTTTGGCGCTGTAACCCGACGAACCTTCGGGCTGCGCTGGCGCGGCGGTGTTGACAGCTTGGGGCGTGCCGCATGCGGTCACGACGGCGGCGAGGGCCAGGGTCAGTGACACCGAAGTCAACACATGTTTCATGTCATCTTTCTTTGGCAGTAGAAAGGAACATGGTACGCCGCAGGCTTGCGTGCTGAATTGAGAACGTTTTAGGCCGCTAGACCCCGTATTACGTGCGCAAGCAGCTATAAAAAACGTAGCATACTGCCTGGCGCCGCACCGCTTACAGCGCGTACATCACATTGACGCGTGCCACGTATTTGGCCGCATCGCCAGTGACGCGGCAGCCTTCGTGCATGACCGATTGCATGTCAAAGCCGTGGCGAAAAAACAGCGCGCTGCCTTTGCTGGGCGTCACGTCAACCACCGCGCCTGACCGTCCGAACAACCGCGTCTGCCCCCCCACCACGCCGTCCCCCGGGCCGTTCAAATACAAAATCATCGTCAGCATGGAACGGCTACCACTCCATTCGGTCATTCGCGCGGCCGGGTCTTCTGCGCTGCCGCTCAAGCCGTAGCCGGGCCAGTCGCCGTCGATGTGGCGGTTGAACACGTCGTCAGTGTCGTAGCGGTACATGTTCAGGCGCTGGCTCAGGCGCGGCGCCAGCGGCCGGGCCTCGATGGCCTGCGGCAGCAACGGGGCGATGCGGCGATGGATCTCGGCCATCATCGCCGCCGGCGCGATCCAGTGCACCGACTTGTTCATGCGCATGCCGGGCGGGGTCTGAATGCCGGGTGCTTCGTCCCGGTAGCCCAGCAGCTCGGTGGCCGCCACCAGCGCGTCGGATTCAGCCGGCGTGATCACATCGCTGATTTCAAATGCCAGCAAGCCGTCGAGGCTGATGTCGCGCCGCTCGGGATGCAGCTCTGGCTGGGCGCCAAAATCCAGCCCGGCTGGCGTGTAATGAAACGCAAACACCGGCGTATCGGCCACCTGGCCGCCCATCGGCAGCGAGCCGGTCAGGTGGGCGACGGCACGGTGGGTGGCGGTTGAGGTGGGCCGCAAGGGGCTGTCGATCAAGGTCATTGGGGCGTTCCCTTTGTTCAACGCGGTGCCAGGCGAATCGCGCCGTCGAGGCGAATCACCTCGCCGTTGAGCATGTCGTTTTCAAAGATGTGTTTGGCCAGCTTGGCGTAGTCGGCCGGCGTGCCCAAACGCGAAGGGAAGGGCACCGACGCCGCCAGAGAATCCTGTACCTCTTGCGGCATGCCGAACATCATCGGCGTGCCGAAAATGCCGGGCGCAATCGTCATGTTGCGGATGCCATTGCGCGCCAGGTCACGGGCGATGGGCAGTGTCATGCCGACCACGCCGCCTTTGGATGCGCTGTAGGCGGCCTGGCCCATTTGGCCGTCGTAGGCGGCAACCGAGGCAGTCGAAATCAGCACACCGCGCTCGCCGGTGGCTTCGGGTTCGTTTTTGCTCATGGCTTCGGATGCCAGGCGAATCATGTTGAAGCTGCCGATCAGATTGACCGTGATGGTTTTGCCGAACACGGCCAGCGAATGCGCGCCGTTTTTACCGACAGTTTTTTCGGCCGGTGCAATGCCCGCGCAATTGACCAGGCCCATCAGCTTGCCCATGCTGATTGCCTTGCTGACGACCGCCTGGCCGTCTGCTTCCTGGCTGACATCGCATTTGACGAAGGCGGCCTGGGCGGCGCCCAGCTCGGCAGCAATCGCCTCACCTTTGTCGGCCTGCATGTCGGCAATCACGACCTTGCCGCCGTTGGCCACCAGCATGCGCGCCGTGCCCTCACCCAGGCCCGATGCGCCGCCGGTGACGATGAATACCTTGCCTGCGATGTCCATGAGATTTCCCTTGTGTGGAGTTGACGTTGACGTAAAGGTCAATTATGGCGCACCTGGCGCCCATGAAAAAGCCCGGTCATCTGTCGATGAGCGGGCTTTTTAGGTGGCCAGTCAAGCCTATTTGTAGCCAACCCGGTCCAGCATCTGCTGGACTTTAATCTGGTTGCTGCCGATCACGCTCACAGGCACGTTATCTGCCTTGAAGCCGTCGCCGGTCATTGCTTTCAGCGCAGGGTTGTCGACTTTCACGCTGGCCACGGCCGGCCATTCGTTGTTGCCGTTGGCAAAGTAGTTTTGCGCTGCGGGGCTGGCCAGATATTCCATGAACTTGACGGCATTGGCCGTGTTCTTGGCATTTTTGGCGACGGCCGCACCGGCGATGTTCACGTGCGTGCCCCAGCTTTCCTGGTTCGGGAAGACGACGCCGATCTTGTCGGCAATGGCTTTGTCTTCCGGTGTGGTTGAGCGCATGATGCGCGCCAGGTAGTAGGTGTTGGTCAGCGCCACACCACATTCTCCGCTGGCCACGCCCTTGATCTGGTCGGTGTCGCCGCCTTTCGGGTCACGGGCCATGTTGGCGACCAGGCCTGTCAACCATTGTTCGGCTTTGGCCGGGCCAAGGTGCTCTGCCATGGCGCTGAACAGCGACAGGTTGTACGGGTGTGAGCCCGAGCGGGTACACAGCAAACCCTTGTTTTTTGCCTCGGCCAGTTCTTCGTAGGTGTCCACGTCGGCTTTTTTGACCTTTGCCTTGTCGTACACCACCACGCGGGCGCGGGTCGAAAACCCGAACCAGGTTGTGCCTTCGGTGCTGGAACGGGCGCGCAGTTTTTGCGGAATGGCGGCTTCCAGGGTTTTGGACTTGATCGGCTTGAACAGCCCGTCAATGTCACCGCGCCAGAGGCGGGCTGCGTCGACCAGCAGGATCACATCGGCCGGTGAAGCCGCTCCCTCGGCTTTCAGACGCGCCAGAATACCCGCGTCATCCGCGTCCACACGATTGACCTTGATGCCAGTGGCTTTGGTGAAGTCGGCGTAAAGCGCCTCATCGGTCTGGTAGTGGCGGGCAGAATACAGGTTCACGACCTGCTCCTGGGCCTGTGCTGCGTTGGGCGCGATGCTGGCAAAAACCGACGCCGCAGCCAGGGCCAGGCCGGTACATCTGGCCGCTTTGAATGATGAAGACGCTATGTTGAACATGGTGGAGACATTCCTTGTGATGGTGAGCTTTTATTCTATTTCAAATGCGAACAATTCTCAATAACATCCGAGATGCAAGGTTTTTAACCCCCGTTTGGTGTGAGCGGCGCGGGCAATCCACGGCGGCCAGCCGGTCGGCTCTCTGGCGATTGCTGCTTGTCGGGGCGACCGCTTTGTTGACCAGCTGCGCAAGTCAGGCCCCCAGACCAGCCCCGGTCATTGCGCCGCCTGCCATTGCCGTTGCTGCGCCAAAGCCTTTGAAGATTGGTCTGGCGCTGGGCGGCGGCGCGGCGCGCGGCTTCGCCCATGTCGGCGTCATCGCGGTGCTGGAAGAAGCGGGGCTGAAGCCCCAGCTGGTCGTCGGCACCTCGGCCGGCAGCC
>JANLYY010000138.1:0-2424 GCA_031365885.1 Polaromonas sp. | reverse complement strand
CCAATAGCGCGGGCAAATGGGAAATTCTGGGGGAATCGGGTCACAAGGTGAGCGGTGCCAACCTGTACCGCGTCGAAGAAACGCTGGCCATCTACCAGCACATCACAGCCCCCGTGCTGGCGGTGGAAGCGTCGGACGATTCCATGAGCTTGTGGTGGAAAGGCCAGTACGGTCTGGCCGAATACCACGAGCGCCTCAAACAAGTGCCGCAAGCCCGCGTGGCGCTGATTGAAGACGCCGGCCACATGCTGCACCACGACCGGCCGGCCGAGCTGGCACGACTGATCGAAGACTTCCTGGCCTGAGCCTGCGCTCGGGCGTCAGGGACCTGCCTGACGTGAGAAAATGCGGCACCGGGCTAGTTTGGCCGACCCTTTTTTCTCAGGAAATTTCCCCCATGGAAGCAGAACACATCAATGCCATCAGCAACCAGCTCGCCGATCTGAGCAACCGCGTGAACGAGCTCCGGGGGTATCTTTGACTACCCTGCCAAAGAACGAAAACTGAACGAAGTCAACGCCGCGCTCGAAGACCCGAAGGTCTGGGACAACCCCAAGCGCGCGCAGGAACTCGGCAAAGAGAAAAAATCGCTTGAAGACGTCGTGCATGTCATAGCCCGGCTGAGCAGCGAGCTGGCTGACAACACCGAACTCTTTGACATGTCGAAAAGCGAAGGCGATGAGGGCGGCATGCTGGGCATCGAAGCTGAAGCCGTCAAGGTGGCGGTAGAAGTCGAGAAGATGGAATTTCGCCGGATGTTCAACAACCCGGCCGACCCGCTGAATGCCTTCCTCGACATTCAGGCTGGCGCTGGCGGAACCGAAGCCTGCGACTGGGCCAGCATGCTGCTGCGGCAGTATCTGCGCTACGCCGAACGCAAGGGCTTTAAAGCGCAGATCGAAGACGAATCACCCGGCGACACGGCCGGTATCAAAGGCGCGACGATCAAGATTGACGGCGAATATGCGTTTGGTTTGCTGCGCACCGAGACCGGCGTTCACCGGCTGGTGCGCAAGTCGCCGTTCGATTCGTCCGGCGGCAGGCACACCTCGTTTGCGTCGGTATTTGTATATCCCGAGATTGACGACTCGATTGAGATCGACATCAACCCGTCAGACGTACGCGTTGACACTTTCCGCGCCAGCGGCGCCGGTGGCCAGCATATCAACAAGACCGATTCAGCCGTGCGACTGACGCACATCCCTACCGGTATCGTGGTGCAGTGCCAGGACGGCCGCAGCCAGCACAGCAACCGCGACGTGGCCTGGAAGCGCCTGCGCTCGCGGCTGTATGACTTCGAACTGCGCAAGCAGCAGGAAGCGCAGCAAAAGTTAGAGGACACCAAGACCGACGTCGGCTGGGGCCACCAGATTCGCAGCTATGTGCTCGACCAGAGCCGCATCAAGGATTTGCGCACCAACTACGAAACGTCGGCGACGCAGAAGGTGCTGGACGGGGATCTGGATCCGTTCATTGAGGCTTCGCTAAAACAGGGGGTTTGAGGGAGCGAGTACGCTCATGATGGAGAACAGTTGCTATCAATTAAGTAGCTGCTTGCGCACGTACTGATTGGGCTAAAGGCTATAAACGCTTAAGGATTCGCTTCCCTACCAGCCTGCCAAACGAAGCGTGATCCTGAGTCCGCACGGCTCCTTCCCCCGCTGGGGGAAGGTTGGGATGGGGGCCTCCCCGGCTCCAAAATCTGGCTGGCGTTAATCCCGCAGTCGGTGTTTTTCATTCCTTCCCAGAGGCAAGGCAGACCACTGGCGTTCGACCACCGCTAGCCCCCATCCCGGCCTTCCCCCAAAAGGGGAAGGAGGAAGAACAGGGCTGAGTAGTTGCTAGGATTCGCTTGCCTAACCAGCCGCCACATCGATCAGGCCATGCCGCACCGCCAGCAGTGTCATCTCGGCCTGATTGACCAAGCCCAGTTTTTGCTTGATGTTGTAGAGGTGCGTGCCGATGGTGGAGCTTGACAATGTCAGCGTCTCCGAAATCTGCGCCACCGACTGTCCGCGCGCCAGCTGAACAAACACCTCGAATTCACGCGGCGACAGCTTGTCCATCGGCCCCTTGTCGCCATCAATCGCCTGCACCGCCATGCGCTGCGCAATCTGCGCATCGAGGTAGCGCTGGCCTTTGGCGATGGCGCGAATCGCGTCGATCAGCACTTCCGGGGCACTGCGTTTGGACAGATAACCCAGGGCGCCGGCCTGCAGCGCGCGCTTGGGGTGGCTGGTGTCCTCATGGGCTGACAAGGCCAGGATGCGGGCTTTGGCGTCCTTGGCCATCAGGCGCTTGATCGCCTCGATGCCGCCCATGCCGGCCATGGCAATGTCCATCACCACCACATCGGGCGCAACGCTTTCATACATCTGGCAAGCCGCCTCGCCGCTGTCGGCTTCCGCCACGACTTCAATGTCG
>JANLYY010000216.1:0-30296 GCA_031365885.1 Polaromonas sp. | reverse complement strand
GGCGGCACGCTGGACGCATCCAACCTGCTCAAGCCGGCGCTGTCCAGCGGCCAGCTCAAGTGCATCGGCGCGACCACGTTCACCGAGTACCGCGGCATCTTCGAAAAAGACGCTGCCCTGTCGCGCCGGTTCCAGAAGGTCGATGTGGTCGAGCCCAGCGTGGCCGAGACCATCGAGATCCTGAAGGGGCTGAAATCGCGCTTCGAGGAGCACCACAGCGTCAAGTACGCGGTGGCCGCCCTGACGGCCGCGGCGGAGCTGAGCGCCAAGTACATCAACGACCGTCACTTGCCCGACAAGGCGATTGACGTCATTGACGAGGCAGGCGCGGCCCAGCGCATCTTGCCGGCCAACAAGCGCAAAAAAACCATCACCAAAACCGAGGTCGAAGAAATTGTGGCGAAGATCGCCCGCATTCCGCCCGCCAATGTGTCCAACGATGATCGCGGCAAGCTGAAAACGCTGGAACGCGATTTGAAGAGCGTGGTGTTCGGTCAGGATAAGGCACTCGACGTGCTCGCGTCGTCCGTCAAGATGGCGCGCTCGGGTCTGGGCAAAGACGACAAGCCGATTGGCTCTTTCCTGTTTTCCGGCCCGACCGGTGTGGGCAAGACCGAAGCCGCCAAGCAGCTGGCCTACATCATGGGTATCGAGCTGATCCGTTTCGACATGTCCGAGTACATGGAACGCCATGCCGTCAGCCGACTGATCGGCGCGCCTCCGGGCTACGTCGGTTTTGACCAGGGTGGCCTGCTGACCGAGGCGGTGACCAAGAAGCCGCATTGCGTGCTGCTGCTTGACGAGATCGAAAAAGCGCATCCGGACATCTTCAACGTGCTGCTGCAGGTGATGGACCACGGCACGCTGACGGACAACAACGGGCGCAAGGCCGATTTCCGCAACGTCATCATCGTCATGACGACTAACGCTGGTGCCGAGACCATGAACAAGGCGACGATTGGTTTTACCAACCCGCGCGAAGCCGGCGACGAGATGGCCGACATCAAGCGGCTGTTCACGCCCGAGTTCCGCAACCGCCTCGACGCGGTCGTGAGCTTCAAGGCGCTGGACGAGACGGTGATTTTGCGCGTCGTTGACAAATTCCTGCTGCAACTGGAAACGCAACTGGCCGAGAAGAAAGTCGAAGTCACTTTCACCGACACGCTGCGCAAATACCTTGGCAAGAAGGGCTTCGACCCACTGATGGGCGCACGGCCAATGCAGCGTTTGATTCAGGACACGATTCGCCGGGCGCTGGCAGACGAGCTGCTGTTCGGTCGCCTGATCGATGGCGGCCGCCTGACGGTTGACATGCTGGTCACCAAGGACGAAAAAGGCGTCGAAAACGGTGAAGTGCAGCTCGACATTCAGCCCCTGCCGAAGAAAGAAGGCCGATCCAAACCCGAAGCCGAGGCAGCCGAGACGAACTGAGCGTCGCCCAAGGCTCTTTGCATAAAAAAGGCCGGTAGCATCACGCTATCGGCCTTTTTCATTGCGCTATAAAAATAATAGCTGCTTGCGCACGTTTTATATGGGCTAGAGGCCTATTTAATCACTAAAAAACCCCTTATAGAACCGCCGTATGGCTGAGTACACCTTTCTCTGGCACGACTACGAAACCTTCGGCATCAGCGCGCGGACGGACCGGCCTTCGCAGTTTGCCGCGATTCGCACCGATGCCGCGTTGAACGAAATCGGCGAGCCGCTGATGCTGTATTGCCAGCCCGCCAACGACTACCTGCCCGACCCAGCTTCGTGCCTGATCACCGGCATCACGCCGCAGCTGTGCCTGGAGCGCGGTGTTCCTGAACACGCGTTCGCCGCGCAGATCGAGCAGGCTTTTGCGCAACCGGGCACCATCGGCGTCGGCTACAACACGATTCGCTTTGACGACGAATTCACGCGCTTTCTGCTGTGGCGCAATTTGATCGACCCGTACGCGCGCGAGTGGCAAAACGACTGCGGCCGCTGGGACTTGCTCGACGTCGTACGCATGGCCTACGCGCTGCGGCCCGAAGGCATCGTCTGGCCGATCAAGCCTGACGAGCGTCGCCCGAACGAAGCCGGCGCGATGCGGCAGAGCTTCAAGCTCGAAGACCTGGCGCGCGCCAACGGATTGACGCACGACGCTGCGCACGACGCGCTGTCAGACGTACGCGCCACCATCGCGCTGGCGCGGCTGCTTCGTAGGGCGCAGCCCAAGCTGTTCGAGTTCTGCCTCGGCCTGCACAAGAAAGACCGCGTTGCCGCCGAACTGGGCCTGCCTACCAGCCCCGGCAACGCCAAGCCGTTTTTGCATGTGTCGGGCATGTTCCCGCCCGAGCGCGGCTGCACCGCCGTGATGTGGCCGCTGGCGACGCACCCTTTCAATAAAAACGAAGTGCTGGCGTGGGATTTGGCGCATGACCCGAGCGAGTTGTCGCAACTCGATGTGGCCACGCTGCGCCTGCGCCTGTTCACCAAATCCGCCGATCTGCCCGAAGGCATGCAGCGCCTGCCGCTCAAATCCGTTCACCTGAACAAATCGCCGATGGTGGTTGGCAAGCTGCAAACCCTGAGCCTAGAGATGGCCGCGCGCTGGAGCATCGACATCGACGCAGCGCTGGCCAACGCGGAGAAAGCCGCCGCGCTGCCCGACATGAGCGCCATCTGGCCCGACGTGTTCAAGCGCCCTGAAGAGGTCACGACCGACGTCGATGCCGACCTCTACGGCGGCTTCATCGGCAATGCTGACCGGCGGCGGCTGAACCAGCTGCGGGCGCTGCCCGCGGCTGAATTGGCGCACAGCCGCACCGGCTTTGACGACGAACGGCTGGGCGAGCTGCTGTTCCGCTACCGGGCCCGAAACTTCGCCGACACCCTGAGCCCGGACGAAGCCGAACGCTGGGAAGTACACCGCGCCGCGCGCCTGCTCGAAGGCGAGGGCGGCGCACGCAATGTCGATGCGCTGTTCGCGCAGATCGACACGCTGGCCGAAACGGTGGACGAGAAAGGCGAGGCGATTCTGGGCGCGCTGTATGACTATGCCGAATCCATCACGCCAGAAGCTTGAAGGCGCCTTGACCAACGCCGCTCAAGCGGCCGCGCGCTCTGCAGGATGTTCGGCATACGCGCTGCCAAACCGGTTCGCCAGAAAGTCACTCAGCGCAATCTCTTCCTGCCGGACAAAGCCGCGCTGCGGCAGCCGCCCCTCAGCCAGCAAATCCAGCACCGCGCAAATCCCGGCCGCCGTCGTGATCTGTATCGCGCTGCGCAGCACGCCGCCGGTCACATGGCTGTAAACCTTGTGGGCGTAGGTCTCCTGCATCAGCCGCCCCTCTTTCTGCCCACTCACCGTGACGAACACGATCACCACGTCCTGCAGCGTCACCGGCAGCGCGTTTTCCAGCAGGTCTTTCAGCACATGGCGGCGCTCGCGCAGGCGCAGGTCATTGATCAGTATCTTCATGATGGCGGCATGGCCCGGGTAGCGGATGGTTTTGTAATTGAGGTGGGCGACCCGGCCCTGCAGCGTCTCGCACAGCGTGCCCAGGCCGCCCGAGGTGTTGAAGGCCTCGTACGTCACGCCGTCGAGTGAAAACTCTTCATGCTCGGCCAACGGCGGCACCTGGCGCAGCACACCTTCGACGATGGCCTCGCAGGGCTCGCAGTATTCATTGATGACGCCGTCGGTGCTCCAGGTCAGGTTGTAGTTGAGCGCGTTCGACGGGAACTGCGGCAGGGCGCCGACGCGCATGCGCACGCTGTGCAGGCTGTCAAAGCGCCGGCACAGATCGGCCGTGACGATGGACACAAAGCCCGGCGCCAGACCGCACTGCGGGATCAACGCCGACCGCGCGGCGACGGCCAACTCTTTGACACGCCGCGTGCTGGCCACGTCTTCGGTCAGGTCGAGGTAATGCACGCCCGCATCGACGGCGGCCTCCGCAATTGGCGTGGTCAAGTGAAACGGCGCTGCGCTGAGCACCGCAAAGTGCCCGCTCAGCGCCGCGCGTAAGGCCAGCGGGTTGGCGATGTCCAACGCCAGCCGCCGCACGTCGGGGCCGGCTTTCAGGTTTTCCAGCGCGGCGGGTGACGCGTCTGCCACCGTCACGTCGTAGTCCGGCGTGGCGCTGAGCAAGGCGGCGATGGCCGAGCCGATTTTCCCGGCGCCTGCAATCCATATTTTTTTCATTTCCAACCCCTTGATGTAACGATTTCAGATCGATTGTCGAACGCAATGCTGGCGATTGCCAGTATCAACAAATACAAAACGAAGTCATAATTTAGTCAAATCGCAGTGTTTTATATTTGATTCAACTAAAAAGCCTTCGTTTATGAATCTCGACGCCATCGACCAGACCCTGCTCGCCGAGCTGCGCGAAAACGCCCGCTGCCCGGTGGCTTTGCTGGCCCGCAAAGTAGGCCTGTCGCGCACGGCGGTGCAGGCGCGCATGGCGCGGCTGGAGCGCGACAAGGTCATCACCGGCTATGGTGCGCGCACCGGTGATACCTATGAGCGCTCACAGGTGCAGGCGCATGTGATGCTCACCGTCGGCCCCAAGCTGGCCGGGCCAGTCGAGGCGGCGCTGCGCAAGATTCCCGAAGTGCGCGCGCTGCTGTCAATCAGTGGCGCCTTCGACATGATCGCCATCGTGCAGGCGGGCTCCATTGACCGGCTGGACGCGCTGATCGACCGCATCGGCCTGCTCGACGGCGTGGAGCGCACGCATACCTCGGTGGTGCTGGCCACGCGTATCCAGCGTTAAACAGAGCTGGTTTGTAGCAAAAAGTCGCTCTAGCCCAGGTAAAACGTGCGCAAGCAGCTACTTTTTCAATAGCACCAGGCGGGCGTGTTCAAGCGGCGAGTGCGATACAAACCTGAATAAATTAACCAAGTCCTGCAGGCGGGCTGCGACTTCTAAACTGCGTACTGCCGCCGCTGGTTTTGGACGCCAGCGCTTGTGTAAAAATCGGAATAGCCGCTGTACGCGACGCTTTACGCCGAAACGCTGGTGTGGGGCGTCACCTGCGGTCCGATCATGGTGGTTCGGAAAAACGAGATCAGCTATGGCCAGAGCGGGTAAAACGTTGACCCTGACGGGCGTCCCAGACCTGGCGATTCCTGCGGCGCGCACGCGCACTCGTCACGCTGAGTCGGCCTGCCAGGCGCAGCAGGAAATCGATTCATTCAAGCACGCCGTGCTCAATTCGCTGGAAGCCGAAATCGCCGTGCTCGACCGCACCGGCGTGATCTGCGAAGTCAACGAAAGCTGGCAGCGTTTTGCGACAGAAAATGGCATCGAGCGCGGTCGCCCCGCGCCGCACACGGGCATCGGCACCAACTACCTGGCCTTCTGCGAAACCGCCAGCGGCTCGGTGTCGCCGGCGTTCAAGGGCATTCAGGCAGTGCTCAGCGGCACCGCGCCCAGCTTCCGCATGGAATACCCCTGCCATTCGCCGACCGAGCAGCGCTGGTTCACGATGTGTGTCATACCGCTGAAGCAGGTCGGCGCTGGCGATGCGGGTTGCGCTGCCCATGGTGCGGTGGTTGCTCATACCGATATCAGCGCATACAAGCGCATGGACCGAGTGCTCAAAGACCGCAACATCGACCTGGAACAGGCGCGCCAGGTGGCTGAAAAGGCGACTCTGGCCAAGTCTGATTTTCTGTCCGGCATGAGCCACGAGTTGCGCACGCCGCTGGGTGCCATTTTGGGTTTTGCGCAGTTGCTCGAATCGGGTTCGCCCGCACTGACGGCGACGCAGCTGCGCAGTGTGGAACAGATTCTTCAGGCTGGCTGGCATCAGCTCGAACTCATCAACGAAATTCTTGATCTGGCGCTGGTCGAGTCCGGCAAGCTGGCTTTGTCTCTTGAGGCCGTGCCGCTGGCCGACGTCATGCACGAATGCGAAGCGATGATCGGGCCGCAGGCGCAAAAGCGCGGCGTGCATCTCAGCTTTCCCGGCATTGAGCCTTACTGCCGGGTCCACGCGGACCGGGTGCGGCTCAAGCAGGTGCTGATCAACCTGCTGTCCAACGCCATCAAATACAACCGGGAAGGCGGCCATGTGACGGTCGACTGCGCCTGGACCTCACCGGGCCGCGTGCGCATCGGCGTCGAAGACACGGGCGAAGGCCTGAGCCCCGAAAAACTGTCGCAACTGTTCCAGTCGTTCAACCGCCTTGGTCAGGAAGCAGGCCGCGAAACGGGCACGGGCATCGGGCTGGTGATGAGCAAGCGGCTGGTCGAGCTGATGGGCGGCGTGATAGGCGCACGCAGCACACCCGGCCAAGGCAGCGTCTTCTGGATCGAGATGAACCTGATGCCGGGGCTGGACGCGGCTGCAGTCAAGGCGGCAGCGCCACGCCCACCGTCAGCGCAGCTTTACCAGGAAACGCGTCAGCGCACGCTGCTTTACGTCGAAGATAGTCTTCCCAATTTGTTGCTGGTTGAAAGCCTGGTGGAACGCCGGTCCAACGTGCGCCTGATCACCGCCAGAGACGGCCTGACCGGCCTGGCGCTGGCGCGCAAGTCGCTGCCGGACGTGATTTTGATGGACATCAACCTGCCCGGCATCAGCGGCCTGAAGGCTTTGCAAGCGCTGGCCGAAGACCCGGAGACCGCGCGCATACCGGTCATGGCCCTCAGCGCCACCGCCATGCCGCACGACATCGAGCGCGGCCTGGCCGCAGGGTTTTTCCGCTATCTCACCAAGCCCATCCGGATCGGCGAGTTCATGACCACGCTCGACGAGGCGTTGATGGTTTCCAAAAAAAAGCGGAAAAACCGCCTAAAACGAGAGGGACATGATGATCACCGAAGCCGAGATTTTTCAGGCCCGCATCCTGGTCGTTGATGACCGCGCTCCAGGCAGGTGCCAAAGACTTCATCAGCCGGCCGTTCGATCTGGTCGAGATCAGGACCCGCATCCGCAACCTGCTCGAACTGTGTCTGCGGTACAAAAAGCTCGAAAGCTACAGCCGGGTTCTGGAGCAGACGGTGCAGGAGCGAACAGCCGAGGTGTGCGCCAGTGAAAAGCGCTTTCGCCGCCTGAGCGAGCGGGCCTCGGACTGGTATTGGGAGCAAAACGAAACCCGTGAATTCACCACCCTCTCCGGCCCGGTGCTGGAGATGCCGGGTCTGCGCGTTGCGGCTTTTTTTGGTGAGTCCGAAGAGGATATGCACGGCTGGAACCTGCAGGAGGGGCAGGCGCTCCAGGCCATGATTGCCGCGCCTCAGCCGTTTCTTGATTTTCCGTTCAGCCGCACCAACACTGACGGCTCGCGGCAGAGTTTCCGCGTCAGCGGCGAACCGATGTTCAACACGTCCTGCCGCTTCGTCGGCTTGCGCGGCATCGGGGTTGAGACCGCAGCGCACGCCTGACCGCCCCGCCGCGCCGCTGTACCGGCACACGCAAGCACCACGGCCCGGTGGCGCCCGGTCCGTGGAGCTGGAGAATCACTGGGTATACATAAAATAGGGCTGTAGCCCATGCAGGACGCGCGCAAGCAGCTATTACTTTAATAGCGTCATGCGGCCGAGCGTGACCACGGCGCCACCTTTTCCATCACCCCCGTGAGCAGCGCGCTGGCCTCAAAGCGTGTCAGCCATGCGCTCAGCTGTGGCCACGGCTGCGCCGCAAACCAGGCTGCATCGGTGTGCGCGAACTGGCGCACAAACGGCAGCACCGCCATGTCGGCCAGGCTCGCGTGGTCGCCGAACAAGCAGCTTGTCGCGTGCAGCCGCCCCTGCAATGAGTCCAGCCACGCGGCGCCGGCGGCACGGTGCGATGCGGCGAAGGCTTGCGCGCTGCCCGCGTGCTCATCGACGTAACGATTCGGGTATTTGTAGCGGTCCAGGTGCTGCTTGAAGGCGCCGTCGTTGTCTGCGATCAATCGCCGCATGCCGTCAGCATCGCCTGCCAGCCAGCCGTCCGGGTCGTGCTGGCGCAGCGCCCACAGCATCACGTCCAGGCTTTCGTCGATGACGGCGCCATCGGGCAACACCAGCACCGGCACCGTGCCTTTTGGCGATGCGGCCAGCAGTTCGGGCGGTTTGCTGCGCAGCGCGACTTCGCGCACCTCGTAGCTCAGCCTACTCGACGCCAGCGCCAGCCGCGCGCGCATCGCGTACGGGCAGCGGCGGAAGGAGTAGAGGACGGGCAGGGCGGACATGGGCGCGTCGTCAATCTGCCGCGTCTGCACCATCAGCCGAATCCGGCTTCTTCACCAGACTGCGCCGCAAGCGCGACCCGATCTGCTGCGCACCGATGTGCGGCGTGCGCCGCTCTTTCGCCAGTTCCACCTGCCGCTGTCGCTCGCGGTAGCCGGCTTTTTGTTCGTCTGACGTCTTGTCATGGCAGCGCGGGCAGCTCACGCCCAGCTCGAACAGCGGCGACGCGACATCGGTTTCACTGAGCGGATCACGACACGAGCGGCACAGCACATGCTGGCCTTCGCGCAGGCCGTGGCCGACCGATACGCGTTCGTCGAAGACAAAGCATTCGCCCTGCCAGCGGCTTTGCGCCTCGGGCACGGTTTCCAGGTATTTCAGAATGCCGCCTTCGAGGTGATAGACCTCGTCGAAGCCTTTGAAGCGCAGCAGCGCGGTTGATTTTTCGCAGCGAATGCCGCCGGTGCAGAACATCGCCACCTTCGGTTTTTTACCTGCCGATTCGGCCAGCTGGCCACCCGGCGCCATCTCGCATTCAACCCAGGCTGGCAGATCGGAGAACGCCTTTGTTGCCGGGTTCACTGCGCCTTCAAACGTGCCGATCAGTACCTCGTAATCGTTGCGCGTGTCGACCACCACCACGCCGGGCTCGGCAATCAAGGCGTTCCAGTCTTGCGGCTTTACGTACTGGCCCGCGTTCAGCGCCGGGTGTACATCGGGCACCCCCAGCGTGACAATTTCTTTTTTCAGCCGCACCTTCATGCGGTGAAAGGGCATGGCTTCGGCCCAGGCTTCCTTGTGTTGGAGCGACGCCAGACGCAGGTCTTGCCGCAAGGTGGCCAGTACCGCACGCACGCCCGCTTCCGGCCCGGCAATCGTGCCGTTGATGCCTTCAGCGGCCAGCAGCAGCGTGCCCTTCACGCCGTTGGCTTCGCAGCAGGCCAGCAGCGGCGCATGCAGGTCGGCCACATCGGGGAGTTCGACAAATTTATACAAGGCGGCGGTGAGGAAGCGGGACATGGTGGGCGGCAAGTTCAGGTAGGGCTGCAAAGCCATCAATGGTAACGGGCGATGCAGCGTCCGTGAAGGTGGAAAAACCGTTGATTTAAAGATAAAATAGGCCTGTAGCCCAGGTAATACGTGCGCAAGCAGCTACTAATTGAATAGCAGCCAGTGACCTGAAGAAAAGCCTGAAAGGCAGTAACAAGGAGCTTGCTTCCGGTCGATATGATTTGCTTGATGCGAACTTTGAAGAATCTTCTCGTGCGCGCTCTATTTTCCCTTGCCTTTCGTTCGCTGCCGCTGGCGGCCGTGCTTGCTACCACCGTCGGCTGTTCGGGACTGACTGAAAAAGCCAATGCGGCAGCCGGCAAGACTGCCGAGATCGGAACCAGGATCGACGGGTCGATTCGCCGCAGACTGTCTACCGGCAGCGAAGCCGCGACCCAGGCCGTCAAATCCGCCGAAGGGCCGATCGACCGCACCGTGAGGAAGATCGGCCTTCCCCGGGGCGCGGCTTCATTGCCGGCGTCGTCTGATCGGGGCGGGAATTGAGCGCGTGATTACTTTTTTCGCCGGCCAGCACGCGCTGCACGCGCCCGAATACGAATTTTTTCGCGGCGAACGCGTGCCGTGCTTCGAATCACCGGCACGCGCCAATTTCGTTCGCGATGAGCTGACCGCCCGCGGCCACGAGCTTCGCGCGCCTACCGCTGACAGCACGGCCGTGTTGCAGCAAATTCACACTCTGCGTTACCTCACGTTTTTGCAATCGGCGTGGGACGGGTGGCTGGCGCTTGACGCGGGCAACGCGTCGCGCCAGCCTTTCCCGTCGGTGTGGCCGGTGCGCACCTTGCGCAGCGATGTCGAGCCCGCCAACTTCGTCGCCCGGCTGGGTTTGTATTCGATGGACAACGGCAGCCCGATGGTGGCCGGCACCTGGGCCGCAGCCAGGGCGGGCGCCGATGCAGCCGTCAGTGCGGCAGGGCTGTTGGCGGCAGGCGAGCGCAGCGTGTTTTGTGCGACGCGCCCGCCCGGACACCACGCAGGTGCTGACTTTATGGGGGGCTACTGTTTTTTAAACAACGCGGCGGTTGCCGCGCAAGCCTTGCGAATGCACGGCAGCGAACGCGTGGCGGTGCTCGATGTCGACTACCACCACGGCAACGGCACGCAAAGCATTTTCTACAGCCGAGCTGATGTGCTGTTTGTTAGCATCCATGGCGACCCGCGCACCGAGTACCCGTTCTATCTGGGCCACGCTGATGAAACCGGTGAGGGCGCGGGTGCGGGGTTTAATCTCAATCTGCCACTGGCTGCCGGCAGCCCGGTGGCCGCGTGGTTTGCGGCACTTGACCTTGCATGCGCCCGGATTGACCGCCACCAGGCCGACGCGCTGGTGGTGTCGCTGGGGCTGGACACGTTTGCGGGTGATCCGATCTCGACCTTTTCGCTGCAGTCGGCTGATTTCACGCGTCTGGGAGAGCGCCTGAAAAAGCTCGGCGTGCCGACGCTCTTCGTGCTTGAAGGCGGCTATGCGGCGGCTGCGCTGGGCGTGAATGCAGCGAATGTATTGGACGGGTTCGAAGGCATAGGCCGCTAAGCGCTTGTTGCCAGCAGCTCATACGGACGGTTGGCTGACAGACTTCGCAGCTGCATCGCCGCAACATAGCGTGATGTTTTTTGTCTTTCCAAGCAATCCATGACCAAAAGCCTGAGCGGCCTGTGGCTGCGAAGCCTGCGCTCCATCGCTAAAACGCAGCGGGCGCAAACCCGGCTGGTGAAAAGTCTGCTGCCCAAGCCCAAGCCCGCACGCAGCCCGGTGGCGCGGCGGGTGAATGTGGCAGTGAAGGCGAAAGCGCCAGCGGTGGTATCAAAGGCCGTCCAACCGGCAGTCCGCGCCGCGCCGTTGCCCGGCAGCTGGAAGCAATCGTATTTTTCAGCCGCCCGCCCCGCAGGCGCAGCGCCGGGCAAACGAATGGCGTACTGGCTGTATCTGCCGTCCGCTGCGTCAGCTGCATCGGCCGAATCATCGGCGCCGCTGCCGCTGGTCGTGATGCTGCACGGCTGCCAGCAGACCGCGCCTGACTTCGCCGCCGCCACCCGCATGAACCAGCTTGCCGAGCGCAAGGGCTTTGCCGTGCTGTACCCGCAGCAGTCGGCCGCGAGTGACGCGCACCGTTGCTGGCACTGGTATCAGCGCGCCATTCAAAAGGGGCGGGGTGACGTGCAGGTGATGGCCGACCTGATCACGCAAGTGCAGCAGCGCTGCGGCCTGGATACGTCGCGCACCTATGCAGCCGGGCTGTCGGCGGGCGCAGCGCTGGCGACTATTCTGGCGCTGCGGCATCCTGAATTGATCGCCGCGCTGGGCGTGCATTCGGCGCCAGTTTTCGGCGCGGCTGATTCGGCCATCAGCGGCTACCGCGTGATGCAGCGCGGTGCGGCCGGTGTGTTTGGCGAAGTAGCCGGAGAAGCAGCGCGTGCAGTTGCAATGACGCACCCGCCGCTGGGCGGCATGCCGGCTATCGTCATTCACGGCGACCGTGATGCCATAGTGCGCCGCATCAACGCCCGGCAACTCGGCCAGCAGCTGCAGATCATCAACGCCGCCGCCATCACCAGTGCTGCAGCTACGCATAAAACTTTTCCCGCACGCTTAAGTGGCCGCAGCCCGAAGCGCGCGTACAGCACCACCACGCATTACGCCGGCCGAAAGCCGCAGCTGGTGCAGTGCGACATCAGCACGCTGGGCCATGCGTGGAGCGGCGGCGACGACAGCGTGCGTTTCAGCGCGCGCGAAGGGCCGGACGCATCACTGATGATTTGGACGTTTTTTGCACGGCATTTTTTGAAGACCCGCTGAGCAGTCTGTCTTCCTCCTCACCGCCAGTCGCTACAAAAATAATAGCTGCTTACGCACGTATTACGGGGGCTATAGGTCTTTTCTATCATCAAGTCGTGGCTACTCACGTCTGAGGGCAGGTCAAAAGCCCGTTCAGATACACGCCCGACTACGATAGCGCCATGACCAACACCCAGCCCCTCGATAAAACCACCCGCCCGTTGAAAGTTGCCGTGATGGGTGCAGGCGCGGTCGGCTGCTACTACGGCGGCATGCTGGCGCGGGCCGGGCACGATGTGACGCTGATTGCGCGGCCTGTGCATGTCGCAGCCATTGCGCAGAACGGGCTGCGCTTGCAGACCACCGCGTTCGACGAGCAGATTCGTCTGGCTGCAAGCCCGGACGCCAGCGCGGTGCAGGGCGCGTCGCTGGTGCTGTTCTGCGTCAAATCGCTGGACACGGAATCAGCCGGCGCGCAGCTATTGCCGCACCTGGCGCCCGATGCGCTGGTGCTGTGTCTGCAAAACGGCGTTGACAATGCCGACCGCCTGCGCAGCGTGCTGCCGCAGCAACCCGTTGCCGCTGCGGTGGTGTACGTCGCCACCGAAATGGCCGGCCCCGGTCATGTTCGCCACCATGGACGCGGTGAACTGGTGATGGAGCCTTCGAGCGCAGCAAGTCTTTCCAGCGAAGTCGTGGCAGAAGCGCTGACCGCTGCCGGTATGCCAACGCAGCTATCGGGCAACGTGCGCGGCGAGCTGTGGGCCAAGCTGATCATCAACTGTGCCTACAACGCGGTGTCGGCTATCACACAATTGCCCTACGGCCAGACGGCAGCGGGCGAGGGCGTACAGGACGTGATGCGTGACGTGGTGGCCGAATGCCGTGCTGTGGCGAAGGCCGAAGGCGTGCAAGTGGCGGGCGACGTGGATGCAGCCATCCGCAAGATTTTTGAGACCATGCCCAATCAGTTTTCATCGACCGCGCAAGACCTGGCGCGCGGCAAGCGCAGCGAGATAGATTTCCTCAATGGTCTGGTCGTGCGGCGCGGTGACGCGCTGGGCATTGCAACGCCGGCCAACCGGGTGCTGTGGGCGCTGGTGAAGTTGATAGAAAACAAAGCGGCTGGCTGAAGCTACCGCGCCAAGCCCACCAGCGCCGTCTTGCTCACCGCCTCACCGACGCGCTTGAAGATGTCGCCGGCTTGCTTTTCGTCATCCATGCCGCTTGCACAGGTCGTCACCACAATGCCTTTGGTGCCGCCCTGCTGCGGGTTGATGACGGCCATATGGCAGGCGCGGCGGTACTGGGTGCCGGTTTTGTTGATGATCATTTCGCTTTTCGGAATGCCGCCTTCGAGCCGGTAGTCGCCGCGTTTGCCGAACTTCATGTAGCCAAACAGGCGCTCCAGGCTTTGGGCGCTGAGCAGCTTGCCGCGCACCAGCTGCTCCAGCATGCCGCCGTAACCTTCGAGCGTGGCGCTGTTGAAGTTGCGCTGGTAATAGTTGTCGTAGGCATCGCCCATGGTTTTGACTTTGAGCGCTGACTTCGGCAGATCCAGCGCACGCCGCACCGCCTCAACGCGTTGCGGCCCTTTTTTTGTTGCGGCAATTTCCACCAGCTGCTTGTTCGTCAGACGGCGGGCATCCGGGTGCAGCTCGGCGTACACGTCGCGGCGAACATCGGTCAGCGTGGTGAGCTTGACGAAGCCCTTGCCCAGCACGGCAGAGGCGGATTTGTTCAGCGCGTCTTCACCCACAGTGCGAATCAGCATGTTGGCGGCGGTGTTGTCGCTGACGCCCAGCATGCGCGTGAGCAGCGAATCAATCGTGTAGCTGCTGCCCGGCTGGTCCCACACCACATCGCCCGAACCGTCGATCTTGTCGGTCTCCTGCAGTTCAACTTTCGCACTCAGGCTGAGCTTGCCGGCATCGACCTGCTGCAGCACGGCCAGCGCAATCGGCACCTTGACGGAAGAACTCAGATAGAAAAGCTGGTCGGCGTTGTGGCCCACCGTTTCGCCGTTGTCAAGCCGCTTCACGTACACGCCCAGCTTGCCGGGCGAGCTGCTGTCGATGCGCGCTATGCGCTGGCGCAGCTCGGCCTGCCAGTCAGCGGAGCGGGCTGGCGAGGTCGTCAGCAGCAGCAGGGGAAGCAGCAGCAGGCTGGCGCTCAACGCGCGGTGCAAGGTCGCAAGAGGGCGCATTCGTGACTCCATGATTGAGCAGGCCAGACCTGCAAATAGCATTTCCAACATCGCGCAATGCGCTTTCCGAAAGCGCCAGCGTCTTCTCGCCGCGTGCGCAGGCCACCACAACCGCTGCCTGGGCCGCTCCGCCTTGCGCGCCCCGCAGCAGGCCCGCGTCGCACACTTGGCGGCGCTGCGTGCCGGTCTTGTGCGCGAAGTGCGTGCCGGGCTCCAGGCCCGCCTTGATGCGGTGCTGACCGGTGGCGGTGCGCGCCATCAACGCCAGCAGGTGCTCAGTCGACTCCGGCCCCAGCGCCTTGCCCTGCGCCAGCAGCGTGAGCAGCTGTGCGTAGGCATCGAGCCGGGCTGAGTTAACGCCGCTGGCGTAATAGGCCTTGTAGGCTGCATCGAGCGACCGGCGCTTGAAGTCAGTCACCGGCACGCCGACGAGTTGCGACAGCAGCTCCATGCGTTCGCGGTCGTTGCGGATTCGCTGCAGCGCGATCAAATCAGCGCCACTGAGGTGACGGGCCGCCGGCGTGAGCTGGCCATAAATCTGGCGCCGCACTTCGGCCAGCGAGGTGATGCGGCCAAAGCCCTGCGGCACCAGCGAGGCGACGGTGGCATTCACCTCGGCGGCGCCGACCAGATCAATCAGCATGTCGCTGGCGGTGTTGTCGCTGAAGATGATCATCTGCTCCATCAGATAGCGAATGGAGAGCGGCGTGGCCAGCGGGAAGCCATTGGTTGAGCCTGCGCCATCGACATAGTCGGACGCGCGCAAGCGCAGTGTGGTGTCGAGCGTGAACGCGCCAGCGTCAATAGCCCGCAGCACGGCGATGGCCACCGGCAGCTTGACCATCGAGGCGATGTACCAGCTTTTATCGGCTTTGACGCTGACCGATGCATGGCCACCCAGCTCGCTCACATAGACACCGATTTCAGGCTTGTTGCGCGCTGCTAACGCCGGTAATTCAGCTGCCAGAAACTGGCCCCACGCGCTTGGTGGATCGGCCAAAGTCTGAGCCTGCGCTGCGATGCCCGCGCAGCCGAAGGCGATCAGCGCCAGAGCGCCGGAATAGCGGTGTTTAGGATGAAGCTGCGACAAACGTCTGTTAAGCGAATAGGGAATCGTTGGCAAAGAAAAATGAGTACCCAAGTTTTTATCCTGACGCGCAAAGCACGACAGACATGTAGGACAAAGACGAGCCCGCGCGCGAACGCATATCTTTTTTTCGTTATTCTCAAAATGCAGCAGGAAGCGTGTGGCGCCTGCTGTGATTCGAGACTGGTATTTTGTGAAGCAGCGCGACCACTCGCGTGCTGCATTTTTGTTCTTCCAAATTTTTTAAAGGATCGCATCATGTCCAAAATGACTCTCTGGGGTTTCGACGGTTCCACCTATGTCCGCACCGTCAAGATGTTGCTGGCCGAAAAAGGCGCGACTGATTTTGAGCAGGTTCAAATTAACGTGCTGGCAGGCGAGCCCAGGAAGGCCGAGCACCTGGCGCGGCATCCGTTCGGCAAGGTGCCGGTGCTTGACCACAACGGCTTGCGTATTCTTGAAACCTCGGCGATTACCCGCTACCTCAATGACGTGCTGCCGGGCAAGTCGCTGATTCCGGCCAGCCCGCCAGACCGTGCGCGCATGGACATGGTCATGGGCATTCTCGATTCGTACGGCTACGGTGCGCTGGTCGGCGGCGTAGCGGCCTATCACCTGTTTCCGGATTTTGTCGGCGGCAAGAATGAAGACATGCTGAAAGCCGGCATCGACAACGGACGCAAAGTGATCGAGTTCGCGATGAAGACAAAAGGCGATTCACCCTTCGTCGCCGGCGACTTGAGTCTGGCCGATTTGTATCTGGCGCCTGTGCTGGCCTACGTGTCCATGACGCCCGACGCCACAACGGTATTTGAAGTCAAAGGCTTTGCCGACTGGTGGGCCCGGGTGCAGGCGCTGAAGAGTTTCAAAGACACGCAGCCTGGCTAAAAAATTTGCGCCAACGAAGCTCTGCCTTTTGAGGTTCAACTCAAGAGCGGCACCAGGTCCGGGTCGCCCTTGTGCATGGCGCGCTGGTAGGCCTCGCGCTGACCGATACGGCTGAGGTAGGCCCTGATATGACTGTAGGGTGCCAGGTCGAACGGAAAAAAGAGGCGCATGGTGGTGAGTGAAAACACGATCATGATGTCAGCAGCAGTCAATTCCGCCCCGGCGAGAAACGCAGCGTCGCCCAGCCGTGCATTCACCAGGCCCAGCGCCCGGTCAAGCCGGAACCGGGTCATCGCCATCGTCGGCTCGTCAGGTGCCAGCTTGAGCCGGCTCAGGATCATGTTGCGCCCGATTTGCGCCTGCAGATTGGCGTTGGCAAAGTGAAACCAGTACAGGTAGCTTGCAAAGTCCGGGTGCGTCGGCACCAGGGCCAGTCTGCCGCCGCCATGGATCGCGATGATGTAGTCGATGATGGCGCCCGACTCGGCCAGGACCACAGAGCCATCGGTGATGACAGGCGCAGCGCCCAGCGGATGGAGCGCCTTCAGCTCGGGCGGCGACAGGATCGTGACCGGGTCGCGCAGGTAGCGCTTGAGTTCATACGGCACGCCCAGCTCTTCGCAAAGCCAGAGGATTCGCTCGGACTGCGATTTGCCTAAATGGTGAATGGTCAGCATGGTGGAGGTTTGCTTTTGAAGTGGTTGGGCTTTCAGTCTCGCAGGTTTGGTGCGTTGCTGTGCGTGGCGCGTTGCCGAAAGGTTTTGATCGCCAACTGCCAAATAATGTACATGATGGTAATATACAAAAATGATGGATCTGAACGGCGTGACGGGCTTCGATTGGGACAACGGAAACGAACGAAAGAACGACAAGCACGGCGTGTCGATGGCCGAAGCAGAGCAGATTTTTTTTAATACGCCGTTGCTGCTGCTTGAGGACGAGAGCCATAGCCAGAGCGAAATCCGGCTTCACGCACTCGGGCAGACTGATGTCGGGCGGGGCTTGCACATCACCTTCACACTGCGCCAGGCCGGCACATTGATCCGTGTCATTTCAGCCAGAGATTTGCACCGAAAGGAGCGAGCAATTTATGACCAAGCCAACTAAACCCGGCACGATATCCGCGGCAAAACCCGTTACGAAACCGGTCCCGAAGTTTGCCAGCGAAAAGCAGGAGCGGGCGTACTGGGAGAAACACGATTCCACTGAACACCTGGATTGGTCGACAGCCCGCAAGGCGACCTTGCCCAATTTGAAGCCCACCACCAAAACGATTTCGCTGCGCCTGCCGCAGCACCTGCTGGATTCGCTCAAGGTGGCCGCGAACGCGCGTGATGTGCCTTACCAGTCGCTCATCAAAGTGTGGTTGCAAGAAAAACTACACAGCCATTGAGCAGCTATGCAAGCTATTGCGGTGACCCACCAGCCATCGCCACCCGAATCGCCTCCACCCGCTTGCGGTTCACACCCAGGTCACCGCGACCGATGCGGCTCGCGGAGCGCACATGAATCACGCGGGCTGATGCGTCGAGCGCCAGCTCCAGGTCGTCGGTAAATTTCAGCCAGCGCGTCTGGCATTGCGCATAAACGTAGCCCGGCTTTTCATTGACCACCGTGGCGCCGGGCATGGCTTTCACAATCGCCACCGCTCGCGCAAACGCCGCCGCGCCGTCGCCGGTGTAGGCCAGCGGCGCAATATCGGCATAGGCGCGAAATGGGTGATTCGTGTGCAGCGACGCCTGGCTGCTGACGCTGTTGGGGCTGTTGGCGGGCGGCTTCAGCTGGCCGTTTTTCAGGCCCAGATCAGTCGGCGTGGCGCCGCGCAGCATGCCTGTCTGGCCCGCCACCAGCAGCGCAATGGCCAGGCCGGCCATCACGACGACAAGAATTTTCAACAGGGACATCATGGCGTTTCCTTGGGTTGCACGCGGGCGGCTGTGTCGGGTCAATGTGCTATGAATTTAATAGCTGCTTGCGCAAGTAATACATGGGCTAGAGGCTGTTTTAACTGTTGATATGGGTGTCGGTGCGCGCACCAATCCGTATCACTTGATGCGCGCTGGGGCGGGCCGATTAGCTGTCGGCCCGAATGCCCCGCAGCATGATGATGCCGCCCAGCGCGCGGGTGTCGTTGTGCATGCGGTTACGCAGCCCCTCAGCTGTCGATGGCGACGGTTGCCAGCCGACGTTGATCAGCTTTTGACGCGTTTCATCGGTCTTGAGGACTTCGATCAACGCGGCGCCCATGCGTTCGCGCACGGCTGCCGGAAGCGATGCCGGACCGGCCATCGCAGTGAACAGCTCGACGTCCGCGCCCGTGATGCCAACTTCGCGCAGCGTCGGCAGTTCGGGGGCGAGCAGGCTGCGCTTTTCAGACGTGACGCCGACGGCTTTCATCTTGCCCGCGCGAACCTGCTGCATGGCCAGGCCCGGTGGCAGCAAGGCGGCCTGCAACTGGCCGCCCAGCATGGCGGTGATGATCTGCGGGTTGCCAGGGTAGGGAATGTGCAGGGCCGCCAGGCCACCGCTGCGGCTCTTGACCAGCTCCATGCCCAAATGCCCGGGCGTGCCGGCGCCGGGTGAGCCGTAGCTGGCCTTGTCGCCCATCGTGCGCAGCCACGCCAGCCATTCCTGGCTGGTCGCCCCCAGAGCGGTGTTGCTAACCACCAGCACCAGCGGTGTTGTGCCAATCAGGGCTATGGGAGCCAGATCAACCGCCGGGTCGTAGGGCACGGCCGGATTGAGCATTTTTGCAATCGTGAGCTGGCTGTTGTTCATGACGCCGAAGGTATGCAGGTCGGTAGCCTTCGCCACCTGATCAGCGGCAATCGTTCCCGACGCGCCCGCCTTGTTTTCAACGACCACGGGCTGGCCGAGCAAGCGCGATAGCGGCTCGGCTATCGTTCGCGCCGACAAGTCTTGCACCGAGCCGGGCGGGAAACCTATCAGCAAGCGAATCGTTTTGGTGGGCCATGCGGCAACAGAGGCCAGTTTTTTGACTCCGGCAGGCGACGTGTCCTGCGTGGGCTGACAAAGCGCACTGGTGCACGCGGCAGCCAGCAAGAGGCCTTGCAGCGCGCGCAGGGGAGAGCAAAACCGATTCATAGAAATACCTTTTTTTTAAGTGACGGGCGATTCGGAATTATCAATCAGCAATTATCAGATAAAAAAATCAAGGCGCTATAAATTAAATAGCTGCTTACGCACGTAATACGGGGGCTGGGAGCCGTTTTTACATAAAAAAATCAGCAAACACCCGCCACTAATCCAGCCGCCAGACCAAACCAGCGTTGATACCCAGCACGTCAATCCCCGGGTTCGGATGGGTCATGCCCAGATTGGAATGGTGCGTGAAATAAACGCCGCCTGTCAGCGCCAGTGTGTTGCTCAGCCGGCGGCGCAGGCCGGCTTGTGTGAACCAGTTGAAGGCCAGGTTTTGCCCCTGACCACCCGGCACGTTTTTCGAATTGAGTAGCCCGGCGCCGCCACCAATTTCGTAAAACAGTGCGGTCTTCTGGTCCGCCGCCCACAGCTCAATCGTTGGCGCGGCGGTAAATGCGAGGTAGTAGTCTTCCGGCCCCCGGGCAAAGGTTTCAAACACCGCTGCAAACCGGTTGCGCACCGTCAGCCGCGCGCCGCTTTCACCCTGCCATAAATCAAACACCGTCGGGCTGCGCCAGACCGCCTGCGTCGGCACGATGCGGTAGTCAAACGGGGAGTTATTTTTGACTTTTTTCAGGTAACCCGTCTGCACCGAAAATTCCCAATGGTCTGCGGGGTGTTGGGCGCGTGCGGCAGTGGCAAAAATCAGCAGACCCGTCAGCCGGCCGATCAAAATCAAAAACCGGGACAGCAGCGAATGGATAGTCATGGGCGCTCGTTATTTTTATTGGAAGCATGGACGATAGCGCATCTTGCCCACACATACCCGTTGGTATTTTTGCTATGAATTAAATAGCTGCTTGCGCACGTATTACGGGGGCTACAGGCATATTTGATGTCTATTCGCCGTTATGAGGCCAGCCGGTAGCCAGCGGCCTTACCCACCCGCATCCAGCAGCATCAAAATCCGCCGCCAGTGCTGCGGCTCCACCGGCGTGATCGAAAGCCGGTTGCCTTTGCGCAGCACGACTAACTCTTCCAGCGCGGCATCAGCGCGCAGCTCGGGCAGCGTCAGGTTGCGCGTCTTGCGCAGCACCTGCACATTGACCAGCAGCCAGCGCGGCTCGTCAGGCTTTGACGTGGCATCGAAGTAAGGCGACTTCGCATCAAACTGCGTCGGGTCAGGGTAGGGCGTGGACGCCACCCGCGCAATGCCGACGATGCCCGGCTCGGCACAGCTTGAGTGGTAGAACAGCACGCCGTCGCCGACGCGCATGCCATCACGCATGAAGTTGCGTGCCTGGTAGTTGCGTACGCCGACCCAGGGCACGGTTTGCTTGGGTGCGTCGAATGCGTCATCGATCGAGCATTCGCCGGGTTCGGATTTCATCAGCCAGTGGTTCATCGGTGCCATCCTCGTTGGTTGCACAAACTCAGGCCCGGGCGCGATCAATTGCCCCCTGCAGCGCTGCCCGCGAATTCATTGCGCTGAAGCCGCAGCTTGTCACCGTCGATGTACTGTGCCAGCAGTTCAATGTCTCGCGCTATCACGCCTTGGCCCGTGAATACTTTCTTCCAGCCTGCCACCCCGGTGCTCACGTCTTTGATGACGGCGCGGGCTGCATCAGGCTTCAGGCCAAACTGGCGCGCCTGCGAAAGTGCATTGACCAGTGTGGATTCGTTTGCCTGGTCGCCGATCTGCATCGCCTGGTAGCCCAGCCCCTGAGCCCTCGGCACCACATCAAACGCGGGCGACAGCAGATAGTGGCCATCGGCCTGCCGCAGCAGCGCATGGTTTTTTTCATGGTCGTCGGTGTTGTCGATGAGGATGTTGAAAACCATGCGCCGAAAGAGCTGGTGTTGCTGGCTGCGAATCGCATCAGCGGGGGCCAGCCGGCGAAGCAATTGCGCCAGTTGCGGATAGCCGTATTCTTCCCCGGCCGCGCGCAGGGCCACATGGGCTGACATGGCATGCAGCCGCGCCGCGCCGACCCGGTCAAACCTGCGCACCGCTACCGCATTTCCGGATTCCAGCGGCAGCGCGCGGGTCATGGCAACTGCAAGCCCGCACGATCTGGCCAACGCCAGGGTGGCGTGTTCGATCAGCGGCGTATCAATTTCTTCGCCTTCAGAAAACTTCACCAGCCAGGGTTCACCATCGATATTGATCAGCGACTTCGGCCGGGCGCCACCGAGTGACGCGCCGGGCTGTACCAGTCGTCTTTGCAGCTCAGGCACGGCCTCGTTCGCCAGCACTTTTCGCACGACTTCTGCCATCTCCTGCAGACTGTCAAGGTTGGGCGCCTGGCCGCGGCTCCACGGTTTGTATGCATCGCTGCTTTGGCTGATGCCCAGCGCGCCGTAGCGGTCGTCGCCCGCAAAAAGCAAAAACTCGAGAATCGACAGGCGCGGTGTCGCTTCGAACTTGCGAATGACGCGCTCACCCCAGCGATCGGGGCGGGCATCGTCCACCGCGCCCGCCGCGCAGTCTTTGTCGCGCGGAATAAAAAGGTCGCTACTGAGCGGCAAGTCTTCACTCAGGGCAAAGCCGGATTGCAGCCAGCCAGCCGCGTACCGCAACGACACCGCCCGGCCCCCGGCGGCCAGGCCCAGGTCACCGACCAGGCGGGGCAAAGCCGGGTCGCCCAGCCACCAGAGAAACAGCCGATCTTGGGGGATGTATTTCTCAAGCACGGGCTGCACCGCCTGTCCGGCGGCCCCGCTGGGTTGCGACGCTGATGTCATTTTCAAGCGCAGCCACATCCTCTTTGGGGTCAGCCACGGCTCCCAGCGCCTCATGTCGGCTGATGATCCAGAGCGCAGTGGCGTACACACCGATCGACACCGCCGCATCTCCTTTTTCCATCTTCATGAGGGTGGGCACAGACACGTCCAGCCGCGCGGCCCATGCGCGCAGCGGCTGCTTGCGCCGCTTGCGTGCTGTGGCCAGGTCAGTACCCAGTTTGCGCAACGCGGCTGCGGCTGCGGAGGGAAGGGCTTCTATGGCTAAGGCAACTTGAGGCATAACGTATAGTTTAACAAAAGTTGATTTTTGTTAAAAAATAAGATAACAAATAGCTATTGGTAGCTACTAATTATCCAAGCGTAGCGTCACCAAACATCGCGTTACTTCGCGCCGCTGTCGATGGACGAAAACAGGTGAAGGCTTTGTACGGAATTTTGGAAGCCTATTTACTTTTGCGGCCGCTCGGCAGATAAGTTTTCCGCTCATCCTGTTGCCCGGAAAATTGCATTCGCCAAGTATTTTGAAACCAGGATTCGCTATTTCGGGCTAACCGCAACCTCAACATCCACCGCCTTTTGCACCGCCTTGTAAAAGGCCTCGCGTGCAGGGCCGGCGACGGGGTCTCGGGCTCCCGCTGCCCAGTTGGCGTTGGTCGCAATCACCAGTTTTCGTTGGGGGTCGATGAAGATGCCCTGGCCAAAGATGCCGCGCGCAGAGAAGGTGCCGTCTGCATAGGTCCACCACTGGTAACCGTAACCGCGGTCTGGCTGGCCGATGCCAGTGCGCGCGGTGGTGGCTTCTGCCAGCCAGCCGCCCGGAACGATGGGTTGCCCGTTGACCATGGCACCATTGAGAATGAATTGCCCGAACCGCGCATAGTCCCGCGTTGCCGCCTGAATGCAGCAGCCGCTGATCTCTTGCCCCGATTTACTGAGAAGCCAGGTGGCCTGCTGCTCCATGCCAGCGGGCACCCATATTTTTTCAGACAGGTAAGTAGCCAGAGGCTTTTTGGTCGCCTGACTGAGCAAAATGCCGACCAGGTTGGTCTCGCCTGTGCTGTACAGCCAGCGCGTGCCAGCGGGCACCTCGCGCGGCAGCTTTCGCATGTAGCTCACCAACGAATCTACGCCCTCCTCGGGCTTGTGGTTGTTGAATTTCGCCACATCGGAGTTGGGGTCCGCGTAGTTCTCATTCCATTTCACGCCCGAGGTCATGGTCAGCAGCTGGCGGACGCTGACGTCGTCGTAGGCAGAGCCTTTCATCTGGGGGATGTAGTCGGTGACCTTGTCTTCCATGCTTTTGATGTCGCCGTCGCGGAGGGCCGCGCCTACCAGCGTGGAAGTGATGGACTTGGCGACGGAAAAGCTCGCCCAGCGCCCGCTGGCGTCAAAACCCAGCCCGTAACGCTCCAGGCGCAGCTTGCCCTCATGCAGTACCACCAGCGAAGCGCTGCGCTGCCCGGCCATGAAGGTATCGACGTCCATCGCCAGCGTCAATGGAGGCCCTGGCGGCAAGGGTGATGGCGTGCTGCCGGCCGCAATGACATGCGACTTGGCGAGCACGGGAAGCCGATCCAAAGCGCGAAATGCCGCATCGCGTTGTGACTGGCTCCAGAACAGCAGATCCCGGTTGGTGGGCAGCGTCGCCAAAAATCCGCGCGTTTCTTTGTCGAGGCTGAACCAGGCGGCTGTGCCCGCCGCGGTAATGACAACCAGCGTCCCCAGTGCAATCTTTTTGAAATTCAAGGTAGCGCTCCTCGTGACAGTTGGTATTCGACTCGGCTGAGCTGGACACTCAACCGCAAAGATAAGGTTTCACCTTTTTAAGGCGCTTAACGCTTGGCCGTTCTGGGTTCAAAAATCCGCTGGATTAAGTACGCCGGGGGCAGTGTCCTACTTTAAATCACGATGCCCGCGCAGCTTGCGCGTGCGCTATTGGCGCCACGCTAAAAGAATGTTTGGTGACGCGTGGAGGCTCAATCATGAATATAAAAGCAGGCGACCCGTGTCGCAGCCCATCAGTGGCGGTTTGCGCCTTGTTGGCGATTTGTCTGACCGCTTGTGGCGGGGGCAGTAGCGCCGGGGAGCCGGCTACAAACGTGGCCCTGCTATCACCGCCGGCCGAGGGCAATGCCAGCGTGGTGGCGGTGGCCGGATCGTCGGCAACGCCCGAGCCGAGGCCGCCCGCTGTGCCGCGTGAGGCGGGTGTGCCGATCAGCGCCCACACCACAGCCCAACGCAACACGCGTTATGACGTCAGTGGCACGGGCTCTGCAACGATTGATGTGACGCTGCCGGCCTTCATTGTGCCGGGCGATTTCATCAGTGTGCGCGGCGTCGGCGGGCGTGCGTGGCGAATCGTTCCGAATTGCTGCCCTGGCACGACAGCGCGCTCTGATATGACACCGCAGGCCGTGATCACGGCGGGTTTGCGTGGCAACGTCGCGCCGGGCAAGCATTGGACGGCGCGCATGACGCCGATGCAGTGGAGCGCGGTCGCGTCCAGTCAGGACGGCAAGTTCCTGGTGGCGGCTGACAACCCGGGTCACGTTCGCGTCTCGTCCGATGCGGGCGTGACCTGGGCCGTCAGCAACATCCCGACAGGCCGGGCATGGGCGTCGGTGGTTGTCAAGAGCAGGCCCTATCCGTTTCCGGCAGCCGGCGCCGTCAGCATGGTGGCCGTGGAGACTGGCGGTGGCATTCACCGGTCGGCTGACGGGGTGAACTGGACCGACCTTGTCAGTGCCGACGCGGGCATCAATCTGAGCGGTCGCCAATGGCAGTCGGTGACCACTGATCAGATGGGTGCAGTTATTGCCGCAGCCATCCTGAACGGACCTGTTTACCGCACCGGCACCTCTGGCTTGAGCACAGCTATGACCGACTGGCAGGCCGGTACACTGGAGGGCTCAAGCACAGCGTTGGTGCGCCCGTGGCGTGCGCTGGCGGCCTCGGCAGATGCAGCTGTCATGGTGGCCGCAAGCGACAACGGCGAAGTTTATGTCTCGACCACCGCCGGCCGCACCTGGGCGCTGCGCAACGTCACCGTGGCCGGCGGCATCGTGGCCAGCGCGTGGCACCGCGTGGCGATGTCAGATGACGGCAACAGCATCGCCATTGCAGGCCGGTCCAACTCCGCGCTGTACCTGTCACGGGATCGCGGCCTGAGCTGGATACAAACCCCCGCGCCAGCTGGTGACTACACCGCGCTGGCGATGTCAGCCGACGGGCAGGTAATTGGCGGCACGCTGACCAACGGCGTCAGCAATCCGGGCATCGGCAGCGTTCAGGTTTCGCGGGATGGCGGCACCAGCTTTGCAGAGGTGAGCCCAACCGGGCAGGACCGCAACTGGCGCGCGCTGGCGATGTCGGGCGATGGTCACCAGTTTGTGGTGGCGGCGGGCACGCCCGGCAGCGCAGCGGGCCAGCTTCATACCTCGCTGGGCAACCGCACGTCAATTGGCGCGGCTGGATCTATTGGTGGCGGGGCCAATGATTTTGTGGAGCTGGAATACCTGGGGAAAGCCAGATTCAAAGTCCGGTCGTTTGAAGGCGGGCCGTTCACGATTCGTTGATCGCAGTCGGGCAAAGCAGGTGCCGCCGCGACGCCAGCCCAGCGGTGCCGCGCCAGCTCCAGCCTTTAGCCTTTGTCCACGGCATCAGAGCCACCCAAGCCACTTAAGTGTCCCGAGTCAAGCTGCTCCAGCAGCATGCCGAGTGCGTCCGCGTGGTTCGCATCCCTGGCGTCGTTCAATGCGTCGAGCAGCACATCGCGAATGTCGGCGGCGGTGACCAGTTCCATATCCCAGTCGGGGAAAAGCCGCTCGCGCACTTCTTCGGTAGTGCTCAGTGACACCACGTTTTCGTGGCGTGGATCGGTTTTGAGCACGGCCATCAGCTCGACCACGTTGTCGCGCGGCCCTTCAAGCCACTGAAAGAAGATGCCGCTGCCAAACACCAGCAGGCCGGTGATGCCGCGCGCCGGGTTGTGTCGCCGCGACGCTGCGATGATGCGTGCCACCGCCGCGTCATCAACGTCAGCGGTGGCGCGGCTGCAATACACTACGTTGTAGAGCAGCGGAAAGGCATGGCCTGACATCGGCTCATCGCCGTGCGAGATTTGGGGAGCAGGGGTGACGCTCATGAGCTTGTCTTTCCAGAAAATGTCACGCGGCCAAATCTGCGTGAAAGAGTAGGCGAAGAATAGCGCACGGCTGCGCACGGGTATGCAAGTTCAGGCACAAGTGCGGCCCGGTTGCATCGGATTGACGAATCTGCAATTTTCACGGTTGACTCGCGGGCGGCGCCATCTCAGGATTCGGCGACTTCGAAAACGTCACTGCATCCGGACGCCCTGGCAACTGCAGGCGCGCCACCACCTCAGCCGTTTCCGCAACCAATACCCCCTTCCTCCACACCTTGAGCCGAGTGGCCCGCAGCCGGATGGCTTCAATCGGGTCGTGTGCCTGCAGCAATACAAAGCTCGCATCGCAGCCCACCTCAAGCCCATAGCCTTTGAGGTGCATCACTCTTGCGGCGTTGGTTGTCACCGCATCAAAGCAGGCGCGGATGCCTTTCTGGCTCGTCATCTGCGCCACATGCAGGCCCATGTGCGCCACTTCAAGCATGTCGCCGCTACCCATGCCGTACCAGGGGTCCATCACACAGTCGTGGCCGAAGGCGACGTTAACGCCAGCGGCCATCAGCTCGGGCACGCGCGTCATGCCGCGGCGCTTGGGATAGGTGTCGTGGCGGCCTTGCAGCGTGATGTTGATCAGCGGGTTGGCGATCACGCTGACTTGAGACTCGGCTATCAATGGGATCAGTTTGCTCACGTAGTAATTGTCCATGCTGTGCATCGACGTGCAGTGCGAGCCGTTGACGCGGCCCTGCAGCCCCAGGCGCTGCGCTTCAAAACTCAGTGTTTCGATATGGCGCGACAGCGGGTCGTCGGATTCATCGCAGTGCATGTCCACCAGCAGGCCGCGTTCGGCCGCGATTTCGCAGAGCAGCTTCACGCTGGCGGCGCCGTCGGCCATGGTGCGCTCAAAGTGCGGAATACCGCCGACCACGTCCACGCCCTTGTCAAGTGCGCGTTTCAGATTTTCAACGCCGCCTTTTGATCGCAGCACGCCGTCTTGCGGGAAGGCAACGAGTTTCAGATCGATGTAGGGTGTAACCTGCTTTTTCACTTCCAGCAGGGCATCGACTGCCAGCAAACTGGCATCGCTCGTATCGACATGGCTGCGAATCGCCAGCAGCCCCTTGGCGACGGCCCAGTCGCAATAGGTGAGGGCGCGCTCAATCAGGGCGTCTGCCTTCAGCGTCGGCTTCAGCTCGCCCCACAGCGCAATGCCTTCGAGCAGCGTGCCACTTTCATTGACGCGCGGCAAGCCGTAGCTGAGGGTCGCGTCCATGTGGAAATGCGGGTCGACGAAGTGCGGGCTGAGCAGGTAGCCTTTAGCGTCTATGGTCTCGCGGGCAGGCGCGCCGATCGGGCCTTGGGTGACGTCAGTGATCTTGCAGTTGTGTACGGCGACAGACATGCCGGTGCGGCCATCGGGCAGCGCGACGTTTTGGATCAGCAAATCGAGCATGACGTGACTACGCGGATTTGTGCGTCTTGAGCCAGTCGCGTAGCGCGGCGTTCATGCGTGACTGCCAGCCCGGGCCCTCCGCACGAAAGGCGTCGAGCACGTCATGATCTATCCGGATCGTGGTCGACTCTTTGGTGCTCCCAGCCGGCCGGCCGCGTGACTTGCGCATGGCTGTCAGTCCAACTTCCATCTCTTCCCGCGTCAAAGAGCGGTCGTCTTCGTCAACGCCATCCCAGACGTAGTATCCACCCGGTGGGGGCGTTTCCATAGCCTTGAGAATGGCTTGCCGATCCATCGGCTTCTTACTCGTCATCTTGCTGGAGCCAGTCAAAATAAACCTCCGATTCTTCATCACTTGCATATCGAAAACTGATGATCCGCACCATGTCACCGCGTTCCATGTGCACCAAAGTCAGCACGGCCAGTCGGTCCATCACATACGAAAAAGACTGGACCCGGAGTTCACGGCCACGTTCGATCAGCAGATCCATCCTGTAGTGCGACTCCAGAACGTCTGCCGCGTCCGTAAAGTCAAGTCCGTGCTTGAGCAAGTTGCGTTGCCTCTTGCTGTCATCCCATTCCAGCTGCATGCCGGTCTCCTAGCCTAGCTAATTATTGTAGTAACATTTATTTGGCTGTCAAACGTGACCATCGGTCGCTTGGGTCAACGTTCACCTTTGCGATACGGTTTCATCAGCGCCTGCGGATACACGGCCTTGCGCGCCACCAGCACCAGCGCCACGATGGACAACACATAAGGCAGCATCAGATAGAGCTGATACGGCACATCGGCGATGCCCGAGGTTTGCAGCCGCAGTTGCAGCGCATCGAAAAACGCAAACAGCAGCGCGCCCAGCAGCGCCTTGCCGGGCCGCCAGTAGGCGAACACGACGAGCGCCACGCAGACCCAGCCGCGACCGTTGACCATGTTGAAAAAGAAGGCGTTGAAGGCCGACAGTGTGAGGAAGGAGCCCGCCACGCCCATCAGCGCTGAGCCGGCCACGATGGATGCGGTGCGTACGGCGGCCACCGAGACGCCCTGGCCCTCGGCGGCCTGCGGGTTTTCTCCGACCATGCGAATCGCCAGGCCAGCGGGTGTGCGATGCAGCAGCCAGCCGATCAGTGGCACCAGCAGCAATGCCAGCAGCGTGAGCGGCGTTTGCGCGGCGACGACGCCAAGGCCCAGGCCGTCGAGCCACTGCATCGGTGCAAACGGCGTGATGGTGGGCGGCGACTCGACTTTTGGAAAACTCACGCGGTAGCCGTAATAGCTGAGCGACGTCGCCAGCAGCGTGATACCCAGGCCCGACACATGCTGCGACAGCGCCAGGCTGACGGTGAGAAACGCGTGCAGCAGGCCGAACACGGCGCCGGTCAATGCCGCCAGGCCCACGCCCGCCCACAGCGGCGCGCCTGAATACACAGCCAGCCAGCCGCTGAACGCACCCGCCACCATGATGCCTTCGATACCCAGGTTCAACACGCCCGCGCGCTCGCACAGCAGCACGCCGAGCGTGCCCAGAATCAGCGGTGTGGCGATGCGCAGCACGGCGACCCAGAAGGGTGCGCTGGCGAGGATGTCGAGCAGGTCCGTCATGGCGCGGGCATTTCTTCGTTGCGCAACTGTGGGTTAGGCGCTATTAATTCAGTAGCTGCTTGCGCACGTATTACAGGGGCTAGGGACCCTTTGCATAACTCTGGCGGGACTGTGGTGCGCGGATCGGTATGGGCTGCAAGGCGTCTTTTTGCAGCCAATAGCAGGGCTATTGGCAAGAAAAACAACGCAGCGGACCGCCCGAGCCCGCGCTGCCGCAGACCGCAGGGAGTTATGCAGAGGGTCCCTGGAGGCCTGTTTGGCATACAAATAGGCCTCATGACGCCTGTACCCGGCCGACCACCCGGTATTGCGTCAGTAGCGTTGCCACCAGCACGGAAATCAGTGACGCCGCCACGATCACGTCGGCGATATAAGTCGGCACGCCGACGGCGCGGCTCATCGTGTCGGCGCCGACCAGCACACCGGCCACGAACACTGCCGCAGCCACCACACCGAGCGGATTCAATGCCGCCAGCATCGCAATCACGATGCCGGTGTAGCCGTAGCCGGGCGACATGTCCAGCGTGACGTAGCTGGTGCGGCCCGCCACTTCAATCGCGCCCGCCAGTCCGGCCAGGCCGCCCGACAGCAGCGCCACCAGCACCACCGTACGCGTTACAGGCACGCCCACGAAGGCGGCGGCGCGTGCGTTAGCGCCCGTCGCGCGAATGTCAAAGCCGGGCACGGTAAATTTCAGGAACGCCCACAGCGCCACGGCCAGCCCGACCGCCCACAGCAGCCCGGTGTGTACGCGGGTCTGCGCGATCAGCTTGGACATTTCTATCTCGCCCGGCAGCGCCGCGCTCTGCGGCCAGCCCATCGCGGTCTGGTCTTTCATCGGCCCGTCGAGCATCAGTGACACGAACAGCAGCATGACGAAGTTCAGCAACAGTGTGGTGACCACTTCATCGACCCCCAGCTTCGCTTTTAATAGCGCGGGGCCGAGCAGCAGCAGGGCGCCCGCCAGTGCCGCTGCCATCATCATCAAAATGAAAAGCAGCCAGAAAGGCAGTGCGAAGCCAATGCCGCCATGCAGACCACCGACAGCCACGGCGGCCAGCGCACCAGCATACA
>JANLYY010000128.1:0-10413 GCA_031365885.1 Polaromonas sp. | reverse complement strand
CGTCCGGCGCCGGCGTGCTCAAGGAGCTGAAAGTCAAGATTGGCGATGTCGTCAACATTGGTGATCTATTGGCAATTCTTGAAGGCGCACTTGAGGCGGGCAGCCCCTCACCCCAGCCCTCTCCCCAAAGGGGCGAGGGAGCAAAACCCGCCGACCCGTCCGCGTCCGCGTCCTCTTCCTCTCCGTCTCCCTCTCCCGCAGCAGTGGGAGAGGGTAGGGGTGAGGGCTCCCCGGCAGCCGCACCCGCCGCCCCGCACGATCCCACCACAGCCCCCACCGGCAGCCTGCCGCACGCATCCCCCTCCGTCCGCAAGTTCGCACGCGAACTAGGCGTGCCGCTGGCCGAAGTCAAGGGCCAGGGACTGAAAGGTCGCATCACGTTTGACGACGTTCAGGCCTTCACCAAAGCCGTGATGGCGGGTGAGACGCGCACGCAGGCGCAGGCAGCCAAAGCACCGGCTGCATCAGGTGGTGGCAGCGGAGGCAGCGGCGGAGAGCTCAATCTGCTGCCGTGGCCGAAAGTCGACTTCACCAAATTCGGCCCGGTCGAGCGCAAGAATTTGTCGCGCATCAAAAAGATCAGCGGCGCCAACCTGCACCGCAACTGGGTCATGATTCCGCACGTCACCAACAATGACGAGGCCGACATCACCGAGCTTGAAGCGTTTCGCGTGTCAACCAACAAGGAAAACGAGAAGTCGGGCGCCAAGGTGACGATGCTGGCTTTCGTCGTCAAGGCGGTGGTCGCGGCCATGAAAAAGTTTCCGGACTTCAACACCAGTCTGGACGGCGACCAACTGGTCTACAAGCAATACTTTCACATTGGCTTTGCCGCCGACACGCCCAACGGTCTGGTGGTGCCGGTGCTGCGCGATGCCGACAAGAAGGGCATTTTGCAGATCAGCCAGGAAATGGGTGACCTGGCGAAAAAAGCGCGTGACGGAAAAATGGGCCCGGCCGACATGACCGGCGGCTGTATGTCAATCAGCTCGCTAGGCGGTATTGGCGGCACCCATTTCACGCCCATCGTCAATGCGCCGGAGGTGGCCATCCTCGGCTTGTCCAAAGGGTCAATGAAGCCGGTGTGGGACGGCAAGGCATTCGTACCGCGATTGATGCTGCCGCTGTCACTGTCGTATGACCACCGCGTGATTGACGGTGCATCGGCGGCTCGCTTCAACGCTTATCTGGGTCAAGTCCTCGCTGACTACCGACGCATCCTGTTATGACCACGCTGGTCGTGGTCAAAAAAGCCGGTCAGGTCGCCATGGCCGCCGACACGCTGGTCACCTTCGGCGACACCAGCCTGTCGCATCGCTTTGAAGCCAACACGAAAATATTCAAGGTCGATACGCCAGCCGGCATGAGCTACGTCGGCATGGCAGGAACGGTGGCGCATTTTCCGGTGCTGCGCAAGGCCATGGCGGCGCTGCCCAAAGAGCAGCTCAGGCTGGGCTCTCGGGATGAGGTGTTCGATACCTTCGTCAAGCTGCACCCGATTCTCAAGTAAACGTTTTTTCTTCAACCGAAGGAAGACGACAACGACCCGTATGAGTCTAGCCAGTTCACCGTCATCATCGCCAACGCCAGCGGCATTTACGGCCTGTACAGCTACCGCGAGATTTTCGAGTTCAAGGAATTCTGGGGCATCGGCTCGGGCCGCAGCTTTGCGCTGGGTGCCATGCACGCCTGCTGGGACAAGGTAAAAACCGCGCGCGAAGTCGCGTTGGCCGGCATGCAGGCCGGTTGCGAATTCGACAAAAATTCAGGTGGACCGATTGAAGTGTTTACCCTCAAACTGAAAGCCTCCAAATGAGCGACGCGGCCAATCTTATTGATATCAAGGTGCCGGACATCGGCGACTTCGACGAAGTGACGGTGATCGAAGTGCTGGTCAAACCCGGCGACAGCATCAAGGCCGAGCAAAGCCTGATCACGGTGGAAAGCGACAAGGCGTCGATGGAGATTCCTTCGTCTGCGGCCGGTGTGGTGAAAGATGTCAAGGTCAAGATTGGCGACAAGGTCAAGCAAGGATCGGTCGTTCTAAGTCTTGAGGCAAAAGGCGCTTCAATCAGTCCAGCGCCCGCTGCGGCCCCGATTTCTGAGCAGAAAGCGGCTACAGCCCAACAAATACCTGCGAAAGCAGCTACTAAAAATATAGCACCTGCTTCGGCGGCAGCAACATTCAGCGGTGCCGCTGACCTCGACTGCGATCTGCTGGTGCTCGGCGCCGGCCCCGGCGGTTATTCGGCAGCTTTCCGCGCCGCAGACCTGGGCCTGAAAGTCGTGCTGGTCGAACGCTACGCGGCCCTGGGCGGCGTCTGCCTGAACGTCGGCTGCATTCCGTCCAAGGCGTTGCTACATGTCGCAGCCGTGATGGACGAGGTCAAGCATTTCGAAAGCCTGGGCGTCACTTTTGCGGCGCCCACCGTCGACATCAACAAGCTGCGCACCCACAAGGAAAAAGTCGTCGGCAAACTGACTGGCGGGCTGGCCGCGATGGCCAAGATGCGCAAGGTGACGGTGGTGCGCGGGCTCGGGCAATTCGTTGGCGCGAGCCATTTGCAGGTGGAGGAAACCACCGGCACCGCGCAGGAAAAATCCGGCAAGAAGCAAACCATCGCCTTCAAGAACTGCATCATCGCGGCAGGCTCGCAGGCCGTGCGCCTGCCCTTCATGCCAGACGATCCGCGCGTCGTCGACTCGACCGGCGCACTCGGCTTGAAAGAGGTTCCAAAACGCATGCTGATTCTCGGCGGCGGCATCATTGGCCTGGAGATGGGCACGGTGTATTCGACGCTGGGCGCACGGCTTGATGTGGTCGAAATGCTCGACGGACTGATGCAGGGCGCCGACCGCGACCTTGTGAAGATCTGGCAAAAAATGAATGCGCCGCGTTTTGACAACATCATGCTAAAAACCAAAACTGTCGGTGCAAAGGCGACAAAACAAGGCATTGAAGTCACGTTTGAGTCCGCAGAACCCGGAGGCACAGCCCCCGCACCGCAGACATACGACCTGGTGCTGCAAGCCGTTGGCCGCTCACCGAACGGCAACAAGCTCGCCGCCGAAAAGGCTGGCGTCACGGTGACCGATCGCGGCTTCATCCCGGTTGATATCCAGATGCGCACCAACGTGTCCCACATCTTCGCCATCGGCGACATCATTGGCCAGCCGATGTTGGCGCACAAGGCGGTGCATGAGGCGCATGTCGCCGCCGAAGTGATTGCCGGCGAACTGCAGGGCAACAAGGAACTCGCCAGCGCCGCCTTCAACGCCCGCGTCATCCCCAGCGTGGCCTACACCGACCCCGAAGTCGCATGGGTAGGCCTGACAGAAGACCAGGCCAAGGCGCAAGGCATCAAGGTCAAAAAAGGCCTGTTCCCGTGGAACGCGTCCGGCCGCGCGATCGCCAACGGCCGCGACGAGGGCGTGACCAAGCTGCTGTTCGACGATTCACCGGAAGCCCATGGCCACGGTCGCATCCTCGGCGGCGGTATGGTCGGCACGCACGCCGGTGACATGATTGGCGAGATTGCCCTGGCCATCGAAATGGGCGCCGACGCCATCGACATTGGCAAAACCATTCACCCGCATCCGACGCTGGGCGAAAGCATCGGCATGGCGGCGGAAGTGGCGCATGGGAGTTGCACGGATCTGCCGCCGGTGCGCCGGTGAGTACGGAACGCCAAATATCCAAGCGATGACATGCTTACGAGTATGTGAATCCAGCATGCCAAAAGGTAGCGCGAGTACCACCGATCAACAGTTAACGTTGATTTAAATTTTTCTAAAGCAAGAATCCGTGCTCATACACTTTCGGCTCTATTTTTTGAGCGAGCAGTTTCAGCGCACTTCGCAGTACGGCAATATGACCTGAGTACACTTCGTCTGTACTTTTGGTGTTCATCTTGCCTTTGTCGTTGCGACCTTGGAAGTGTTCGCGAATATCGTAAAGTGAGGCGTTGACATTGCACTCTGGCTGAGCATGGTAATAAGTCCAAAGCGCCCTCCCAGCGTTGAAAACAGAAGTTGCTTCAGTTGAAAATTCCAAAGCAACTTCGTAGTTAGTTGTAAGTTCGTTTCCTGAGAATAAATCTACGCTATCTTCAGATTTTATTTTTCCTTTGATAAGCTGGCTCATAAAGTTACTAGCGAACTTTTCCCTGGCGTTCACTTCCGTCTCGGTAAATGGTATCCAATGATTGATACCTTGGCCGCAAGCTACACGGTTTTGGCTGTGAAACAAGGTGTATACAAGACAGTCCGTTTGAAAGTCAAAGTCTTTTCTCCAAGTATCTTGGGGATGCAAAAATTGATCCCTGTCGTTTAGCCAAGTTGCCTCAATTGCATGACGGATTGCCAGATAAATAGACATTACCAGAACATTATTTTTAGTAACTGGCGTGTTTTTATGCTGCTCGATATCGCTTTGGGTTGGTTTTAAAGTGAAGTAAACACCTTGCTGCTGCTGCATGTCTATCCCAGGGAGTATGAGATACGAAATCGGAGTATTCAATTGGTCATAAAATTTCCTAAGCCAACCACTGATAAAAACTTTATCATCACACGAAAAAAACGTTTTTCTCCCAAAAGGCTGTTCGTTTTTTAGGAAAATATCAGCTTGAATTTTCTGAATGTTTGCTTGCGACTTTAAATTCCAAATTAAAAATCCTATCGGAAAGTTCCCTTTTACATTATCAAATGTATTTGAATTGCAAATAAATCCCTTTTCGTATTTCGCTTTAAAGTACGTCCTAAATTTGGAAAAATTTTGAGCATTTATAAACTTTACTTTGCTAAACGATGCCAAATGCGCTTCTGGCATATCGCGGTAGATGCGCAAGAAAAACTGCACAAATAACTCCCGCGCCCCCGTACCCACAATACTGTGAAAATCTTCATAGACTTTGGTCAGCTTTGCCACGTCCGTCTTGTGCTTTCCCCGGTCAGAAATAGTGGCACGATTTCCATGCTCGGCATACGGTGGATTAATATAAACAACCAGCTTTTTGCGCTTCTCGGGGTTGTTGATGATTTCTTGTAACGGCTGGGGTAGCTTAGTAAAGTTATCATTCAAAAAATCAAACTGAAAAACATGGTTTTCCAGTAAGTTTGCGCCGTTTTTAATGCGATCACGCATCACCTCTACATCTTGCGTGTCCAGCGTTGAAGCCCAAACATTGTATTTATTGGTCAGACCAAAGAGCAAGTTGCCAGTACCTGCCGCACAGTCCCAGACGTAATACTCGTCCTGCCAATCTTCGCCTAATACGTCAGTAATATATCTTTGGGAAAGTTCTACCCAGACTTGCGGCGTGAAGTAACTACCCTTGCGCTCTCGCACGTCTTGCGGCACGAGCAAGTCTCGGCGCTCGACGATATAGTCCCAATACTCTCGTCTTGGCGGGCGCTCATACTTATTCCAAAACTGCGTATGTGCCACTTGACTGTCAGTGAACTGGATAGTTTTACTGCTTAAAAATCCCGCCGCATCTATTTGCCTGTCCAGCTCATAAAAGTCATTCTTTAAAAGCACAAAAAGCTTGTCTTTCAGGCTCTTGTTGTCTTGCGATAGCAAGTCTGCAAGGTAAAAGTCGCCGTCAATAATGCCACTCTTTTTCGCAATATCCCAATTGACAGCAATAGTGGGCTTGACGCTTTGCAGCCATTTGTTGTAAACCACCATAAAGTTGTTTTTATCAATCCTTATTTTGGTAACGCCAAATTTCCCCACCTGAAAATTGTCGTTAATAAAGCGCTCAAGCTCTTTATCATCGCGCCCAAAGTGGTAAAGCAAAGTTTTTTGTTTTATGGTCGCGGTAACCTTGGCTAAAAGCGATTGAAACTCTTTGCTGCCATGATTGCTGGGAGCAACGTTCCAGTTAAAGTCGTTTTGGTAAAAAACTTCGTGAATGTCTGCGTAGGGGACAAAAGCTATTTTTTCACCGTCAAACGCCACTAAAAATGGCGGCGGCAAGTGTCTGTCAAAACTGCGTGCTTTACCTATGGTGAGGATAAGCTGAACAGCGGATGTGTAAATGTCTGCACTGCCCTTTTTAGCTTCCGCCCAGAGCAATGACTCTTGCTCAAATAACTCAGTGTCAGAATGGAGCATCGCAACACAAAAATCAACATTACCGATAATCTTTGAACAATCGTAGGTCCAAAAGTAGTCTTGAGCGACTTTGTTTTTAAGTTCTTCCTCACGTATATTGGCGTATTTCATGTTTGAGATTGTAGGGGCTCGATTTAAGTGAGATTCCAATTAATCTAGGCAAAGAGCGTGTTGCCTCATCGCACGCGCCAGCGGTGTAGTTCGAAGTGGTGTGCGTGGCTAAAGTGATAGGCATTTCCACAGCCGCATACATTCTTCGTGTGAGGCAGTTACCAAAACCAACGCTAAAAGCATCAAGGGCAAAAAAGGCCTATGCCCTTGAACAGCACCATTCCGAGCCATCGCCAATGGCTGCGACGCAGGTGTCACCAAGCTGCCGTTCGACGCCTCACCCGAACCCCATGGCCACGGCCGCATTCTGGCCGACGGCATGGTCGGCTCGCACGCCGCCGACATGACCGGTGAGGTCGCGCTGACTATCGGGATGGACGCCGACGCGGTGGATATCGGCAAGACGATTCACCCACATCCCACGCTGAGCGAGAGCATTGGCATTGCGGCAGAGACCGCGCATGTTACGACCGACTTTTAGCTGCCTTCATCGGCAAAAACTCCTGCATCACCGCCAACGCCTTGAACTCCGGGTCTTTATGCAGCAATGTCGCACCTTGCTCTGCAGCGCATGCGGCAATCCATGCATCGGCTAAAGACAGGCTATGCAACGCTTTGAATTCTGCGGCTTTGGTCAGCAGGCTATCGCTGCTGTGCAGCCACTCGATGGGCAGGGCCAAACATTGCTGGTGCGCCAATTGGCCTGCTGGTTTGCCTTCGTCTCGCCACACGCGGTAGAGCACTTCCGTCAGGCTCATGAAGCAGCCATAGCATTTTGCTTTGCCTTGGCTGGCCAATTGCAGCACTTCGGCCACGCGCTGGGCGCCGGGTTCGTCGTCTCGCAAGGTGAGCAGGGCGGATGTGTCCAGCAAGAAGCGCTTCATTCGCGCGCCATGTCTTTTTTGCGCTCTGCCAAAAGGCGCACCGTTGCGCCGCCTTTGCCCTGCCCCCTAAATGCCTCAATCGGGTTGGCGCGGACCGGCACAACGCGGATCGTGCCGTCATCCAGCACCCACTCCAGCCGATCTGCGGGGCTTAAGTTAAATTGATGGCGGATGGAGGCAGGAATCACGGTCTGGCCTCTGGAAGTGATGGTGCTTTGCATGGTGCCCTCGTCGATTGAATTACAAAACGTCGATTATTGTAATTCAACAAGGTAGATACAAGCCTGCAAACCTTTGTCGTCAATCAGGCTCAGCGGTTCAGAGCAATGCCGTTCGGACGTAAAACGCAGCGCGCGAGCTCACAACGCCATGATTAAAGTGGGAGTGGAGCCGTGCATCAAGGACGATTCACCCGCATCTGACGCGGGCCTGAGAACGCATCGCGTGGCGCGACACGGGCTTACATACCGCTTTTAAGCCGGCCTAGTTGCGCGAGTAATCCGGTCCCTGAAAAAAGGACTCGGTCTGGCTTGGCACAGCAGGCTGCGGCAAGGGGGCAGGCGCCTGCCAGTTCGTCGGCTGCAACGCCGCTTGCTGCGCTGCGACATTACTGCCGCCTGCAGCCACCCGCCGCGCGCCGTCGAATCGGCTGGACCAGTAACTCACACCCATGTTTTCGACGCGAACCTGTGCGCCGGGTTTGGGGGAATGGATGAATTTGCCTTCGCCGACATAAATGCCGACATGGCTGAATGCGCGCTGCAGGGTGTTGAAAAACACCAGGTCGCCGGGCTGCAGCTCGGTTTTATCGATGCGTTGGGTGGCTGCAGCTTGCTGCTCGGCGCGGCGGGGCAGCAGCAGCCCGACGCTTTGTTCGTAGATGGCGCGGACGAAGCCGCTGCAGTCGAAACCGGTTTCTGCCGTGTTGCCGCCGCGCTTGTACGGCACGCCGAGGAAGCCCATCGCATCGACGACCAGCTCGGACGCCTTGTTGCGCACCGTCTTGCCGACCTGGTCCATCTGCATCAGCAGGCCTTTGTCGGCCAGCAGTTTGTCCAGTTCGTCACCAGAATTGCCGGGCGCTGCCTGCGCGTGGCTTGCCATAAAGGCGGCTAGGGCTATGAGGGCAACAGGGGCAATTTGACGCATGGCGGTCAGGATACTTGAAGGCATAGACCGGCGTCAAGCTCATGCGGTTTCTGGATTACCCGGATAAGCCATTGATTTTCATGAATTTCGTCATGGTTCTTCATGTCAATTTCGCTTTGGGCGGCGCCGCGTGAAAGGTGCGGACCGGATCACGTTTCGTGGACCCGCCCACACCCAGCCCGCGTCGGCTCAGCCGATCACCCCGACATGACACTGCTACCCAGCCCTCCAGCGCTCTGGCAAGCCTGATTTACATATAAAAAAGCACTCGAGCCCAATAAACACGTGCGTATACAGCTATTATTTTAATAGCGATAGTCATGAACTGCAGAGGCCTCCCGTGAACGGCGGGGCATGGCGTTTTTGACCAGCGACAACTACGGCAAAGCATGCCAGGGTGATCTGTTCATCGGCTCGTTGAAATTTGGCTATCTGGCCCGGCTTGAGCTGACCGAACCGCTTGGCTGAATAGTTCGCCAGGAATCAAAACTGATTGGAGGCACTGGCCGCGGTCGCGATGTACGGCAGGGGCCTGACGGGCTGCTGTATCTGCTGACGGACGGCAGCAACGGCAAGCTCGTCCGCTTGCTGCCGGGTTGAGCCGGGCGTCCCTACAAGTCCTGCCGAAAGAGCAGTCTGCAACTTTCAGGCAAACGCCTGCACGTGGCATGCAGTAAACAAGTGTTTGCCGCCGCAGATCTGGAAGGCATCACGCGCCAGGCCGTTGCGCTCGGCCCGCCCGCCGGCATACCGAACGGCTCATTGCCGCTGCAGGACGGGCCACTCGGCTAGGGTCCCGCTGCACGCCCGCCGTTATCATGACCAGATGATCCCGGCCAGCCCTCTCCACAACCAGCTTGCCGACACGCGCCGTGCCGCGCAGCACTGGCTGATCGAGTGGTGGCGCCTGCTGCACCTTGGCGCGCTGATTCTGGTGCTGGTACTGACCCCGTCAAGCTACCGCCGCGACAACCGGGGCATTCTGGCGCGGCACATTTACCTCAATACCGCGCCCATCCTGCTCTGGTTCACCGTGCTGTGTGCGCTGGTCACGGTGGTGATCACGCGCATCGTGGTGGTCACCGCGCTGAGCTACGGCCTGTCGCAGTACGCGCTGCAGGTGGTAATTCGCGTGCTGGTACTCGAATTGATTCCGCTGACCGCTGCGCTTTTTGTGGCGCTGCGCTGCACGATTCCCGACGGCGCCGAGCTCACCGCCATGCAGTCCAGCGGTGAGCTGGGCGAACAACGCGAGCGCGGCATCGACCCGGTGCGGCGCGAGGTGCTGCCGCGTGTAGTGGCCGGCATTTTTTCCGGCTTCACGCTGGCCGCGCTGAGCTGCGTGGTGGCGCTGCTGGTGGCGTATGTTGCGGTTTATGGTTTTAATTTGGCCGGCGCGGCGGCCTACACGCGGCTGTTCGGCCAGGTCTTCAGCCCGGCCGTCACGCTGATTTTTGCGCTGAAGACTTTTTTCTTTTGCCTGGCGGTGTCATTGATTCCGATGGCGTCTGCGCTCTACGGCATGGGCGGCGCCAGCAGCGTGCGAACCAGCGCGGAGATTCGCGGCCTGGTGCGCATGTTCAGCGTGATCCTGCTGATCGAGATTTTGTCGCTGGTCGGCAACTACTATTGACCCCTGAGACCTGCTGAATGAGCCCTCCAAACGACCCCACCCATCCCGACCCGCTGCAGGCTACCCAGGCCAGCGCGCCTTCGCCATCGCAAGTGCCGAATCTGGAGCTGAAGGCGCGCTTGCTGATGGTCTTCATGCTGGTGCTGGTGTGCGCGTCCGCGCTGTACGTGCTGTATGCGCGCGGTGCATTTGAAAGCACGCAGCGGCTGGTGCTGATTGCCGATGATTCCGAAGGCGTGGTGGTCGGCAAAGACATTACATTTTCGGGCTTCCCGATTGGCCGGGTGCGCCAGATCGAGCTTGCCGCCGACGGCAAGGCGCGCATTCTGGTCGATGTGGCTGCCAAAGACGCGCACTGGCTGCGCACGTCGAGTGTGTTCACGCTGGTGCGCGGCATTGTGGGCGGCACCAACATCCGCGCCTACACCGGCCTGCTCAATGACCCGTTGCTGCCCGACGGCGCAGAGCGCACGCTGCTGGCCGGCGACGCGGCGGCTGAAATTCCGAAGGTGGTTGCC
>JANLYY010000125.1:0-1813 GCA_031365885.1 Polaromonas sp. | reverse complement strand
GTCGCCCGAAGAAGCCGCTGACCTGATCGCGCAAGCCTGCATTTTCAAGCCGGTGCGCATCGCTACCCGCCTGGGCATTGGCGGCCAGCTGCTGCACGCGCTGGTGCCGCGCATTGCGCAAATCGCCATGAACACCAGCTTTCGCATGTTCCCGGATTCGTCGGCTGCCAAAGGCGCCAAACCCGGCGACAAACTGGCCAAACCGCAACTGTCGGCCGAGGCGATTGCGATGCAGCAGATGATGCGCGGAATTCATTTCTGAACGTACTGTCTGGCGTTGCAATTTTTTACGATTAGCCTGGGTCTTCGGTTTGATTTGCTAAAGATTGATGCAGTGGGTGCGGTGCGATAATCAAAAAAATAAAAACGCGAGCGATGCACACACTGTCGCATCACCAAGCCCGCCGCATCCACAAAGGGTTCTATGATTTTCGTCACCGGAGGCGCTGGCTTCATCGGTTCCAATTTTGTTCTCGACTGGCTCGCGCAATCGGACGAGCCTGTGGTCAACATCGACAGCCTGACCTACGCCGGCAACCTTGAAAACCTGGCTTCGCTGCACGCAGACCCGCGCCACGTTTTCGTCAAGGGTGATATCGCCGACTCCAGCCTGGTGGCTGGTCTGCTGAAAACTCATCAGCCCCGCGCCGTCCTCAATTTCGCCGCCGAGTCCCATGTGGACCGCTCCATTCACGGCCCGGAAGATTTTATTCAGACCAACATCGTCGGCACCTTTCGCTTGCTTGAAGATGTCCGCGCGTACTGGGGTGCACTGCCCGCGGATGAGAAAGCCGCGTTCCGCTTTTTGCACGTCTCCACCGACGAGGTGTATGGCTCTTTGGCCAAAGACGACCCAGCCTTCACCGAGACCCATCGCTACGAACCCAACAGCCCGTATTCAGCCAGCAAGGCCGCCAGCGACCACCTGGTGCGCGCCTACCACCACACCTACTGCCTGCCGGTGCTGACGACGAACTGCAGCAACAACTACGGCCCCTACCATTTCCCGGAAAAACTCATTCCGCTGATGATCGTCAACGCGCTGGCCGGCAAGCCCCTGCCGGTCTATGGCGACGGCATGCAGATCCGCGACTGGCTCTATGTTAAGGACCACTGCAGCGCAATTCGCCGCGTGCTCGACGCGGGGCGGGTGGGAGAGGTCTACAACATCGGCGGCTGGAACGAAAAGCCCAACATCGACATCGTGAACATCGTCTGTGCGCTGCTCGACGAATTGCGCCCCCGCGCCAACGGCGAAAAGTTCGCATCGCAGATCAGTTACGTCAAAGACCGCCCCGGCCATGACCGCCGCTACGCCATCGACGCCAGCAAGATCGAGCGCGAGCTGGGCTGGAAGCCCGCTGAGACGTTCGACACCGGCATACGCAAAACGGTGGCCTGGTATCTGGCGAATCCGGATTGGGTGGCACACGTCCAAAGCGGCGCCTACAAAGACTGGACCGCCAAACAATACGCCTCACAAGACGCTGCCACCCGCCCGGCCCCGGCCCTTGCCTGACCTGCCGATGACCGCACCATCCAAGCCTGATTCACGTGCCAAATACGGCTGTAGCCCAATGAATACGTGCGCAAGAAGCTACGAAATTAATAGCGACTTGTGCGTTGACTGGCCGAACCAGTGCCAAGCGTGACCGCATGAAAATATTGCTATTTGGCAAAAAGGGCCAGGTCGGTTGGGAACTGCAGCGCAGCCTGGCCTCGCTTGGCCAGCTGATCGCACTAGACCGCCACAGCACCGACCACTGCGGCGACCTTGCCGATCTGCTAGGTCTGGCAGCTACCGTGCGCGCGC
>JANLYY010000118.1:0-6575 GCA_031365885.1 Polaromonas sp. | reverse complement strand
TGGTGAGTTGCGGCACCTGTTATGACCAGCTGCAGGGCTATGAATTCGACAAGATTTTCCCGGGTTGCCGCATCATCGACATTCACGAATATCTGCTTGAAAAAGGCATCACGCTGCGCACCGATGCGCCGGGCCAGGGCTATCTCTATCACGACCCCTGTCACAGCCCGATGAAGCTGCAGGAGCCGATGAAAACCGTCAAGGCGCTGTTGGGCGACAACGTGCTGAAAAACGAGCGCTGCTGCGGCGAATCGGGCACGCTGGGGGTGACGCGGCCTGATATTTCGACGCAGATCCGTTTCCGCAAGGAAGAAGAGCTGCGAAAAGGCGAGGTGCAGCTCCGGGAATTAATGGGAAGCACCGCAGGCGGTGCGGGCGCCGTTGATGCAAAGAAAAACGTCAAGATTCTGACCAGTTGCCCGAGCTGCCTGCAGGGTCTGTCGCGCTACGGTGACGACCTGAAAAATGGCCTGCTGGAAGCCGACTACATCGTGGTCGAAATGGCGAATCAGATTCTGGGGAAGGACTGGCTGCCCACCTATGTCGAGGCAGCCAATCATGGCGGCATCGAGCGGGTGCTGGTCTGAGCTTGCCTGCCGTCAGTGTGAAGGGCTGCCCGCTGTGCGAAACGGATGGCGGGCTGCTGGTGTTTCGTCATGAAAAATTTCACATCATTCAGGCCGTCGAAGTCGGATTTCCCGCTTTTTACCGCGTGGTGTGGATGCAGCATGTGGCGGAGTTTTCCGACCTTTCATCCAAAGACCGCAACATCTGCATGAACGCGGTGGTGCTGGTCGAGAAAATTTTGCGCAGCGAACTGCAGCCGCTCAAGGTCAATCTGGCTGCTTTGGGCAATGCGGTGCCTCATTTGCACTGGCATGTGATTGCGCGCTTTGACTGGGACAGCCATTTCCCGGCGCCGGTCTGGGCTGCGCCCGTTCGGCCGGTAAATGATGACAAAATTCGACAGGTGGCTGAGCGCTGCAAGCAGGTCAACCGCCTGATCGCACAAGAATTTGGCTCTTGATTTATTCGGAATAGAAAGCAGTTAACTTCCATGGCCGGTCTCCAATCCAATTCTCCGACACCAACCGCGCTGACGGTTCATAATCAGTCGCGTGTGCTCGAAATTGCTTTTTCTGACGGCAAGGAATTCAAAATTGCGTTCGAGTTGATGCGCGTCTATTCGCCGTCAGCGGAAGTGCAGGGCCATGGCCCTGGGCAGGAAGTGCTGCAGACTGGAAAACGCGAAGTCAATCTGGTTGAGCTGGAACCCATTGGCAACTACGCGGTGAAACCGGTTTTCTCGGACGGTCACGAAAGCGGCATTTTTTCGTGGGACTACCTGTATTACCTCGGTAATGAGCAAAGCCGCTTGTGGGACGACTACAAGCGCCGCTTGCAGGCGGCAGGCGCCGACCGCGATTCAGCCATGGTGGTAGCAGGCGGCCATTCGTGCAGCAGCCATTGACCGGTTCCAACTTGCCTGCCTGGCGGCGTATGGTTGTTTTTGGTTTATTGAGCTAAGCAATCCCTGAATATTCATGGGGTTGTCGCCCCGCAACACCACTTAGCCACGTAGCATTCACGTCATGAGCAATACCCATTTTGGTTTTGAATCCGTCGACGAGCAGGACAAGGCGCGCCGGGTTCGCGGCGTTTTCGATTCCGTGGCGCCCAAATACGACGTGATGAACGACCTGATGTCGATGGGCCTGCACCGCGCCTGGAAGGCTTATACCGTGCTGGTGGCTAACGTGAAGGAAGGCCAGCATGTGCTGGACATAGCAGGCGGCACCGGTGACCTAGCGCTGGCTTTCGCGCCCAAAGTGGGTAGCAGCGGTCAGGTGGTGCACACCGATATCAATGAAGCCATGCTGCGCGAGGGGCGTAACCGGCTGCTCGATGCCGGTGTCAGTTTGCCCACGCTGGTCTGCGATGCAGAACGCCTGCCCTTTGCAGACGACAGTTTTGATCTGGTGACCGTTGCCTTTGGCTTGCGCAACATGACACACAAAGACGTTGCTTTACGCGAGATGAACCGGGTGCTGAAACCGGGCGGAAAGCTGATGGTGCTTGAGTTTTCGAAGGTGGCCAGGCCGCTGGAAAAACTCTATGACTGGTATTCGTTCAAGGTGTTGCCAAAACTGGGCAAGCTGGTGGCCAACGACGCGTCAAGTTACCAGTACCTGGCCGAGTCAATCCGGATGCATCCGGGGCAGGACGAATTGAAGACCCTGATGCACAAAGGTGGTTTTGGTCATGTGGACTATCACAATCTGACTGGCGGCGTGGTGGCTTTGCATGTTGCAATCAAGTGTTGAATTAGGGCTGGTTGGCCATAGCTTTAGTCAGTGAAACCGCTTTAATCGAGTTCAAGGAGACATTATGAAGATCTGGTCCATGAAATTTCTTTCGCTGGCACTGACGGCATTGCTTGCTATTACCCTGGGCCTTGCTGGTCAGGACGCCGAAGCCAAACGCATGGGGAGCGGCAAGTCGATTGGCAAGCAGTCGCCCAACGTGACGCAGCGTGAAGCCGCGCCGGGCGGCGCCAATTCGGCAGCCAAACCGGCCGTACCCGCAGCTGCGGCAGCGCCGGCTGCACCGAAGCGGCCTTGGGGCGCGATGCTGGGCGGTCTTGCCGCTGGTCTGGGCCTGGCCTGGCTGGCTTCGTCACTCGGTCTGGGCGGCGCATTTGGCCAGATCATCATGTTCGCCTTGCTCGCACTGGTCATCATGGTAGTAGTTGGCTTTGTGATGCGCAAGCTCAAGAACAGGGGCGCAACCGACACCGGCAGGACGCGTGAACCGTTTGCGTTCGAAGGTGCGGGCAGCGCCTCACCGCCTTCCGGCTACAACCCGAAGAATGTCGGCAATGATTCGTCAGCCCGTCCATTCGAGCGAGCGGGTTCCGCCTTTGACGCCAATCGTGAAGTCTCTGGTGGTGCGGCTGCTGGTAGTTCCATGATTGGCTCCGCATTGCTGGGTTCACAGTCATGGGGTGTTCCAGCCGGGTTCGATGCCGATGGCTTTCTTCAAGCCTGCAAGAAAAACTTCACCACGCTGCAAGACGCCTGGGATCGCTCGGACATCCAAAGTCTGCGCGCCATGATGACCGACGAGATGCTCGACCAGATCAAGGCCCAACTGGCTGATCGTGAGTCGCACACGGGTGGTGTCAGCAATAAAACCGATGTGGTCATGCTCAATGCGCAGCTGCTCGGTATTGAAGAGCTCAGCGAGTCGTACATGGCCAGCGTCGAGTTTTCAGGAATGATTCGCGAAGATGCTTCGGCTGGCGCCAGCCCGTTTCGCGAGGTGTGGAACATGACCAAGCCGCGCAACGGTGGTGGTGGCTGGCTGGTGGCGGGTGTGCAGGCACTTCAATAAGCCCCCACGCGTCTCACTGCGTGTAATACGCTGCCCCCCGAGGGGGCACTGCGCCTGCGGCCCGGCGAAGCCGGTTCCGCAGCCCCTGCTGGTTAATGACCTGCAATCCGCTAAGCCGTGCTAGGCTTCTCCAATCTGCTGCAAAATCGGGAACGTATGAATAACACGTTCCCTTTTTCTTTTCTGGAGTCCATTGCCAGCCGTCTGCAGCCGCCGTTGTGGGTGGTTGATGAGGGGCAGCAACGCATGGTACTTTTTCTCAATCACGTCCTGATGCAGGAAAAGGCGGCACAGGACCGTTTGTTGAGGCAAAAAGGACGGGTAGTCCACGTCAACATTGGGCTATTCGCTATTGATTTGGTAGTAACACCAGCAGGTCTGGTGGACCGCGCCGTACCCGGTACGAAGGCCGATCTGGAGTTGTCGGTGCCGGTCGAGTCACCTTTCACGGTGCTGCAATCGGTCATGTCAGGAAAAGCGCCACCGGTGAAGATTGAAGGGGATGTGCAACTGGCTGCCGAGCTGGGCTGGCTGGCCGAAAACTTGCGCTGGGATGCCGAAGAAGACCTGTCGCGCCTGATTGGCGATGCACCGGCGCATGCGATCGCCGAGGCAGGGCGTCGGCTGTTTGCCGGGCTGAAACAGTTTGTGGCTCGCTCGCCCGTGGCTCGGCCGTCCACCACAGTTCCCGTGCCAGATGCCATGAAAGCCGCTGAATGAGCCGGCTGTTCCGGGGTTTGTTCATCATCTGGACATTATTTCGCTACGGCCTTGACGAACTGGTACTTTCCAGTTTTCAGAAGCCCTGGATTCGCCTGCTAACCCGCATGGTGTCGGTGGGTCGCAATCTGCGTGCGCCGCGCGGCGAGCGGCTGCGTGAGGCACTCGAAAGTCTGGGCCCGATTTTTGTCAAGTTCGGCCAGGTCATGTCAACCCGTCGGGATTTGCTGCCGCCCGATATTGCCGACGAGCTGGCGCGCCTGCAGGACCGGGTGCCACCGTTTGAGTCAAACCTGGCCGTGGCCATCATTGAAAAAGCGTTTGGCCGACCGCTGGACCGGATTTTTGCGACCTTTGAGCAAACACCCGTCGCCAGTGCCTCGATCGCGCAGGTGCATTTCGCTACCCTGCCTGACGGGCGCGAGGTGGCAGTCAAAGTGCTTCGCCCCAGCATGAAGGTGGCGATTGAAAAAGACTTGGCGCTGATGAAAATGATGGCTGGCTGGGTCGACAGTGCATCTGCCGACGGCAAGCGCCTGAAACCACGCGAAGTCGTGGCCGAGTTCGATAAATACCTGCACGACGAACTCGATCTGCTGCGTGAGGCGTCCAGCGCGGCCCAGTTGCGTCGCAACATGGAAGGCTTGAACCTGGTCATGATTCCCGAGATGCACTGGGATTACTGCATGCCCGAGGTGATGGTCATGCAGCGCATGAAAGGCGTGCCGATCAGCCATACCCAGCGTTTGCGAGACGCGGGCGTGGACATGAAAAAACTGGCGCGCGACGGCGTCACCATTTTCTTCACGCAGGTGTTTCGCGATGGTTTTTTTCATGCCGACATGCACCCTGGGAATATTCAGGTCAGCCTGGCACCTGAGACCTTCGGGCGCTACATCTCGCTCGACTTTGGCATTGTCGGCACGCTGACCGAGATCGACAAAGAGTACCTGGCGCAAAACTTCATTGCTTTTTTTCGGCGCGACTACAAGCGCGTGGCCGACCTGCATATCGAGTCGGGCTGGGTGCCTGCCGAAACGCGTTCGGATGAGCTGGAGGCGGCCATCCGCGCCTGCTGTGAGCCCTACTTTGACCGGCCATTGAAAGAGATTTCTCTCGGTCTGGTGCTGATGCGGCTGTTTCAGACCTCGCGACGGTTCCATGTTGAAATTCAGCCGCAACTGGTTTTATTACAAAAAACGCTGCTCAATATTGAAGGGCTCGGCAGAGACCTGGACCCGGACCTTGACTTATGGAGTACCGCCAAGCCGTTTCTGGAAAAGTGGATGCTGGAGCAGGTCGGCCCCGAGAAGCTGCTGGCGCAGCTCAAGGCTGAGGCGCCTACCTACGCCAAATTGTTGCCAGGGCTGCCGCGGCTCCTGACCCAATACCTCAAGTCACCGGGCCTGCTGACCCGCCGCGACCTTGAGCAGCTGATGGCGGAGCAAAAGCGTACCAACAAGCTGCTTCAGAGCATTATTTACGGTGGCATGGGCTTTGTTTTGGGGCTGCTGGCGATGCAGCTGGTGATGCGAGTTCGCATTTTCTGAAAAACAACTGTTCGGCCACGCGGCGGCACTCTACCGGTCGGGCGACTGGCTGGCTGGCAGGTAGGCAAAGTCTATAATCGCGGGCTTTGCGCCTCTGCAGATATGGCCTTGGTTTCAAGCTCTCCTTTCCCCTTCAAACGATTTGCAGCTCCAGGCCCAAGCCAGCCGGCGCTTATTTATTGGACACCCCCAGCACCATGCCAATTTACGCCTACAAATGCGAGTCCTGCGGGCACGCCAAGGATGTCTTGCAAAAAATGTCAGACGTGCCACTGTCGGTTTGCCCGGCTTGCGGTGCAGAGACATTTAAAAAGCAGCTCACGGCGGCTGGCTTTCAGTTGAAGGGCTCGGGCTGGTACGTCACCGATTTCCGTGGCGACAACGGCGTCAAGCCGGCAAAGCCCGCTGATGGCGATGCGCCAGCACCCGCTGCGCCCGGCGCTGATGCCAAGCCCGCTGAAAATGGGACCACGCATGCGCCCGCTGCGGCCCCGGTGGCAGCCAAGCCTGCACCTGCTGCGACAGCCCCGTCGGCTGGCAGTGACAGTCCTTCCAGCACTTCCAGTTCCTCCAAATCCTCGTGATGAGCTCGATTCGCCGCTGGCTTCTGGCTGGCTTGCTGGTGCTGGTTCCACTGGCCATTACCCTGGCGGTGTTGAACTGGATCGTCAGCACGCTCGATCAAACGCTGTTGATTCTTCCCGTCGCATGGCATCCCGACAGACTGCTGGGCTTTCACATCCCCGGCTTTGGCGTGGTGCTGATGCTGGGCATCGTGTTGCTGATGGGCGCCGTTGCCAGCAACTTTTTTGGCAAGCGCCTGGTGCAGTGGGGCAACTCGCTGCTCAGCCGCATTCCTATCGTGCGCTCGATTTATTCCAGCGTGAAGCAGGTGTCTGACACCTTGTTCTC